>CAKZLA010000193.1 GCA_937124525.1 uncultured Desulfobacterium sp.
AACTGTAGCAAGACGGGCAGTTGTGACACCGTTTCTCTTGGGGACCAAGACCTACCCTCATCCAAGATTATTCAAAATAAAAAATGCATTTTATGATACATTCTATAGATAAAAATGGGGAGATATAATGTCAGCCATAGTCAACTTAAGGGAAATGCAACTCAATCAGACCGGAATTATCCGTTCGGTGCGGGCAACCGGGGAACTGGGACGCAGGATCAGGGACATGGGCCTGGTCCCCAACACAGAAGTACGCATTGTGGGCCGGGCACCTTTAAAAGACCCCGTGGCCCTTCGCATCATGGATTTTACCATCACCCTTAGAAATAACGAGGCCGATCACATCTCAGTGGAGATCCAGGAGGATTGACAATGGCACAGCACATTATTGCAGCACTGGCAGGAAATCCCAATTGTGGAAAAACAACCATGTTCAATGCCCTCACCGGGGCCAGGCAGCATGTGGGAAATTATCCCGGGGTCACCGTGGAGAAACGATCTGGAACTGTGAAATCCGGAGAGACACTCATGGATGTGGTGGATCTTCCCGGTACCTATTCCCTGACCGCTTACTCCCCGGAAGAGCTGGTGGCCCGGGATTTTATTGTGGACGAACGCCCCCAGGTGGTCATCAACATCCTTGATGCCACAAGCCTTGAAAGAAATCTCTATCTTTCCATCCAGTTCATGGAGCTCGGAGCCCCCATGGTGCTTGCCCTGAACATGATGGATGCCGTGAAAAAACAAGGAAAAACCATTGATGTGGAGATGCTCTCCTCCCTGTTAGGGCTTCCTGTGGTGGAAACCGTGGCCCGCACTGGTGTAGGCAAGCATGAGCTTATTCAGCGCACCATTGCCTTTATCCGGGAGAAAAAAGGTGCCTGGAAGCCCTTGCATATTTCCTATGGATCACTGCTGGACCCGGTTCTCCGGGAGATGGAAATCCTTATTACGGAAAACAATTTTATGACAGATCGTTTTCCTGCACGCTGGGTTGGGCTGAAGTATCTTGAAGAGGATGAGCAGATCATGGCCCTGGGTGAGGGATCTGCTGACCCGTGCCATGGCCAACTGCTGAACCTGGCGGAAAAAACCAGAACCCGGTGCATCAAAAATATGGACATGTCTCCGGATGCCATTATTGCCGATTATCGCTATGGGCACATTGCCGCCATGATGAAACAGGGGGTCGTAAAGCGGGATACGACAAGACAGCGCATTAACCTATCCGATAACATTGATCGGGTGGTGACCAGCCGGTTCCTGGGGCCCATCATCATGCTGGCTACCCTTTATGGTATTTTCCAGATCACCTTTCCCATTGGTGAGATTCCCATGGGCTGGGTGGAGGCCTTTTTTGAGTGGCTGGCCATGGTGGCTGTGGCAATTATACCTGCGGGTTTGGTGCAGTCCCTGGTGGTGGATGGCATCATCGGCGGCGTGGGGGGCGTCATGGGGTTTGTCCCCTTGATCATGGTGATGTTCATGGCCATCACCGTCCTTGAAGATGTGGGATATATGGCCCGGATGGCCTATATGATGGACCGGATATTCCGGGTTTTTGGCCTGCATGGGGCGTCTCTCATGCCCTTTATTGTGTCCGGTGGTATTCCCGGTGGATGTGCCGTACCCGGTGTGCTGGCGGCAAGGACCCTGCGAAGTCCCAAGGAAAAACTGGCCACCATTCTAACGGCCCCTTTTATGAATTGCGGGGCCAAGGTGCCTGTGTTCCTATTGCTTTCTGCGGCCTTTTTTCCCAAAAATGCCGCAGGGGTGATGTTTGCCATGACACTGGTGAGTTGGGCTGTGGCCCTGGTGGTGGCAAAATTGTTACGTTCCACCGTGATCCGGGGAGAGGCCACCCCCTTTGTCATGGAGTTGCCTCCCTACCGCATGCCCACGCTTCGGGGGGTTTTAATACACACCTGGGAGCGGGCATGGCAATACATGAAAAAAGCAGGCACCGTGATATTGGGTATCTCCATACTTATCTGGGCTGCCATGACATTCCCGGGAATTCCCAGTGATCTGTCATCACAATTCCAGTCTCAACAAAAGGCCATTGAGGTTGAAATGGTCGCCTCCCCATCAAAAAAAGCACAGTTACAGCAGGAGCTGGATCACATTGAGAATAGGGCAGCCCAGGCAGCCCTGAGATATTCTTTTGCGGGCAGGGTGGGATCTTTTTTTGAGCCCCTGACCCAATTGGCGGGTTTTGACTGGCGTACCAACATTGCCCTGTTGGGGGGATTTGCTGCCAAGGAAGTCATCGTATCATCTTTGGGAACTGCCTATTCTATGGGGGCCGTGGATACAGAAGCCTCTGATTCCCTGGGATCACGTCTTCTTTCAGATCCCATGTGGTCCCCGGTAAGTGCACTGGCTCTCATGATTTTTGTCCTGTTGTATGCCCCTTGTTTTGTAACGGTGGCGGTTATAAGCAAAGAGACCTCATGGAAATGGGCAACCTTTAGTGTGGTATTTAATACTGTACTTGCCTTTGGCCTTGCCGTGGGGGTGTATCAGGTGGGAAATGTCTTTTTTTAAGGGTATTGTTTCGCAGAAGGTGCGCATGATAGAGGATGTTTTCACATATGTCGGATTTTAAAACCCATGTCCGGGGGGGGCTTGTAACCGGAATACTTCTGTCTGGAGGGCATCTTCTGTTTTTCCCCGGGCACCTGGATGAAATTCAGCTTGGGGCCGTGTGTTTACTGACCACCATTGGAGGGGTGCTGCCGGATCTGGACAGTGATACAGGAAAGCCCCTGGTCATTCTGTCTGTGGTGCTTTCTTTAATTGCCCCCGCCTTTATGTTGAGATTCATGGAGCAATATTATGCATTGACCCCGGAATTTCTCATCTGCTATTTTGCTCTGGCCTATTTGGTGATTAATTATGTGGTCAGTCAACTTGTTAAAAAACTCACGGTTCACAGGGGCATTTGCCACAGCATCCCCTTTGTTCTGCTCTGTGGGGTATGCGCTTTTTTTCTTTTTATCCCATCGGGGAAGCATATGTCCATATCTGCAGGCGTCGCCGTATTTGCAGGGGGAATCACCCATCTTGCCATGGATGAAATTCACTCCCTGTCCTGGCCATCCGGCCGGTTACCCCGGGGCAATAATTACACAGGGACTGCCCTGAAATTCAGGGCATCCTCTCTGTCTTCCACCTTGTTTATCTACGGCATTTTAATTGCCGTTGCCTCTTATATGTTCAAAGTCAAAGATATGCTTTTTTGATTTTATGACGTCACTATCCAAATCTCATCAGTCATAAGTTCTAATCATGCCTTGGTTTGAATTTTGATAACCCACTGAAATCATTAGGCCTGAGTTTTTAGAAAGCATTTATTCAGGTCTAATAATTTCAACAAGTTATGATAACTTATGACCCTTGAGTCCAAATGGCTTTGAGATGATATTTTTTAAAACTCAAACGTTTAAAATTTTGCCCGGGAAAGAGGAAATGCCCCCGTCATCTGTCAGACCCATCAAAGCTCTGGGGAGCCAAGGGCAGGGGATGTCGCAGCAAATTTCTTCCTTCCCCGGCCCTGTCCCAGCGCTACCCCTGCAATGACAACACCTGCCGCACCCCATTGAACGAGGTTTAACGATTCCCCCAACAAAAGCCAGCCCATGATGATGGCTGTCACCGGGATGAGATTAATAAATGACGCGGCCCGGGATGCCCTGACTTTACTTATTCCCCAGTTGTAAAGACCAAAGGCGGCAAGGGAGACGCATGAGCCAAGAAACAGGAGGGTCATCACCAGTTTAAAGGTCCAGATATCACCAGGGGCCTGGATGATGAATTTTAATCCCGGTAGAAAAAAAATTGTTCCTGCCATGAGCTGCATGGCAGTCAGCGTCCATGGATTGTACCGGCTGGAGAGCTGTTTGATTAGAATCATATTGGCCGCCGCCGCAGTCATGGCACAAAGTTCCAGAAAATTGCCAAGGATGGGGTTTGTGGCATTGTTCTGGGAGCCCTCAAAGAGCGTCAGGGCCACCACCCCGGAGATGGAGAGAAAAAGGCCGGACCAGTTCTGCCAGGTGATTTTTTCAGACAGAAACAGCCAGGCACCAAAGGTGACCATGAGGGGATTAAAAGAGGAGATGATCCCGGCCTGGGATGAGGTGGTGAGCATCAAGGCCCTGGATTCCAGGAAAAAATAGAGGCAGGGCTGGAGCATCACCGTGGGGATGAGAATTTTCCAGTCCCCCTTTTGGTAGGTTCCCGTGAATATCCTGGGCAGTAGAGGCAAAATGCAGATAATCCCAATGACCATGCGTAACCATATGACGCTCCAGGTATCCAGGACAAGCAAAGCCGTACGCATGGTGGAAAAAGAGGTTCCCCACAGCAGTGCTGCGGCAACCAGGGCCACCACGGGGAGACTTTTTTTGAGGTTCATGGGGACAAAGCGGGGGGCAGGGTTCATGTGGGCTATTCCGTTTCCTTGTCTTTCATATCCTGATTGAGTTCCTGTATCCAGTCTGGAAATGTCTGGTTTTCACCGCCGTCAAAGTGCGTTGTCGTGGGTTTGATGTCCATGATGGGGCTGCCGTTCAAGGCTTCAAGTCCCTGGACCTTGAGCTGATTTTTGTCCCTTTCAAGCAGGCGCACTGTGGAGATCAGCAATGGGTTAGGCCGGGCCGGGCTTCGGGTGGAAAAGATACCCTTAAGGGGGATGTCTTTTCGTCCCATGGGATGGACTTTTTTAATCTGCCGATCCTCCTGGGAGAGCTTGTGGGGCCAGTAGATCACCACAATGTGAGAAAAGTCTTCAATGCCGTCCAGGAGTTCCTCAAATTGAGGCAGGAGACTGAGAGTGGTGATGGTATTCCGGGTCTCTTCCCTGTGTTTTTTGACCTGCCGCTGCCTCTCCTCCGGGGTGTCCTTCCCGTGGGGGCTGAAGGTTATTTTGTTGATGGTGTTTTCCACATAGCCCACGGGGGTAAGTGAAAATTTAATGTCAGGTGTTGATGATGTGTCATTCATTGGTTGTCTCCTTTTTATGCAACTATTTTCGGTCAAAGTCATGGTAACTGTCTAAAATTATTAATATTTATGTTTTGAATTCCACGAAATCCTCTTGATAAATATTAAATAATATCAAGAAGTTAAATGGTGACCGGGAATTGCTGCTTTTTATGAGTATTTAGATATTCTGGAATGCTATGGATGCCGGGTTCTTAACTTCCGAGAATAAAACCCAACGCCTCCAGACGTTTGGCAAAGAGTTCTTTTTTACCTGGTAAAATAACCAGATGCCGATCACCGGCAGGCAGGCATAGTTTGCCCAATTGTTGATCCGTCAATATCTGTTTACGTGCCTCAACACGGCACGTCAATAAGGTCACTTCCCCTGCCTGCACCACTGCAGAACTTCGTTCTTCCACCTCTTTAAATAGTTTTTTTAAGGCAGTGCCGGGCTTTTTCGAGGTGAGGTCCGTGATGAATTTACGAATTTCTTTGAGGGTGGTTTCTTCTGATTTTACGGCATTGATAAGGGAAGAAAAAGAGATTTCCCATCTGTTACTTGCCTGTTGTTCTGCTATTTTGTTGAGAAACAGCGTGTGGTTGGGGGTGGGGGTATCAGAGCCTGTGTGGACAACACAGGCATCTTGAAGCTCAAAGCTCTGCCCATCGGTGCTGCCATATTCGTCCAGGATGCCCAGGGCATATGCCCCAAGTTCCGTGAGGCGGATTTGCATCAACCCATCACAATGGCTGAGGAAATCAAGATCGTCCGCGCCCCAGCAGTCGCTAAAATCATCTCTGGCATTATCGGGGTGAATGTAAGCAACATCCAAAATGCCCAGGGTGGCGCAATATTCAAAAAAATAGATTAACAGGTATCTTTTCTGTAAAAGCGGCCAGGTTTCACAATACTCCAGGTTTCCGTATTGGGGATCGGAAAAATAGAGTTTCCAGTCCAGGTTGGTCATTTCAAAAACATGGTTTTCAGAAACCATGAATCTTTCCATCTCATCGAAATTCACCCATTTCCCGGGCTCCAGACAGGACAGTGCCTCATGAATGGCGGGCCTACGACGGGCCGGGGCCGTCATGGTTCTTCCCTTGGCAGATCGTTGTCCTTTCACAGCCGTCACCCGGGAATATTCATCAATGATTTTGGTTTTTTCCCATTTTTTTAAAATAGCCTTAATTCCCCCCGGGAGGTCCTTTTGCAATGCGTTTTTACCGGCCCGGGTGAGTTTTAAAAATCCACCGTCGGTGGTGGCAAGTCCACCCCCCTGGAGCAGTAAGGGCCAGGCAAAGGCCTGCATGGAGCCAATTTCATCATCTTCATAAAAATCACCCTCGCACAGATTGGAAGAAATTTTTTTAACAGTGGCAGCGGTGGCTTTGCCTGTTTTTTCGCTGACCCTGATTTTTCGTTCTTCCACCATTGTGAGCAGCAAATTCAGGTTCATGAGGGCCGCATGGCTGGTCTCTCTGATGAGTATTTCGCTGCTTTCCCATGCTTTGCTATAGGTTATACCCTCTTCTTCAGGTGGGGGAATGATTGTTTTCAGTTGAGCTAAAAGATCTTCAGGAATCTTGCCATTAATAAAAAAAAGATGGAGGATATCAGCTTCATTGTAGCGCACTTTTGTCTTTTCAAGGGGATATTCTCCATATTTGGCCATGAACTGATCCTGTCTGAAAACGCCGTCCCAGTTGTGTATTGCCTCGGCCAGGGCGTTGACGGCCATGGGTTTCATCTTTGATATGATCTGTTTTAGCGTAGTGAAGGTGATGGTCGTAATATGTTCTATCAGTTCTGCCTTACGTGAAGGGGCTTTTTTACCGATTTTTTTTGCCAGGGGTTTGAGTCTGTCCATGGTGTAGACATCGTTCAACGCCTCTTTCAATGTCTTGTAATTGTCTTGAACTCGTGCCATTATCCACCTGTTTTTAAGAAGTTTTGGTTATGGTTTTGATTTTAATCTTGGCATCCTTTATCTCAATAAACATACATGGCAGATTTGTCTGCCCTGGCAGTTTTTATATGAAAAGGTAGCCTCCAAGTTTGCCTCAGCAGAGCCCCCCCGATGGGCAA
>CAKZLA010000194.1 GCA_937124525.1 uncultured Desulfobacterium sp.
AACGCGACCACCGCCTCTCCAAAGAGGCGAACGAATCGACGCTACTCTAGCGCGACCGGTACCTTTTTGTTTCCAAGGCTTCTTCCCGCCGCCGCGAACGTTACCGCGGGTTTTAGCTTTCGCCGTTCCCTGTCGAGCGTTTGCTAAGTAATTTCTAACTGCTGAGTGGATCAGGCTTTCATTAAGCTCGGCTCCAAATACAGCATCAGAAAGTTTTACTTCGCCGACTTCCTTATTCTTTATGTTGCGAACCTTTACGGTAGGCATAATTTAACTCCGTCTTAGGTGGCTAACTCGCTGCCACCGATTTTCTAAACTTCAGATTTCTTAAGAACTAACAATCCGCCATTCGGTCCAGGAACAGCGCCACGAACAATAACTAGATTGTCCTCAGCATCAACCCTGACAACGGTTAAGTTTTGCACAGTAACCCGCTCATGCCCCATGTGTCCCGAAGATTTTGTTCCCTTCATAACACGCGAAGGCGTTGCAGATTGACCGATCGAACCCGGACGACGCTTATTCATCGAACCGTGACTCATAGGTCCCCGTGAAAAACCGTGGCGCTTGATCGTTCCCGCAAAGCCACGCCCTTTAGACGTGCCCATAACATCAACGTTATCTCCATCAGCAAAAAGGTCGGCTTTCACTTGATCACCAATCTCAGCTTCTGGCGCATCCGCTAAGCGGATCTCCTTGAGAATCTTTGTCGGCGGTGTCCCGCCGGCCGTTTTCTCAAAGTGACCGCGCATTGGCTTTGAAACGTTTTTCATTCGAACCGGCTTATCCTCTACCAATCCTAATTGAACTGCGTTATAGCCATCACGACCATCTGCGGTTTTCTTCTGTGTGACAACACAAGGTCCAGCCTTTATAACGGTTACAGGCGTTGCTGTTCCGTCTTCGGCAAAAATTTGCGTCATCCCAATTTTTCTTCCGATGATTCCGTTAATCATCTATATCCCCTCGTGTTTGATTACTGTCGCTAACCCCAATAAAGAAGCTCACTTTCTTCAAACGATCTTTCTAAGTTTACGAAACGCTATTAAGTTCCAAATGCCTTAATTTCAACGTCGATACCTGCAGGTAAATCCAATTTACCAAGTGCATCAACCGTTTCAGCCGTCGGGTCAAGTATGTCCATTAACCGCGTATGTGTTCTGATCTCAAACTGCTCACGCGATTTCTTATCTACGTGAGGTGAACGTAAAACTGTCCACTTGTTTTTCACAGTAGGAAGCGGTATCGGACCTGCAATCCTTGCTCCCGTTCTTTTTGCAGTAGCTACGATCTCTTGTGTGGATTGATCCAAAACACGGTGATCATAAGCCTTCAACTTAATGCGAATTTTTTCGTTTAGCATAAATTTGCCTATTCAACAATTTCAGAAACGGTGCCCGCTCCTACTGTTCTTCCGCCTTCTCTAATAGCGAACCTTAAGCCTTTCTCCATTGCGATCGGATTGATCAATTCGATCTCCATCTCAATGTTGTCTCCAGGCATTACCATTTCTACTCCATCCGGTAAGTTTGCCACTCCCGTGATATCTGTTGTTCTGAAGTAGAACTGTGGTCTGTATCCCGTGAAGAAAGGTGTGTGTCTTCCGCCTTCTTCTTTTGTCAGGACATAAGCTTCTGCCTTGAACTTCGTGTGTGGTGTGATCGTTCCCGGCTTGGCAATTACCTGCCCGCGTTCGATATCTGATCTTTCCACTCCTCTTAAAAGAATACCCACGTTATCGCCTGCTCTTCCTTCATCGAGAAGCTTCTTAAACATCTCTACTCCGGTGCAGACAGAAGTTTGTGTGTCTCTGATACCGACGATCTCTACCGGCTCATTTACCTTGACGATCCCTCTTTCTACTCTTCCGGTTGCTACTGTTCCGCGACCTTGGATCGTAAAGATGTCCTCTACAGGCATTAGGAATGGCTGGTCAATCTCTCTTGTTGGTTCAGGAATAAAGCTGTCTACTGCTTCCATCAGCTCAAGCACTGTTGCTTCCCATTTCTCTTCGCCTTCTAAGGCTTTTAGAGCAGAACCTTTGATCACAGGGATATCGTCTCCCGGATACTCATACGCTGAGAGAAGTTCTCTGATCTCGAGTTCTACAAGCTCGAGGAGTTCTTCATCGTCAACCATGTCGGCTTTGTTCATGAATACAACCATTGTAGGAATACCAACTTGGCGTCCCAAAAGGATGTGCTCACGTGTTTGCGGCATAGGTCCGTCGGTTGCTGCTACGACCAGGATCGCTCCGTCCATCTGCGCTGCTCCCGTGATCATGTTCTTTACATAATCCGCGTGGCCAGGACAATCGACGTGTGCGTAGTGACGGTTCGCCGTCTCATACTCAACGTGTGCCGTTGCGATCGTGATCCCGCGCTCCCTTTCTTCAGGCGCGTTATCGATCTCTTCAAATGCCTTTGTCGCAACATTGTCGTTTGCTTTCCCCAACACCGTTGTGATCGCTGCCGTCAATGTCGTCTTACCGTGATCCACGTGTCCTATCGTTCCGATGTTTACGTGCGGCTTACTCCTGTCAAACTTCTCTTTGCTCATTACTGATCCTCTCTAAATAAGTATTTATAACTTGCTCTAAATAAATTCCCGTCTAACTTAACTTTGATAAGCCCGAGACGGGATTTGAACCCGTGCCCTCATCCTTACCAAGGATGCGCTCTACCCCTGAGCTACTCGGGCGCTTAAGATTTTGGAGCGAGAGACGAGACTCGAACTCGCGACATTCAGCTTGGAAGGCTGAAGCTCTACCAACTGAGCTACTCCCGCTTTTATAAAGAATAACCATTCAAAAAAAAAACAGTTAAATTCTTGAAGCATACATTCTATGCAGTATGCGACCCCCAGTATTGAGATCTCCTACACGAACACGTTTGTGGTGGTGGGGGGAGGATTTGAACCTCCGAAGGCTGAGCCGTCAGATTTACAGTCTGATCCCTTTGACCACTCGGGAACCCCACCATTACATTTTTTTGGAGCCGATACCCCGAATCGAACGGAGGACATTCTCATTACAAGTGAGATGCTCTACCAACTGAGCTATATCGGCATCGTTCCGCAAATGTTCTGTCTTGCGAAAGACCCGGGGATAATAACAAAGCACCCCACATCTGGCAATCCCCACAAACACCAAAAAAAACTAATATAAATCAATTAAAAGAGAATATTTACATATCCAATCTATTTTCACCTATATTCTATTTATTTTAACGATTATCATCATTTTTTAGAATAAATTCATTTCTTACCCACAAAATCACCCCATTTAAACCCCGTTCATCAAGTTCATATTTACTTGACACCTGTTTATTATTTCGATAACAATAATCCTTGTGAATATGCTTTGGGGCCTGAAGTTTGATCATCCCGGTCAATGAATGCCCCCGGGGACTTGGCTTGACTTAAATCTTTAACCCCATCGACAGGCTGTTACGGAATGCATGATTTCACGAATCAAGTAACAGCATACAGTGGTTCATTAGCTTTGCCATTACTACTTATGGTGATTCTGTAAAGATATTTTTAGTTCCGTAACAGCCAGTCGACCAAGGTTCAGGTTATACCATTCCACTGTGGGCAGTCCCGTAACCGTGCCCCGGGAATGTTGATATTCCAAGCCTGCCCCACCCCTATCAATCCTTGACGAATAAAGCGACTCACCGTCATGTCAACCAAAAATTCGATACTTAAGAGACGATGATAATACCATGAACAATAATAATATTTGCACGGGCCTGAAAGTTACTGCACTGATCAGTATTCTTTATCTCACCGGTTGTTCCCACACCATGAACACAGCATCCACTATCCCCCCTGACCATCCGCCCGCATCATCCCTTTCCGGCTTACAACCATCAATCGTTCACCAACATTTTTTAACGGGCCTTTCCGACGATGCCGAGGAGCTCCAGGAAACAGCCCCATCTAAAGAGACTGACACAGCAACAGAGACTGCGTCCCTTACCTCCCACGAAAAAGACGTGTCCTGCCGGATGGCCCAGGAAGGTATTGACCATGCCCTGGAGCTGTGCGAGTCTGCCCAGAATTTTTGGGAAGCAGGCGAGCTTGAAAGTGCACTCAATGAACTTGATATTGCCTATGCCACCATTCTGGACCTGGACCTCAAGGATCAGGCAGATCTGAATCAGCAAAAGGAAGACCTTCGGTACATGATTGCCAAACGCATCCTTGAAATCCATGCCTCCCGCCACATTGTTGTGACCGGAGATCACAACGCCATCCCCCTGACCCTCAACACCTATGTCAACAAAGAAATTGCCCGGTTCACCGGCCCAGAAAAACAATTTTTTATCCGGTCCATGAGAAGAGCTGGCCGCTATCGTCCCTACATTGTGGCTGAACTTAAAAAAGCAGGTCTCCCCGAAGAGCTTTCCTGGCTTCCCCTCATCGAAAGCGGATTTACTGTCACGGCCCTTTCCCATGCCCGGGCATTGGGCTTATGGCAATTTATCCCCTCCACGGGCTATAAATTCGGGCTGGAACGGAACTATTTCGTTGATGAACGCCTTGATCCGGAAAAATCCACCCAGGCCGCCATTGCCTATCTTTCTGAACTTCATAATATTTTTGGAGACTGGGCCACGGTTCTTGCCGCATATAACTGCGGAGAAGGAAGGGTTTTAAGAACCATCAGAAAACAAAAAACAAATTACCTTGATAATTTCTGGGATCTCTACGAAAAACTGCCCAGGGAAACCGCACGGTATGTTCCCCGCTTTCTGGCCACCCTCCACATTTTAAAAGACCTTGAAAAATATAACATTGACCCCGGAGAGATCAATTCTCCCATCCCCTATGAAGTCTTTACGGTGAAAAAACAGGTTTATCTTAAAAACATTGCCACTTCCATAAATATTCCCCTTAACACCCTTAAGGCACTGAATCCAGAATTAAGATACGCGCTTTTACCTGCCGATCCCTATGAGCTTCGAATTCCGGCATCCGTGTCCGATCAGTTCCTTGCCCGCTTTAAATCCATGAAGCCATCCAGAACGTCTTCTCCTGCAAAAAAATATGTGTACCATCGCATAAAAAGAGGGCAGACCCTCTCTTCCATTGCCAAGTCCTACGGTACCACCGTAAAAACCATAACCACTTGCAATGGCCTCTCCACCCGCTCTGTACTGAAAATAGGCAAGGTGCTGAAAATTCCATCAAGCAAAGTTCAACGGCGAACCGCTTCCAGCGCCAAAAAAACGAAAACCCGGCGTACCCCCGTAAAATACACCGTGAGATCCGGGGATAATCTATGGATCATTGCCAACAAATACGGCACCACCACCAAACGTATCAAGGCGGCCAACCACCTTCGTTCCACCCGGTTACACATCGGCCAGAAGCTCACCATTCCCGGGACCTCATCTGCAAAGGCAACCAAAAGCAAAAAAACAGTGTCCTACCGGGTGAAATCCGGAGATAATCCCTTTACAATTGCACAAAAATATAATATGACACTCCAACGTCTGCTTTCACTGAACCATCTCACCTCAAAAAGCAGAATCTACCCAGGACAAAAACTCTTGGTGGAATAACAGCCAACGCCCCCGTAGCTCAGTGGATAGAGCATTGGATTCCTAATCCATGTGCGCAAGTTCGATTCTTGCCGGGGGCACCAGTAAACACAAGGCTTTCAGGATTTGACTGAAAGCCTTTTTTGTTTTAGTCACCCATTTGGTCACCTTTTTTCAATTCCAAATCAACCCATTGAGTATATCTTTCCATTGCCTTTGAAAGATCCTTGTCCGTCGGTACAATATAATACCGATCCATACCTTGAATGGAATGGCCAAGGATGGTATCCCGGTATACCTTATCCACCCCTGCCTTGAGCATGTTCGTTTTGACTGTCCTCCGGAGATCATGGAAGGTCATCCCCTGCTCAACCTTCCTGCCGTATGGAACTTTGGCCCGACAACATGCCGCCTTAAATCCCCTTTGAAAACTATTATGGACCCCATACTCTGAACCAGTTGCTAAGCGACATAAGGGATGTTAAATCCAGGGTTCAAATTTAACCTGAAAAAGGAGATCCATGAGAAAAAATTACAGCGGAAATTTTAAAACCAGGATTGTAGTGGCCGTGATCCGGGAGCAGTAGACTGTTGCTGAGTTAGCCAAAAAATATGAACTTCATCGCTCACTTCTTACCAGGTGGAAAAAGGAGGCCTTAGAGGGTTTACCGGAAATTTTTTCAACAAAGAAAAAAAAGACAAAGAATGATGATGAAAGCTTAACAAATGAATTGTACAAGCAGATCGGTCAGCTCAAAGTTGAGAATGACTGGCTAAAAAAAAAGGTTGATACAGTCGGTCTCTGACAGAAGGCCTTTGATTGATAAAAATAATGAAAGACGGCTACCCACCTAAGCCGGGACAATTTGCAAAACAAATGGGCATCCTTCAAAAGTACTTTACACTTTTTTTGATCATTCCCCATTTGTAAGGACTTTTCTCAAAAGACTGTAAAGTATTTTTGAGGTCATATTAAGGATGCCAACAAATGACTTTGACATGCATAGTCAGCAAGGCTGAAAATTGTCCCGCTTTAGGTGGGTAGCCTTGATTTACCATTTATCAAATCCGAACTACTGGATTCGATGGATACCGCACCGGACAAATGGTAAATTGAAAAATGCTGACTCTCTTATGCAACATTAAGAATAATGTTCTCTTTTGTTTTTATATAGGCTCATGTTGTGTTTCAGGGTCTTATTTTACGTGAGAGAGGACCCACGCTTTAACAGATAAATAATAAACACTGATCCCCCTCCGGGATTCTTTTTTACTTCGATGCGGCCACTGTGAGCATTAATGATCCCCTTGACAAGGCTGAGCCCCAGGCCAAGCCCTTTTTCACTACGGCTTGCATCTCCCCGATAGAGTCGATGCCAAATTTGGGAAGTGTCTTCGGGGGGGATGCCTGAACCCGTATCCCGCACTTTGATAATCACATGGGTATGGTCATCCCAACCTTCCAGAGTCATCCTTCCGCCAGCGGGGGTGAACTTGATGGCATTGTCCACAATATTTGCAAATACCTGGCCGATTCGGCTGGCATCCACATCCACCCACAGCTCATCTTTCACCGAAAGCTCAACGTCCACCCCTTTTTCTTCTGCGACAAACTGATACATATCAACGATATTGGCTATGATATTTGAAATATTTGCCCGTTTGATATTAAGGTTCATGGAGCCTGTTTCCGCCTCGGATATGTCCATCAGGGTGTCGAGCATTCTAATAATATTGTCAGATTCTTCAACCCCCTTAACAAGGGCCGATCTCAAGAGGTGGGCATCCTCTTTTTCACGCAGTGCCATCTCTGCAACATTCCTGAGCCGGGTTATGGGGGTTCTCAGATCGTGGGCCACGTTGTCCAGGGCGTTTTTCATCCCCCCCACCAGCCGGTGGATATTATCGAGCATTGCATTGAAAAGACCTGCCAGCTTATCCAGTTCATCTCCGGTCATGGTGCGGGGCACCGTGGTTCTCTCCTTTGTGATATCAATGGAGCGCACCGTATTGATCATGTGACGAAGGGGTTGGAGTGTCTGCCTGGAGAGAAAGAGCCCTCCACCCAGCCCCAGGACAAAAAGCGGGATCATCACAACCATAAAGATCCTTTGGAACTGCTGGAGTACCTTTTCCCGGCCCTGGCTGCTCATACCCAACTGGATCCAGTGTCCCTTGGTCAGCGGGGTGGATTTGATATCCAGCACATAATTCCCTTTGTTAGAGGAGAGTTGAACCCAGGTATGGCTGCACTCGGTATTGCAAAAATTTTTTTTCTCCAACTGTGAAATATCAAAATCGTTCCACTGTTCAGGGGAAAACAAATGGATGGTTTTATTTTGGGCAGTGGCAATCCTTAAAAACAAGGGGTTTGTCCTGCGGGTGGTGGCGTTGTCCTGGAGGAAGGTTTCAATGGCCTGGATGCCCCCGATTTTGTAGATGGAAGAGATCTCTGTAAGTTCCATCATTACCTCCCCACGGTCCTGTTTCACCAGAATTGAAGAGAAGTAATAATAGGCAAAAAGAAACAGCAGGGACGAGCTTAAAATAAAGAAACCGGCATACCACAGGGCTACTTTGGCGCCGATAGTTTGCAAAAAATTGAAATTTCTGAATACGTTGAATCTGTTTTTGAGATTAATCGTCTGTTTTAAAGACATAGCCCAGCCCGCGAATGGTGTGAATTAGTTTATCGGAAAATCCTTTATCTACCTTGTTCCTGAGTCTGCACACCAGCACATCCACCACATTGGTCTGGGGATCGAAATGAAAATCCCAAATTTTTTCAAGAATCATGGTTTTAGAAACCGGACGGCCCACATTGCGCATCATATATTCCAGCAGAGAAAACTCCCGGGGCTGAAGATCAATGGAGACTCCCTCTCTTACGACCTTCCGGGTCAATAAATCCAGGGAAAGATCCCCCACACACAGTCCCGACGCTTCGGTGATGCCGCTGGACCTGCGGATCAAGGCTTGTATTCTCACCAGAAGTTCGGAAAAAGCAAAGGGCTTGACCAGGTAATCATCCCCCCCCTTCTGAAGTCCCCGTACCCGGTCATCCAACGAACGCCGGGCACTCAGGATAAGAACGGGTAGATTAATATGCCGTTTCCGCAAGGTCTCTATGATGGAAATTCCACTTAGTTTGGGCAACATCAGATCAATGACCGCAGCATCATATGGCTCCATCAACGCCAGGGCCAGGCCCTCCTCTCCATCTGCAGCATGGTCCACCACAAACCCTTCCTGGGTAAACCCCTTTTTGATAAAACCGGCAATCTCATGGTCATCTTCGACAATCAATAATTTCATTCCTAATCCTTATCAAAAAAGATCCTCGGAAAAAGTTTTCTTGGGATTAACACCAATCCAGTCATGGCTCCCCCCAGCGTCTTAATTGTGGGAGTCAAATAAAAAATTGTCAACCGGCGATGCAAACATTGCTGAAATGTAATGGTATTGAAAGGTTCGTGTAATCTTCCCCATATATATAAACACAATAATGATTTTCGGCAATACAGGCCGACCATTACCACAAAATTCATTAAAATTGGGGAGTGCTCCATGGGTAAGAAAAAGAAGAATCAAATTGTTTTAACCCGGACATCTGCCGTACTTGTCACATTGATTGTTTTGGCTGTTGGTTTTATCGGTGGTGTTGCCATGACTGTGTTTAAAACCGGACCATCCGGGGGCATGGAAGCGGCTTCGGGAAAAAATTTAGGTAAAATGGCGGCGCAACTGGAATCCATGGTTACGACAAATCCAACGGACACCGACTCCTGGGTCAAGCTTGGCAATATCTATTTTGACACGGATCAATACCCAAAGGCCATCAAAGCCTATTCCAAGGCCATGGAGACGGGATCTGAAACCCCTTTTATTATTTGTGATCTGGGTGTCATGTACCGAAGAAACGGGCAGCCTGAAATGGCCATCAAAGCCTTTGACCGCGCATTGGCAATGGATACTAAATTTGAAATGGCTTATCTGAACAAGGGGATCGTCCTTGCCAATGATCTCAATAAAAAAGAAGAGGCCATCAAGGTCTGGCGACAGCTATTGGATATCAATCCCCTGGCCATGGCAGGAAATAACCAGACCGTTGGGGAGTTAATCACCCACTACACGGATCATCCAGAGCAATAGGACAGGAGAACTCATGGGAAATATTTCAAGACCCGGTGGTGCTGCTGGCCATGTCTGGGATTTTTTTGTATCCGTCAAACTCACGGTGGCAACCCTTGCCATGCTGGCATTCACATCTATCTTCGGCACGCTGATTCCCCAGAATCAACACGCTGGGGATTACATCAACGCCTACGGAGCGTTTTTCTTCAGATTCTTTGATATGTTCGATGTTTTCAATATGTACAACTCCTGGTGGTACCGGATATTGATAATCACCCTGGCTTTGAATATCCTGGTCTGTTCCCTGAGCAGGCTTTCTGGCACACTTGCCATGGTATTCAAAAAAAAACCGGCATTCAAGCAGCTGGCCATTCGTGAGGAACTTAGCTGTGAAAGATCCGTGGGAAATATAAAAGATGCCGTGGAAAAAAAGCTTTCAAAGATCTTTAAAAAGGTTCACCTGAGGGAAGAGCAAAACGGGTTTTCCGCCTTTGCCGAAAAAGGGGCCTGGACCCGGCTCGCCTTTTACGGTACCCATCTTGGCATCATCGTGCTGCTGTTTGGAGCGCTTCTTGGGTCTTTGTTTGGCATTGATGCCCATGTGAATATTCCAGAGGGAAAATCCGTTGGATCCGTTCAGCTGAGAAACAGTGGGCTCAGCGTTCCCCTTGGTTTTGAAATCCAATGCAATGATTTTAATATTGCCTATTACAGCACCGGTGCCGTCAAAGAGTACAGATCCAGTCTGGTTATTCTGGAAAATGGTAAAGCGTTTATGGAAAAGGATATCATCGTGAATGATCCCTTAAAATACAAGGGATTCACCTTGTATCAGTCAAGCTATGGTACCCTTCCTGCCAGGACAAAGATCCTGAACTTAACCAACAGAACCACGAAAGAAGTGACCCAGGTTAAAGTCGTAACCGGCAAGACGATTCCATTTCCCCATGGCGCAAAGTTTCTGACCCTCAAAGCGGTCAAGAAAAACCACACCCTCATGGGTCGGGAAGTGGGAGAAACCTATGTGTGCGAGATTACCCAACCGGGTAAAGCTTCCGTAGAGGTGGCACTGCCCATCCGATTTCCCTCCTATGACAAGATGAGAAAGGGAGAGTGGATACTGGATGTGGCAAAGCAGGAAAAACAGTTTTACACAGGAGTTGCAGTAACCAAAGATCCGGGGGTATGGCTGGTTTATACGGGATTTATCATGCTCCTTGCGGGCAGTTTTATCTCTTTTTTCATGTCCCATAAAAAAATATTCATCGCGGTGATAAAAAACGATATTGGAACCCATATAACCGTATCAGGCGCTTCAAACAAAAATAAACTGGGGATACGACTGATGGTCAAACAAATATCAGAACATCTCCGGTAAATATTCGGCCAGCACCCCATTTTCATCTAAGTTTGGCCTGCTCACCTAACATTGGTGTGCTACTACGTAGTCCCAACTCAGGTGAATATGATGGGGCACTGGCCAAACAGCTACATTACCAATCTGAATATTTACCATCTCTACGCCCAAAAGCTAAATAACACCGTCTCTTAAGCACAAGGAATTTTCATGAACAGCTCACATATTTTATCCGTCACGACATTTGTTTACGGACTGGCTGCGTTCTTTTATATCACGGCATTAATTTTCAGAAAACCGTTGCCGGGCAAAATTGCCCTCTGGGTGACCCTTGCCGGGGTTGCCGGTAATATTACAGGCTTTATACTGAGGTGGCAGGAGTCCTATGCTGCCGGATTTGGCAGAATTCCCCTTTCAAATCTCTATGAGTCCCTGGTATTTTATGCCCTGACCATTGTTGTGATTTATCTGTTCATCGAATTCAGATATAAGGGCCGCACTCTGGGGGCATTTGCCCTGCCCCTGGGATTCTTATGTCTGGCCTACGCCTCCCTTTCTCCGGACATGGGGGTTCAGATAAGGCCCCTTATGCCTGCGCTCAAGAGCAACTGGCTGTCGGTACATGTGATGGCCTGCTTTGTGGGCTATGCGGCCTTTGCCCTTGCCTTTGCCCTTGGTATCATGTTTCTGCTCAAAATCAATGGCGGTGATAACAGGATAACACATGCCTTCCCGGACCTTGAGACCATTGATGAGTTGACCCATCAGATGATAATGCTGGGCTTTTTATTTCTCTCACTGGGTATCATTACAGGGGCTGTCTGGGCCAACTCTGCCTGGGGCAGGTATTGGGGCTGGGATCCCAAGGAGACTTGGTCACTGATCACCTGGTTTGTATATGCCATCCCCATCCATGCCCGCTTCATGCGCGGCTGGCAGGGAAAAAGAATCGCTTTACTTTCCATTATTGGGTTTGCTGCGGTGATTTTTACCTACTTTGGTGTGAATCTCCTGCCGGGGCTTCTATTGTGCGACAATTACCTTGGCCGATGACGACAATTATCTTGTCCGGTTAAAGATGTGATAAAACCCCCGACATTT
>CAKZLA010000195.1 GCA_937124525.1 uncultured Desulfobacterium sp.
TTCCACCGAAGTGATAGCTCCGGCCGGGGTGGCAGTTACAATGGCATCGGTTTTGAATTGTTGCGTGCCGATGCCAATGGCATCGCCTTTTTTTATATTGAGTACCAGGGCCAGATCCCGGCTGATCCAGGCACTGGGAGTGGATGTGGGGCTGTTGAGGGAAGGTGGGGCCTGTGGAAAAAGAGTATCCCTGTTATCCGTTGAATTGTGTAAAGAGTCAGGGGCATTTTTAAACAAAATGCGGCCATACAGGGGAAAGGCATCGTCAATGGCCACAATACGGGCCAGTCGGGAAATATCCTTGCCCGATATCATGCTGAAAAAAGTAATCTGCTGGGAAGTCTGCCGGTGTGGGCCTAAGATTTCATCAATGATTTTTTCTTCGGTTTTATTCAGGGCTCTGGAAGAATATATGGCCAGGTCCGCCGTGAGAATTTCTTTGAGGTTGTCTTTAAGGTGGGCTTCAATGGAGTAGTTAAAGGCATTGAGGGCAATGAATCCCACCAATCCAATGGAGAGATTGAGCACAAAAAACAGGGAAAACCTGTTGTTTCGCAGCAGCTCTTTAAATGCCAGGCGTATCCAGAGGTTCATTGTAACTTTCCCTTTTTCAGTTCAAGGCAGCGCTGGCACCGTTTGGCCAGGGCCATGTTGTGGGTCACAACGATGAGGGTCATGCCCGACGAGGTCACCAGGTCAAAGAGCAGGTCCGCCACCTGTTCGCCGGTACTGGTATCCAGATTACCCGTGGGTTCATCGGCAAGCAAAAGGGCCGGTTGCACCACCAGTGCCCGGGCAATGGCCACCCGTTGGCATTCCCCTCCACTTAGCTGGGCTGGTAAATGTTTTTTCCGTTGGGTCAACCCCACCTGTTCCAGTACCTGGTGGGTTCGTTTGTGGATTTCTTTTTCCGGGTATTTGAGAATTTCCAGGGGCAGCATGATGTTTTCCGTTGCTGTGAGATGGGGCATGAGATGAAACTGCTGGAAAATCACGCCGATATGTTTTGCCCTGAACCGGGCCAGCTGGTCTTGGTTCATCTGGTTGAGATTTTGTTCTTTGAGTACAATGGAGCCGGTGTCCGGGGTATCAAGGCCTGCCAGCAAGGCCATAAGGGTACTTTTACCGCTGCCGGACTGACCCGTGATGGCAACGGTTTCCCCTGGAAAAATTTTAAAATCGGTGTTGGAAATCACCGTCAGGGGCGTGAGGCCTGCCTGGGGATAGGATTTTTCCAGATGGGAGACGTTGAGAATCGGTGTGTTTGTCATGGATGGGCTTAGGCTCTTTTTCCGTGGAGTTAATAATGATGAACCTGTAAAAAGTCAGATTCTAACCTTTTTTAAGTTCAGAGCTCGGCATATGAGGGCATTTTTTTTCGGATAAGTCTATAAGTGTTGATCTGGTAATTTAGCTTAATAATCAGATAGTTATTGGCTATAGCCATAAAAAATGAGCATAAATTTTGCCAGCCTAAAATTCCAAATACCTTGAAAAATGAGAATGTGCCATCCATACGTATGTCATCTTTAAAAAAAAAATCATCGAAATCAACTAAAATAACAAATTATTTTAGTATGTTAGACCCGGTAAACATTTGTAGACTTATCCGTTTATTTTAAATATATTTTTTTGCAAAATTTTATTCTCATTTAGAGTCCATGAATTTTTAAACAGACTCTTATAGTGCCGGTCACATGAACTGATACTGCTTTTAAACCATAACCTATTGTTTTATATATCTTTAAGGTTGAATTTTGGTATCAAGTCATGTGACCGGCACTATAGGCCGAACAGACTTCCTTGGGTCTCTTTTATCTCCAGATCCCATAGTAAAATGATTAATGGTGTTTTGTCAATTTCCACTTTTTGCGGGAGTATTCACAATATTCAGTACATTAACAATATAGGGAAGGACATTGGCCGCGACAATTAAATGGCCCGCTTTGTTGGGATGGATGCCATCCATCTGGTTGTATTTACTGAGCCCCGCTACATCCTGGAGCAGAAAGGGCATAAATACAATGGAATATTTTGCTGCAAGGGTCGGAAATACTTCCTTGAATTTCCGGGTGTATTCCGGTCCGTAATTGGGGGGGATCTCCATGCCAGCAAGGATAATTGTCATGCCCGAGGAAAGTGCTGTCTTAATGGTGTCCTCCAGATGGGTCTCCATGGCGGTGAGAGAGAGTCCCCGCAGGCCGTCATTGGCGCCCAGAGCCAGAAAGAGTATATCTGGTTTGGCCCGTTGGTACCATTTCAGTCGAGACAGGGCGCTGGCTGTTGTGGAACCGCTGATGCCAGCGTTGATGAGCTTGATGTCATTGTATCCTTTGGCAGAGAGAAGGGGGGTAAGCAAGGCGGGAAAGGCTTCCTGGGACTCAACCCCGTATCCTGCGGTGAGGGAGTCCCCCAGAAACACAATGGTGGTCTTGGCTTTCAGAGGTTCTGGCATGGCTGCCATGGTGAAAAAAATTAATAATATTACCCCCAAATACCGTTGCAGGCAAGGAGAAACAGATCTGATGATTGTGGGAGCCTTTGATGTCATAGTTTTTTCCCGTCTGTGTTTTAAATTCTTAAAAAAAATGGGTGCATTTTTTATCCTGTTTAACTCCTTATCCCGGATTGTTCCGCTGGAGGTTCCCACCATTGAGCTTGCCGGGGGATCGGTGCGATGCATGCTGGCGGGGATTCATCTCACCCGTCGTGGGGCAAACCTGTAATAAGTGCCCATGGCAGCTCAGTGCGCCTCAATAAATAATGAGAAAATATTTCTTTGGCCATCCACGGTTCAAATGGCCAAAGTTTGAGTTCAGAACTATTTATTTTAATTTGGCCAGAAAATCGTTGGAAGAGGAAATGGCACGGTTCATTTCCCCTATCAGCGATTTGATCTGCTTCTGAAGCTGGGAGAATTCTCCCTTGAGGGAGCCGATGGCTTGGGCATTGAGGTTATGTTTCAAAAATAAGACGTTATCATGGAAGGTGGTGAGCACCGGCGCCATGGAGTATTCTGCCTGGTGCATCACCGCCAGCATTTTCTTATACCGTGATCGGGTTTCGGTGATTTTTTGCTGACTCAAACGTTTTAACTCGGCACTGTTGTACTGTTCCAGTTCAGATTCCCATTCCACAAACAGTGCTTCTGCCACATCCTCCACGCTGGCAATCTTTTCAGAGATCGTTTTGGCAGCTTTTTCGCTGTCTTTGTAGGCCGCGTTTGTCTTCTCATAGGCCATTTTAAGGTCGGTGTTTTCCAGATAAACCACTGACTCAAATTGTTCGAGGGCGAATTTGAATTCTTCCTGGGCATCGGCTTGGGCGTCTCTTGCTTTTTCCACCCGGTCCACCAGAATATCACGTTTGTGAACACCTACTTTTTCCATGGCACCGTAATAGGCTTGTGAACATCCGCCAATAAGCATAGCAGAGATAAGAAGAACGCTGGTCAATACAAGCCAGTGCAGTGATGTTGAATTCTTCATATAAAAGCTCCTTAAAATGGGGGGATAGACAAAAAAATATTTTCCCGTGTTGACCCGTTTGTCTGTCACAGGTAATATAATTAAATTTTTTGATTCCATTTTGTAAAATCAGCCAACAGGATTTGGTTTTTAAATATTTATGCTTTTTTGTACCGTTGCAGTGACGGGATGTCAAGTGCATGGAGAGACGGAAAAAATATCAGGCCTGTCCATGGCAATTATTTTCCAGGTTTCGTCAGAGATAAATTCTCCAGCTTATTTTTGCAGACATGGGTTTAATGCTGGAGTTCCAGGTAAAGGACACATTATATGTTTTACACGCAGGTTTATCCCACTTCCAGAGATGTTAACAAGGTAGGGCATGTTGGATTTTCCGTTCTGCCCACATGGTTTGAACGGGGATTTGAGGATATTTATCAATCTCTTAATCCTAACATAAGTATAAAACAAAGCTCAGTGATCGTTGCCAGGCTTGAAGTGGACTACCGGGCGGAAGTGGATGGAGAGGGGCTGGTTATTATTGAAACAGGGGTCGGACGTATGGGAACCTCTTCCTTTACCTTGACCCAGAAATTGACTCAACATGAAAAAACAGCCGCTGTTTCCCGGGTGATCATGGTATACTTTGATTACACCCATAAGAGAGTGACCCCCCTGCCAGATGATGTGCGGGAAAGCCTTGAAACCCATATGGTTGAATACTTTTAATTATTATGATGGAGGGAAAACCATGGTTATTGGTGCAGGCAGAGTTGTGCTGCGGCTTCACGGTGTTCATTCCCTGAAAGAGAAACGGAAAATTGTCAAATCCGTTATAGGCCGTATTCAAAATAAATTTAATGCATCAGTGGCGGAGATTGGAGCAAATGATGTCCATGGCCGGGCTGAAATAGGGTTTTCACTTACAGGCTCGGATCAACGTCTTATCAATGCCATGATGGATAAAATTTTTAAAAAAGTTGAGGCCATGGGGCTTGCCGAAGTTGTGGATACCTCCTTTGAGTTGATGGTTTTTTGATATTCCATGACCCCGTTTCAAATTGGTCCTTAAAAAATGGGATCATGGAATGCTGTATAACACCCATGTTGGCTTACCGACGCAACAAAGATTGAAAATGGTACTATGTCGCCCCCGACGGAGGCTCTGTTGTCGGTACTTTAATGCTGTATTTTCTTGTAAAACCGCCACGGGCGGATTGATATACTGACTTTGATTTGGCCGAAGTTATGCTCAAGCCCAAAGATTACATCTCTTATTCTTGGATAATAGACGCATCCACAGCGATGGGTTTTCCCTGGGTGATAATCAAGGGATTCACATCAATTTCCTTGATTTGCGGATAGGCCATGGCCAGATTTCCCAGCGCAGAAAGGATCTCTGCCAGGGTATCCCGGTCCACGCCTTTGGCCCCCCGGAATCCATCCAGAAGTTTCTGGTGTTTCAGCCGCCCCATCAGGGCCAGGGCATCTGTGTGGCTCAGGGGGGCTACGCCAAATACGGCATCATCCAGAATTTCTGCCATAACACCCCCCAATCCCACCATGACGCAGACACCAAACTGGGGATCTTTGACTACCCCTGCGATGAGTTCCAGATTTCCCTTGATTTGCTGCTGGATAAGGATGTCTCCCCTGCCTTCCATGGCCTGGGTCAGGTCATTAAATGCCTTTTCTACCTGGTTTTTGGATTCAATATTAAGCTTAACTAAACCGGCTTCTGTTTTATGCACTTCTCCGGGGAGCAATCCCTTCATGGCCACGGGAAAATCCAGGGACCCGGTGGCCATGTGGCAGGCCAGCTCTGTGTCTGATACGATTTTTTCCTTTGTCACCGGAATACCACAGGCGGCCAGGATGGTTTTGGAAACGTGCTCATCCAGTGTTGTTGCCTCCCCTTGCAGGTTGGCTTTAATGATGTCATGGCGCATTACATCCGTTTTACTTTTCGCTACATTCTCGTCATGAATGACCCTGTTTCCATGGGAAAACACAGCAGCCATGCACTCAACCGCACGGTGGAGTTCCCGGAAAACGGGAACCCCCTTTGACTGGGTTTCCATCTGAAAAATGCGGGCCTCATCCTGTTTGCCAATGAGCCAGCAAAATACGGGTTTGCCCATTCTTCTGGCTTTTTGGGTCAGACTTTCCAGGTCAAAGGTCAGGCTGAATCCACCGGCAAAGGTGTGTATGAAAATAGCATCTACGCCAGGATCCTCACAGGCGGTGTCAATGGCAAGTCCATAGGCCTTTTCCGAACCATGCTGCTCCACCGCAGGCCACAGGTCAATGGGATTGGAGGGGGGCATCCATTGGGGGAAAATGGTTTTTAACCGTTCCTTGCTCTGATCAGACAAGATGGCAGGTTCTATGGGGCTGTTGTCCATGAAGTCCGAGGAGATAATCCCGGCTCCCCCGCTGTAGGTGAGTATTGCCACGCGTCCTTTTCCGGTGGATTGTATGCAGGGATAGGCTGCAAGGGATCTGCACAGATCCATCATTTGATGAAAATCCGTTGCCTCCATCACCCCGGCCTGGGCCATGGCATCCCGGATCACAGCGCCGTTGCCAGCCATGCTGGCGGTGTGGCCCATGGCAGCCTTTGCCCCCATGGCACTTTTTCCGCCCTTGAGCAGGACAATGGGTTTCGTGGATCGGCGGCAGATTTCCATGAACCGTCGGCCATGGATAATGGATTCAAGGTACAGGCCGATGACCTTGGTTTGGGGATCGGTGAGCATATACTCTAATATCTCACATTCATCCACATCCATTTTATTGCCAATGGAGCAGACCTTGCTGATGCCCATGGTGCCATGGGACATGCAGTCAATGAGAAATGCACCGGAGAGCATGCCGCTCTGGACAATGAGGGAGACATCTCCCGGGATTAGCTGTTTCCACAGTTCCGGACTGACAAAGGAGAAAACGTTTTTATTCACAGCATCCACAAGCCCCATGCAGTTGGGGCCCCACAGGCGGATACCTGCCTTGCGGGCAAAGGCCGTAAGATCCTGCTGCATCTTTTGACCCTCTTTGCCACTTTCTGCAAATCCGCTGGATTCAATGATCACTCCCTTAATGCCCCGCTGTGCACAGGCTTCAATGATCTGGGGAACCATGTTGCCCGGAATGAAAATAATGGCCAGATCCACGGGATCAGGTACTTCTGCAATGGTTTTGTGACAGGGAATACCCAGGATTTCTTCGTAACGGGGATTAACCGGATGGATACCTCCCTTGAATCCTTTTATAAGGTTTTGTAAAATTGCATGCCCCCCTTTAAGGGGATTGGGGGTGGCTCCGATGAGAGCAACGCCCCTGGGGTTGAAGAAAAAATCCATGGATGAACTCCTCTGTGTTTTTATGAAACGATTCCATCAGATGGTTTTTATGGAGGCGAGGAGTCCATGTCTGCCATATTTTTCAGGACGTTTCAATTTTTGTTAATGGACGTCTGCTGCTGTTTGATCATGGGAAGACCGGGGTCAGGCCTGGATTATGGGCGTTATTGCATGATCCAGGCAAATCCAGACCCCTGCAATATACAAATAAGCCAAGTCTGACTCCTATCCAAGTTTAAAAAATCTATCATCCACTGATTCCCATCCAGGTAAGGGTGGGCGACGTCCGGGACCTATTGTTGACAAGCAGCTATTTAAAGAAGAATATATAGACCCATTAAACAGGGTTTGACAACTTATTTTCGGATTTGCTCTGATGCCCTGGGGTTTATCAAACCCATGGCAGTGCTTTGTCATTACATGAATTACTTAGGAATGAGCCCGAAATAACATACATTTTTTGTCTATTTCTGAGGGGCAGGTAGTGTTCAATATCACAGAAGGTCAGAGAGAGTTCGTTTTTGTTTGAATTGATATTCGTTTTATTTCAGAGTCTTGCACTTTTTATTGAAAATAAATTAAAAAAGTGTTTGACACAAAGTCTGTTTGCATGTAGTTTCGCTGGGTCTTGTTGAGACGGCAACGCCGCTTGCAAACAGCGCGGCAAGTTTCGGCAAGATTTTTTTGTCTTAAGAAATAATGAATTTGATCTTTGAAAACTGGTTAGTGAATGAATTGAGTACAAAGATGTTTTAAA
>CAKZLA010000196.1 GCA_937124525.1 uncultured Desulfobacterium sp.
AATCATGAGCCGCCGTTTCATACCCCCGGACAGATTTTTAACAAGGGTCTTTTTCCGGTCCCCCATCTCCACATACTTAAGGAGTTCATCAATTCTGGCGGTCCTCTGCTCCTTTTTCATTCTATAGAGTCTGCCGTGGATATTTAAGTTTTCAAACACGGAAAGTTCACCGGGCGCGTCGTTTGGCGCATCCGGTGAAACTGCTGGTTTAGCCCGGCCGGTCGTGCAAGCGCTTGTCAGGAAAAACCCACTGCATTGGCCCAACGCAGAGATCTCATACCTTGTTAATTATTTCAACTTTTCGATTCGACCTTGATCCAGATACAGAGGATTAATGATCCAAAGATAAAACTTGATAAACAGCGTTGCCATTAACAAACCGGCCACCCGGTATAACGCCTTGATGAAAAGCGCTTTAGAACGCAGTGCTTCAAGAATTTTGAAAAACTTCGCCATTTCAGGCAGCAAACTGCTGATCAACCAGACGGCAACCAAGATTACAATGCTATAGATCGTAATGGTGCTGGACAGAAACGAAATGATGAATGGCCCAAGAGAATAGAGAACCATACCAATGAGCAGGAGCAACGGCATCCATAATAAGGGCATACACTTTAAGGCTTTACCAAAGGTAGACTGGGCGACCTCCAGCTGGTCAAGATAGGCCTTTGTCGGTTTCTCCATCCAGGGAGCGATTGCCATAAACTTCCATGAACCTACAGGTTCCTGTTCGTCTTGTGTCTGTCTGACGCGTTGGCAGGTGGTTTTACGCTTGAATTTCTGTAAGTCATCCCGGCTCATTCGATACGCATCCAGCATCAGGGAGTATGCTTCCACTTCGGTGAATGCATCCAGGTCCGTGCGCATTTTAGACAAGCTGTCCTGTACGTCGGGGTGTACCTGGAAATCTTTCAAACTGGTTGCGGGGATAATTTCATCAGGAGCTTGCGTGTTGGCGGCGTTGACCCAATGGACTTTCCTGAATCCTAACCCCCTGCGTAAGCTTAAGAAAGCGATGTTATCCTCCCCATAGCTTCCAATGAGACGCAGCAACCCTTGGGTTCTTACGCGATCTTGCAAAATAGTGGAGACTCGTAACAAAACAGATGCCGGGCCTGTGTCCAGTTGCTTTACCATATCCATTTGGCCCGAAGCATCGCTGACAATGAAACAGTTACAATTATTGACAATCAGACTGTCCACACCCTGATTGTCATATACACCGCCATCCACCAGTTCCGGACGAATTTCATGGTGTTTCAGTTGTTTTTTCGTGTCATTTTGCTGTTTTGGCGGATCATAATAAAGCGAACTGATGGCCATGGGGTCGAATAGGGCAGGAACGCAGGCCGATGCAGCAACTGCGTGGCCCAAAGGGAAATCTTGTTGGCAGGAAGTAAAGTCGGTATAATCATTTGCCCGACGCAACCGAATGGTTTTTTTATCAATTTGATAGGCCGTCAGATCACTTGATGTTTTTTCACCCGCCAACGGCTCGCCATCCACCGGCGGTTCGCCCATGGTTTTAGCGGTAAACTGCCAGACACGGCCGGTATTCAATGAGGTGGCGTTGAGCACTATGATGGGAACTTTGGCGCTCCGGTTGGTGTTGTGGTGTTTGGGGGAAAAATCCCTGGGACCATCGGGTGGATAAATTTTTAACTGCTGCATTTGAATCGGATCGCCCAAACTCTGCAAAACGTTTTGGTACAGCCAATTATTATACAGCTCACCAATGCGGTCACTGCGGGAATACTGGGAGAAAGCCATTTTGCGGTTTTTGGCAAAACTTGAAAAAGTCGCCATGCGTATGTTTTTTTCAGTGGCCTTGAGAAAATCAATCTCAATTTGTTTTACCAGTTCCACGTAATCCTGATCTCTGATCTCAGCATCCGGTTTGCTTTCCAATAATTTTTTTACATGCAGGTAATATAACGCGCCGATGATGGAGCCGCCGGATACCGTGGAAATTACCTCCACATGGCGTAGCAAGCCTTGGTCCGCCATTTGCGCCAATACTCCGATGTGATAGAAAGATGCGCGTAATCCGCCCCCTGAAAGTCCAAGCCCCAGCCTGTCCACTTGGGTTGAGGTCGTTTTAATAGTATTGTCTGACATAGCTTCACCTTTATTATTTAAGTGCCCTATATAAATTGTTGGGCATTTTGATGGTTCGACAGATATGTCTGCCAAGAGTAAAAGCCTGTCCGTTTAGATGTGCCTTTGCCAAATTATTTGATTATTTATGGATCTCCTGTAACCCCATAGGTCAGGCGAGTAAGCCCAGTGCCCGGTAGGTATTGCGGCCGGCTATACCGTCAGGTTCCAGCCCGTTTGCCTGTTGCCAGGCTTTCAACACGGCCTCGGTGTCGCTACCAAACTTTCCATCCACCTGAATTTTCAGGGCCTCTTGAAGTTTGCGCACCCAAGACCCACGGGAGCCTTTTTTGACAATTCTATAATCAACCGATGGCGTAATTTTCCCAATGACCTGACTGCTTCCTCCGGCCATGGCGATGGCTGTGCCGCGAACACCATGAACACGGCGTTCCCACCCTTTTCCAAATGTGGACCAAGTGGAAAGACTACGCAGGAAGGTCAGGCGGCGGTCACACATGACGTCGATGACCTGGAAAGGATCGTGTTCTTTAACCCTGGCAAGGGTTTTAGGACCGATACCACCATCCTGCTTGGCTCCGACCGCTGCTTGTAACCATTTAGCACCTCGCCCCGGTCCGGAATTCACGGCAGCGTCAAAGACAGAGTAATCAACACCTGCGAGAACCTCATCACAACAACACTTGCTCCAATAACCGGAATGGTAAATTTGTTCCAGCTCCTCGTCTGTGATGTTTCGCAGATCGTCCTTATTTTTATCTTCTCCAAAGTAACGTTGATACGTGGCCAAGGTGACCCCTTTCATAGTTGCGCCGCCTGGATCCTTGGGATGATCTGCCCATCCGCCTTCGTGGACCAAAACATGCGCGAGTGACTTCTTGAAGTTTCTCTTCATTTTTTTAACCTCTTTGGTGGGTTTAGTTATTGGTTTAATTTAGGGCTACCGCCATAAGCCGGGACACTTTTTGTGTTATGACGCAATAATGACGCGAACATGACGCATTTTTGAAATTTTATGACGCACCTAACTTACTGATTTCAAACGCTATATCCGCATTGTCCCTGCGAGCTCAATCAAGCCTTACTATAGTGATAATTTGGACTGTCCCGGCTTATGGCGGTAGCCTAATTTAGCACTCCCCGAATAAAATCGTGCTTGTATTCGGTATACAATTTTCTATCATTCGGGAATTGATTCCAAAGTTCCTGTTTTAATACCGCATATTGTTTCCGCACACTTATTTCCTGCCTGAGGCGATCTCTGAAACGAAGATAGTTTATCCACTGAATATCGCCGAGTGTGACCACGTGTAGATGGATAGTCCTGACATCCGGCTCACTCTCCCAAACGAAGAAGTGGCCACCTGAGCTCTGCCCATCACCACGGTAGATGTAGCCGAGAACCGTTAGTTTCTTGATCAGCTCAGGGACCACATCAAGGGATTACACTGCTGCAGCAATATCCAGAATGGGCTTTGCAGGAAGACTCGGAACGGCAGTGCTGCCGACGTGCTGAACGTCGACGATAAGATCTGCACCAACCTCCAGAACCCTTTGACAAGCCTGGGCTGCGAGATCAACCCAGCTTGGGTTGTAGTCAACTACCTGTACAATATGTCGTTTCAGTCCGATCATTTTTATATTGCCCACGTCCGGAATCAGCTGCCCAAAAATATAGCCACACCTTTCTTTATGATTAGCACAAAGCGGCTGTTCATCCGGTTCCAATAAAACTCCGCTATACTTGGCCTAACGTTAGCGATAACCGGATGGGAAACTGCTGCGCAGTTTTCCAGTCCGCATTGATCGCTGTGTTATGCTAAAATTACTTAGTATGCTGGGGTTTAATTTTAGCGATAGCTACCTGACGTTGTGCACTTGTATCGTGTCCAACTTGTTGTTGATGCGACAAAGGCATCCGAAATTTGCTTTTTTTTAATGTCGTTTAGTATGCTTTTTGCTTTTATATAACTATAATTGCTACCAAAAGTTATGAAATATCTACCTGTTTCTGCGATGTATATTTCTAGTTTATCTTTTGATACACCCAATTTGACAGAAATTTTTTCAATCTCTGCATACGCATTTTCTTCATACTTTGCACTACCGACAACAGAGGCGAAGACACCAGGCATATTAGGATCTTGCTTTCTTTGTGTTTCTATTAGAGAATTTACTCTCTCTATATTGTAAAGAGCTTTAAGACTTCCCAGTTCTTTGGCTTTATAGAAATGCACTAAAGACTCTTCATATCGATCTAACAGCATTAGCACGTATCCAGTGTTGTTATGGAGCTTCATTTGGCTTTCTTCACATAGATACTTGTATTTCTCTTCGGATAAGGCATCGTTAAACCAGTCAAGAGCCTGATCGTAATTACCATTAAAGATAGACACAAATCCAAGAGTATTATAAATAGTGAAATCAAAAACATTACCTTTGCTCATACCGATATTCAACGCCTTCCTAAGAGCTTCGTTTGATTCCTTAAAAAGTTTCATATCCGCTAATAAACGGCCATATCCATATGCTACTGAAAAACTTTCAGGAATTTGCTCTCTCAATAAATCATATTCTTTACGTGCTTTGTCGTAGTTTTTAAAGGAAATATATTTTTGAGCTAACGCATATTTGTCCTCATAATCTTTAGGTATATCAGTTTGATTATTT
>CAKZLA010000197.1 GCA_937124525.1 uncultured Desulfobacterium sp.
CCTTTGACAAAAACAGCCCCTTTGTACAGCTCAACTGTGCGGCACTGCCCGAAACCCTGCTGGAGGCGGAACTGTTCGGGTACGATAAAGGTGCCTTCACAGGGGCCAGAGATCAGGGCAAAATCGGTCTCTTTGAAATGGCCAGCAGCGGCACCCTGTTCCTTGATGAATTGGGTGAGATGAGCCTGCCGGTCCAGGCAAAACTTTTAAAATGCCTGGAAGAAAAAGAGGTGATGCGCCTGGGGGGATTAAAACCCGTTAAAATTGACTGTAACGTCATCACCGCCACTAATATCAACCTGAACCGCCAAGTGCGCCAGGGAAAATTTCGCCAGGATCTCTTTTTTCGGCTTAACACCTTTACCATCACGTTACCACCCCTGCGCAGACGTCCCGAAGACATCTTTGAAATGATCATCTTTTTCCTGAAAAAATACAATGCAAAATACGGTGTCAAACGGAAAATATCGTCCAAAGGCATTGCACAGATTCAGGATTACACTTTTCCAGGAAATGTCCGGGAATTAAAAAACATTTTAAAAAAAGCGGTGGTCATGGGAGAAAGCGATGTTCTGGATGATCTGGTCGAACAAAATGTGGCTCCAATACCCCAGTCACCAGCCATGGAACACAATCTTTCAGACAGCAATGCCTTTGATTTCAAAGGCAAATTGATGGCATGTGAAAAGCAATTGATGCTCAAGGCCCTGGAACGATACGACACCACCCGCTCCCTGGCCGGATTCCTGAAGCTGAGCCAATCTTCCGTAGTTAGAAAACTGAAAATCCACGGCCTGAGCCATCGACTGCGACGAAAGACCCAACGGCCATAATGAAATTTGCCCTGTTAGATGTGGATAAGACGCTGGCACTTTGATTCAAAAATTATTCAAAAACAGCATATCATGCTGTTTTTTAAGGAGATATAAAGCAAATCCAAATGGAACCATATTTAAATCGACATAAAGTCTTGAATTATCACTTTATTTTCAAATTCGAGTCATAAAAAAATCAAAATTATATTTTATTTCCCATCCCCAATCCTGCAATCCCATCATCCACCCTCCCTTATAACCCTTGCAATACATAGCTTTGAAAGACAAACAAGCACAAACACACCCATTTTCATCACCATGGCACAGATAGTGCTAAGTTTATAAGGAAATCTCGGCAACCCACGGAAATTTTCAAGCTTTATTGGGAACAAACCCGGCTGCAATATGAAGTCCGCGCGTGGCAGTTTATATGAAAAATCAGGTGCTGGTTTAATGGGTACTGGGTAACGAATTTGGCGCACCTTACTTTTTCATTATTTGTTGTGGGCAGGATAGAGCCTCAATATGGTCTGCCCATGGCAGTTTTATAAGAAACTCCGTCCGATGATTTGTAATAACTGGAGTTTCGATATTTGTTGTGGGCAGGTCAGATACCCAATACGGTCTGCCCGTAGTTATATAGAGAACGAGGAACACACCCTGAATTCGGCCGAATTCATGACGCACAACAGATATTGTATGCAACACATGCAAGAATTGGTCACACACCTAAAAAGGAGAAACCGTCGTGAAGCGCAATGTACATGCCGGAAGACAGTTGAGCGGAGGATTCAGTCTCAACGTTTTCAGCGATGATGAAGCCTATGACATTCACCTGGCAACACTTGAAATCCTTGAACAGACAGGGGTTTTTGTGGAGGACAAAGATGCCCTCGAAGCCTTTGGTGATGCCGGTGCCATCATCGACAAAAAGAAAAAAATTGTAAAAATCAAGCCCTACATGGTGGAAGATGCCATCAGTTCGGCCCCATCCAAGATCATTCTTGCCGGACGAAAACCGGAGAATGATTATGTTCTTGAAAACAACCGGGTGGGATTCACAAACTTTGGCGAAGGGATCAAGATATTTGACATTGATTCCGGAGAACTCCGGGAAACCCTGAAAAAAGATGTTGCCATGACAGCCAGAATGGTGGATGCCATGAGCGAAATTGATGTGTACGAACGCGCCGTGGGTGCCCATGATGTAAACCCGGCCGTGGCCCCGCTGCACAATGCCGAAGCCTTTCTTTCCAACACCACAAAGCATTGCTTCCTGGGTCCCATCAGCGGACACCTTGTGAAAAAGCTGGTCCAGATGGCCGCCGCCGTTGTGGGTGGAATGGACAAGCTCCGGGAGCGTCCCATCCTATCTTTCATCACCTGCCCTGTCAGTCCATTGAAACTTGTCCAGGACACCTGTGAAATCATCATGGAAGGTGCCAGAAGCGGTTTGGCCGTAAACATTCTCTCCATGGCCATGGCCGGGGGATCCTCTCCGGTGAATCTGGCAGGTACCCTTGTGAATCACAATGCGGAAATCCTGTCCGGTATCGTTCTTAGCCAGAATACGGTCAAGGGAGCCCCGGTGCTCTACGGCAGTTCCACCACCTCCATGGATTTAAGGTTCGGAGCCGCCTCGGTGGGTTCTCCGGAATGCGCCATGATCAATGCAGCTGTGGCACGGCTTGGCAACTACTACGGACTTCCCACATGGGTCGCCGGTGGTTAGGGCGATTCAAAGATGTGCGATGCCCAGAGCGGTCATGAAAAAACGATGACGGGCCTGATGGCAGCGTTGGCAGGTGCCAACCTGATCTATGGCCTGGGAATGATCGAAAGTGGCATGACCTTTGACTACGGGCAGCTGTTGATGGACAATGAAATAGCAAAAATGATCAAATTCTGTGTGAACGGTATTCCAGTGAATGATGAAACCCTTTCCGTGGAGGTGACCAAGGAGGTCGGCCCATTCAAGGATTTTCTCACCCACAAAAATACCTTTCAAAACATGAGAATTCAATCACAGCCCAAATTGATGGACCGAAAAGTAAGAGCCGCATGGGAGGCCGCAGGCAGTAAAAGCCTCCATGAAAGGGCCATGGAAGAAGCCAGGCATATCATGGAAACCCATACGCCCGATCCCCTTCCCGATGGTGTGGCGGAAAAACTCCGCGCCATAGTAGAGGAGACCGAAAAAGAAATGGGAATCAGCTGATTCCCAGGTGCAAAAATACATGCCATGGGAAGTGGGCAAAACACCTTTGCACACTTCCCATGGCCCTGTTTTGTGGAGTAGCCTACATCAAGGACCATCCCATCCGGGTGGCGACCCCGTTGCCACAAAACAGCTTCGCACACGTTTATACACTTAATCACCAGACGTTGGAGGGAAAATGCGCAAGCTGATCGAGCCGTTATTTGGCGACTATGACGAAAAGGTATTTTATCCCGTTGTGGGACTTCTGTTATTCATATTGGCAGCCATCATGATTGATTCCGATGCCACCAAGAAATTTTTTGATGCCATCAACCACTGGTTGATTTTTAATTTCAGCTGGGGCTTTCTCATTGGTGTAAGTTCAGTGGTATTTTTTGCCATCTGGGTGGGCATGAGTAAGTACGGCACCATGAAGCTTGGCAAAGACACCGACGAACCTGAGTTTTCATTTATTGCCTGGGTTTCCATGATGTTCAGTGCAGGTTTCGGACTCTCCACCCTCATGTGGTGTTCGGCAGAACCCCTGTACCACCTGTACCAGTCATCCTGGACCATTGATGCCGGTACCGCCGGCACTGCCGCAGGCATTCCACAAGCCATGCTGCTCACCTGGTTTGACTGGGGATTTCACGGCTGGGCACTGTTTGCCGTGGGCGGCCTTGCCATTGCCTTTCCTGCCTATCGCATGGACAAACCCATGACATTGGGTATCGGCCTTTTTGGCATCTTAAAAGAAAAGTCCCTCACCGGTTTCTGGGGCAAACTGGCCGATGTACTGGGGGTCATCAGCACCCTTGGCGGCAACAGCGCCTCCCTGGGATTTGGTGTATTGTCCATTGCCTACGGCATCAAACACATCACCGGCATTGAGCTTGGCACCTCCGGTACCCTGGTGGCCATGGCCATGATAATTGTGGCATTTACCCTCTCCGCCGTCAGCGGGGTGGAGCGGGGCATTAAATACCTGAGCCTCATCAACATCTACCTTGGGCTTGGCATGCTGGTTTACCTGCTGATTGTGGGTCCCACCGGGTATCTGTTCAGCCTTATCACCCAGACCTTTGGTGCCTATGCCAGTCAGTTCATCACCCTCTCCTTCTGGACCGATGCCGCCAACTTCAAGGACGGTGTCTGGGAACAACGCAGTTGGCTCAACTGGTGGGTGGTCTTTTACTGGCTGTGGTGGGTCAGCTACATTCCCTTTTGCAGCGGTTTTATTGCCAGAATTTCCAAGGGCCGAACCATCCGGGAATACATTCTGGGTACCACCATCGTACCGGTGCTCATGACCTTTTTGCTCTTTGCCATCTGGGGGGGTAATGCACTCCACCTTGAGGTGACCGGGGCTGCCCCCATCTGGGATGCGGTTCAGAACGATTTTGGCAGCACCATTTACACTGTGCTTTCCCAGTTTCCCATGGGCAACGTGTTGTGTGTGGTGGTTTTCTTCAGCATTGTCTGTTTTGGTGTTACCACCAGTGACTCTGCCTCCTACTTCATCTCCATGCAGGCATCCAAGGGAAGCCTCAATCCCACCATTGCCATGCGCATCTTCTGGGGGGTTGTTTTGGGCGGTCTGGGCCTGGTTCTCCTGGCATCGGGAAAACTCAATGCCCTCAAAGCCATGGCCATTGTGGTGGGCGCACCCTTCTTTTTTGTGGTGCTGGCCTACATGGTCTCCATCATCAAGATGTTAAAGATGGCGGAAAAAGGCGACATATGAGAACAGCGGGGGACAGCAGGTTTAAAAATACCATTTCGCCATTTCAGATGGATATTTAAAATATATATTTCTCTGAATTTCGCGACAATACCTATCTGCCAGCACCCTTAAAAAACAATAAGAAAGGCCATGCCCCGGGCATGGCCTTTCTTTTACCTGAAAAAACGTAACCTCAAAAAAGCTTACTCTTGCCAAGCCTTCCCAACGGCCAAAGCAAACGTATCGAGGCTTAAATGTTTAACCTTCGTTAAAAATTCCAATAAATCGTTACCACCCCATCGTAAGGAGATGTCATGGCCCTGCCCTTAGAAAATATTCGTGTACTGGATTTTGGTCAATACGTTGCCGGCCCTGCAACGGCCGCCATGCTGGCGGACCAGGGTGCGGAGGTGATTCGCATTGATCCGCCGGGAGGTCCCTGCTGGAGATCACCAGCCATGGACACCTTGAACCGCCGTAAAAAAAGTATCATTTTAAATCTTAAGACGTCTACGGATCTCACCATTGCCCGGGATCTCATTGCAACGGCCGATGTGCTCATTGAAAATTTCAGACCCGGCGTCATGGCAAAACTGGGTCTGGGAGCGTCGGAAGCCCACGACATTAATCCCCGTCTGGTGTATATATCCCTTCCCGGGTTTTCCGCCCAGGACAAGGAAAGAGCCCACATCCAGGCCTGGGAGGGGGTCATTGCCGCCGCCAGCGGACAGTTCACCGACATGGGCTTAAACCGGGTACTCATGGGTATCAACACCTCCTTTTCCCCCTTGACTCTGGCCTCTGGCTATGCCGCCATGCTGGCCGCCACATCGGCATCTCTGGCTTTACATGCCCGGGAAACCTGTGGCCACGGCGACACCATTGAGGTGCCCATTGCCGCCGCCCTCATGGAGGGGCTGGTGTACAACTCCATGTACATTGAAAATTGCCCCCCCCGGTACTTTTCCCTGAGGGAGCACGAAATTGATCGCAGAAAAAAAGCAGGAATCCCCCTGAACATGGCCTATGATGACCTCCAGGAGTTCATGGATCCCTTTTACCGCAGCTACTTCTGCAAGGATGGCCGCCCCGTGTATGTGGTGGCCACCTGCCACGTGAATCACTGCCACAAAACCCTCAAGGCCATGGATCTCTATGAAAAAGTAAGAGAGATGGGACTGCCAGACCTGGAAGATTGGTACACTCCCTCCAGCCAATGGCCAGAAGGCCTTGATTGCGCCCTTGGCCTCTATCCATTGACCAAGCCCTGGGCGGAAAAAATCTCCAAACTCATGGCAAAAAAATTCCTTGAAAGGAGCAGTTTTGAGTGGGAAGCCCTTTTCGGCAAAGCCAATGTTCCGGTGTCTGCCCATCGCTACACAAAGGAATGGCTCAACAGCGACCATGCTCTGGCCTCTGGACTGGTCCATGAGGTGATGGACCCGAAACTTGGCAAAAAAAGACAGGCAGGCCCTGTGGCATGGCTTGACAGCTCTGCTGAATTTGCCGCCACGTGCACCCCGGCACCCCGGCCCGACGAACACAGAGATGAAATTCTTAGAGACATCAAGGCAAGAAAGACACCCCATTCCACGGGCAGCAGGTTTTCCCAGGATCACAACTGGCTCACCGGCGTCAAGATACTTGATATGACCAACGTCATTGCAGGGCCCACCGTGGGAAATACCCTGGGACGATTCGGTGCAGAGGTGATCAAGCTCTATTCCGTGAAGCCCACCTTTGACCCCTGGAATACCGTACTCATCGGTCTACAGGTACACCGGGGCAAAAAAAGTATTCTCATGGACATCAAGTCGGAAAAAGGACGGGAAGCCTTCAACAAAATGGTGGAATGGGCCGATGTGATCACCTACAATGGCCCCCATCGCCAACTGGCCCCCCTGGGTATTGACCTTGAAAGCCTTAAGGCCATCAACCCCAATGCCATTTTGTTCCATCTGGACTGCTGGGGAGGCCCCAAAACCGGTCCCCGAAGCGACTATGTGGGCTATGATGATCTGGTCCAGGCAGCAACGGGCATCATGTCCCGGTTCGGCGGGTCCATCAAAACGCCAGAAGAGCATGCCCACCTTGGTACCATTGATGTGCTCACCGGTTTTGCCGGTGCCTTTGCCGTGGCAACGGCATTGTATAAACGACACAAAACAGGGTCCACCGACGTGGCACGCACCTCCCTTGCCGCCTGCGGTCAACTACTCCAGGCCCCTTTTACCTACGATTATGAAGGGTGCCCCCCCTTTAATGAACCCAGTGGACGACACATCAAAGGAGATGGTCCCCTTTACCGCTGTTACCAGGCCCTGGACGGCTGGTTTTTCATGGGCATGATGACCCAGGAGGCAAAAATCCTGGAGGCCGTGGACGGATTGCAGGGCATCGCCGGGGTTTCCTTTGAAGAACTGGAAGCCTTTCTGGGGGAAAAATTCAAAACCCGGGACAAAGCCCACTGGGTCAAGGCCCTTAACGACATCAATGTGGGTGCAACGGAACTTGGCACCTTGAGCACCCTTAGGGAACGATACTCAAGCCACAACGAAACCGGCCCCCACGGCAGCGGGTCAACCTTTCAGTTCACCCGGTACGATGATCACCCCAGCGGACACCGCATCGATATCATTGCACCCTGCTCCATCCGGCCCCAGTACGCAGCCATCACCGTACCACCACCGGCGGAAAAGTATGGCAAAGAGACCCGGGAAATCCTGGCAGATTTGGGGTACATCGACACGGAAATCAACGACATGATCGCCTCGGGTGTGGCCTCGGAAAGCTGGGGAGAGCAGTACCTTCCCGATTGATCTTGGTAAAAGCCCCCCCGGGGACATTGAGTCTTTCAGTCTCCCCGGGAAATTTTCATCAATACCCGGAATGATACAGCCCGGGACTCATGTAAATCCAATGGGAAAGGGCTTGAAAAATCGTCATTTTCCACTGGCCATGAAATCCTTATTTTGGGCATGATCATGGTGTGGGGCAATCTTAGCTGATTGACCTTTACTCGCACACTCTTTGGGCAAACGTTGGCCCAAGTTATGATCAAGCCCGTTATTTTTAATTTGCCATACCATGGGAGATTCCCAATGAATGAATTCAAATCACTGTTTCAACCCCAGATGGTTGGAAAGGTAAAACTTAAAAACCGCATTGCCATGGCCCCCATGGGGGTTGAATATATGACCGAAGCCGACGGCACGTTGAACCGCCGTGTGGTGGACTATTACCTGGAGCGGGCTCGCAACGGTGTTGGCATGCTCATCTGTTCGGTGTTCAAGGTGGAAAACCAGGTAGAACACCTGGAAGAAAGCACACCCATGATCCAGGAGAGCTCCCTCAATTACCTGGGGGAATTGTGCGATGCCGCCCACAGCTTCGGCACCCGGGTGTTTGTCCAACTGTCTGCGGGATTTGGCCGGGTCACCTTTCCCTCTATTCTCAGGGGCCCCTGTGTTTCCCCGTCGGAGAACACCAACTTCTGGGATCACTCCATTACCTGCAAGGCCCTGACCATTGAGGAGATCAAAGCCATTGTCAAGGCCATGGGAGAAACCGCCGAAAGGCTTGCCCTGGCCGGTGTGGACGGCATTGAACTCCATGGTCACGAAGGCTATCTATTTGACGAGTTCACCACCTCCCTTTGGAACCGGCGCACCGATATCTACGGTGGTTCCCTTGAAAACCGCCTGCGATTTCCTGTGGAGTGTCTGGACGAGATCAAAAGCAAGGTGGGTGACAAGCTGGCCGTTGTGTATAGATTCGGGCTGAAACATTATCTCAAAGATGCCGGCCACGGCGCACTGCCCAGAGAAGCCTACACTGAAGTTGGAAGGGATGTACCCGAAGGGATCGAAATGGCCCGCATGCTGGAAACAGCAGGTTTTGACGCTCTCCATGTGGATGCAGGCTGCTATGAAAGCCATTACTGGCCCCACCCGCCCATATACCAAAAACATGGATGCATGGCAGACATGGCTGCCCAGGCTAAGGCGGCGGTGAACATTCCTGTCATCGGTGTGGGACGTCTGGACAAACCCGAAGTGGCGGCAAAGGCCGTGGCCGGGGGCGACATGGACATTGCCGCCATTGGCCGGGGCCTTTTGGCTGATCCCCAATGGGTGGACAAACTCAAATTTGGTGAGCCAGAAGACATCCGGCCCTGTGTGGGATGTTATGATGGCTGCTTTGAGGCCTATTCAAAATTTAGAAACATCTCCTGCGCCCTGAACCCAGCATCGGGAAGGGAGGCGGCCTATCGTCTCACTCCGGCC
>CAKZLA010000198.1 GCA_937124525.1 uncultured Desulfobacterium sp.
GTTTGACCCACGCCGCAGCACACTTAACAACGAGTTGGAGCAGCCAACCCACGTGGGTCGCTCCTCAACTCGGCATTAGGGGGATAAAATATTAACTTGCCATTGCACACATATAAGTGTACAGTTATCTCTATGAAACGGAATAAGCTTGAGAACGAGTTAAAAAAATTAGGTTGGTGGTTTCTGAGACATGGTGGTAACCATGATATTTGGACCGATGGAGACAGGCAGGAACCAATCCCAAGGCACAGTGAAATCAATGAAAAGCTTGCTCGTTCAATAATTCGTAAGGCAAAGAGAGGAGGTAAATCATGAGATTTTCAGGTAAAATTTTTAAAGACGGTAAATTCTGGCTGGCAGAAGTTCCGATTCTCGATTTAATGACTCAAGGACGAACAAAAAAAGAAACGTACGAGATGGTTGCAGACATGCTTGAATCGTTAGTCAATAAAGATGGGTTCAAGATTGAAATATATAAAGGGAAAAAGGACTGTTTTGAAGTTGGTTCTTCCGAGCCAAAGAATATGGTAAGTTTACTTTTGCAGCGTAAACGTGAAATGAGTGGACTTTCACTCGCTCAAGTTGCAAGTCGATTAGGTATGAAATCACGTAACACATACGCTCGCTATGAACAGGGGAATTCTGTTCCAAGTGTTGAAAAACTTAATGAGTTACTAAATGCTGTCTGCCCTCAAACTGATATAGTCATTAATGAAAGCACGATACCCCTAACAAATAACTAGAGCTGACGGCATAGCGCCCTCGGTGGTTTCAAGCCCATCGGTCATGGCACACATTTCGTTTGCGCAACATTCAGTATGGCCGCAGCTCAGTTTGGTGTTCGGTCACACAATATGGGAAAATACAACTCCTATGAGATTGTCATTAAAATGGTCAAGTTGGATTTTTGCCCTTGTATTGTCACTGGTATTAGCTTTTTCGGCTGATGCTTTTGGCTTAGAAGATTCTCACGAAAGAAGCATTGAAGATATGAGTGTTGATGGTTTGCTGTTAATAATTTATGTGCTTATGGCATTAATTATTTCATTTCTCTGTTCAGTAGCGGAATCGGTACTCTTAAGCATTACGCCTTCATATATAGAAGGGCAGAAAGAAAGGCGACCTAAGCATGCTGCACTTTTGAAACGCCTGAGACGAGATAATGTGGATCAATCACTTGCGGCCATTTTGACACTAAATACTATTGCTCATACGGTTGGTGCGATCGGTGCCGGGGCCAAAGCGACAATTGTATTTGGAAGCACATGGTTTGGCCTGTTTTCAGTTATTATGACGCTTTTGATTCTTTTTTTTTCCGAAATTGTGCCCAAAACTTTAGGCACCCTCTACTGGTCAAAACTTGCAGGTCCAATTTCATATTTTGTAAACACTCTGATTGTGGTCCTTTATCCAATCGTGTGGATTTCGGAGAGACTGACAAATTTTATTTCACACGGAAAGGATATTAATATTTTCAGTAGAGAAGAATTCATCGCCATGGCTCAGGTCGGTGTAGAGACGGGGCATATTCTTGATAAGGAATCAAAAATTATCCGGAACATATTCCGATTCGAGTCGCTGAAAACGGACGATATCATGACGCCACGTGTTGTAATCTCCGCATTGCCCGAGGATATGAAAATTATTGATTCGTTGAAAGAAGTTATCCAAACCCCTTTTTCACGTCTGCCGCTTTACGCGACGAATATTGATGACATAACCGGTTTTGTTCTTAAAGAGGATATTCTAATTAACGCCGCCCAAAAGCGAGGCAATGAAAAGATCAAAGCATTGAAGCATGAAATACTGGCTGTTCCAAAGTCAGTATCGTTGATAGCATTGTTGGAACGGTTTCTTAAGGATCGCCAGCACATTGCTATAGTCGTCAATGAGTATGGAGGGACGGATGGAGTGGTGACACTAGAGGATTTAATCGAGACACTTACGGGCATGGAAATTATGGATGAAACAGATGATGTTGAAGACATGCGCGCTCTGGCCCGGAAACAATGGAAGGAACGTACCAAGGCAATGGGGCTTGATGCTGATATCTTTGACCAAAGCAAAGCCGAACAGACTAATTCAGCCGACGTAAAAAGCCGCGTGTCTGATTAGCAGCGTTCGGCAAGAGAGGAAAACATGAGAGTCTTCGGCATAAAACCTGATGGTCAGTTCAGAGATTATATTCAAACGCCCTTCCAAGTCGATCATCAAGAGTCTATTTTGGAGGACTGGCTGGAATCCAACCCCGACGGAATTGTTGAAATGGCCAAAACCAAATCCATGCCGATTCACTGGGGTAACAATGGGTTTTCCCTTAATGTAAATATTGATGAAACTCACGTTACTATATGCTTTGTTTATCCGCCTGATTCCGTGTAAAAGCAGACATTACGAATAACTCTGCAGGCTACCGACATAAAGCGGGACAGTTTGAACCGGTTGATGAGAATCTTCCAGCGCGTAAGCCTCAAGAATAAGGTCTTCCAGAAGAGCCTTATTCTACGGGGTGTCCCGGCTTAAAATGGTAGCCACTCTGCACGACCGTGGCAGGGTGGAAAAGAAAAACTCTGTACCGGAAGATACGATCCAAGCATTGTGGAACCAAGCGTAATCAACAAGTCTTTTCGTCCGAGCAGGTCGAGATCTTAAATGCCATATTACTCGAAAATTGACCGATCAGGAAGTGGAATCCATTTTCAAATGGTATGAACCCGTAGAGAAGGAAGTAAGGAAACACAGATTAAAAGAGTTACATTACCGAACCAATCAGTGAACCGGACAGCAAGGGTCTCCTTCTTTTTAAAGGCTGAAAAACTTTTAAATGATGTGCTTCCAATGAACTTTATTGGAAACCCTTGCTGCCCGTTACCCAAGCGTTATCATTTAAAACCACTTCCATCTTGACTATAATACGTCAATGGCGTATTGTTGTGCTATGGAATTCATTGAAACGTCAATATTTACCAAGCAAGTCCTGAAACTTCTACCAGACTCAAGTTATCGAATATTGCAATCTACTTTAATGTTAAATCCAGGTGCAGGGGCAATTATTAAAGGAAGTGGAGGGATTCGCAAAATTCGTTGGAATTTACCTGGTGCAGGTAAAAGAGGTGCTTTACGGGTTATTTATTATTTCGATCAACCCGAAACGATTTACATGCTATTCATGTACAAGAAAAACGAACAAGGAGATTTAACCCCTGAACAAGTCAAAATCTTGAAAAAAGCATTAAAGGAGAATTTATTATGAAAAACGAAGATTTTGATATGTTGCTTTCAAGCATAAAAGAAGCTGGCGATATAAAAAACGGAAAAAAGAAACCAAGTAGAGTTTTTGAGATTGAAGCTCCTGAAATTAAAATGGTTCGGAAGACTTTGAGCGTTTCTCAGTCGGAATTTGCCATGATGATAGGAGTGAGTGTAAGAACACTTCAAAATTGGGAACAAGGAAGAAGGAAGCCCGAAGGCCCTGCAAAAGCCTTGTTGCGTATTGCTTCAAAAAATCCAAAAGCGGTACTTGAGGCCCTTCATATTTGATAAAAAATTATGATAACAAAACGCTGCAGCTGACCGGGGGGAGCTATCGGCTTTTTGAAAGTGCTTGGTTTTAAAAAAAACTTGGCTTTTAGAACGTGCTCGGCTATATGCCCCCCGGCCAGCGGAGCTCCCCGTTCTGTGTTTAGTTCAAAATTCAGAGATTAAAAAAATGTTAAAAAATTATGTTGCGCATTGCGCATCATGCTGTATAATAAACTTATGATAAAATCCTTTAAACACAAAGGGCTGCGCAAATTCTTTGAAACTGGTAATTTGTCAGGTGTTCAACCCGGGCATAAACAAAAACTTAGAATAAGACTAATCGCACTTGATTCCTCTACATGCATTGAAGATATGAATACTCCAGGTTGGCGGCTCCACAGTTTAAAGGGTGATCGTCAAGGATTGTGGGCGATTGATGTAAATAAAAACTGGCGTATCGTTTTTGAGTTTAAAGACGGTAATGCCTATATTGTAGATTATGAGGATTATCACTAATGGCTATGTATAACCCACCCCATCCAGGGGAATTCATCAAAGAAGTTTACTTGGAACCTTTAAGAGTATCGCCTCGCAGTGTTGCCTTACAGCTTAAAGTATCGCCTTCCACCTTCTCAAGGCTTATTAAAGGACAAAGTGCAATTAGTCCGGGAATGGCTCTACGCCTATCTAAATGCCTGGGGCGTAGTCCAGAAAGTTGGCTCCTGATGCAGGATAGCTATGATCTATGGCAGGCCAAACAAAATGTTGATCTTTCAGGAATAGAACCAATAGCAATACCAGCTTAATCAATCAGAATCACACAGAACCCGGCGCTGGAGTTGACCTGGGGCCACTTGGCGGTCTTTAAAGCATCGGTTAAATAAAAATTAAAATCATGCTGCGCTTATCGAGACCAAGCCCCAGGCAACTCAGCTTTATCGTTCGCGCCGCTGCGCGGCGTGAACGCGGTGCTGACTCCGTCCAGCTCCGGTCACCGTGGACCTCACAAGCAAACTGCGTTTGCTTGTGAGGTCCACGGTGCCGGTCAGCACCGCGTTAGCCTAGTACAGCGAATCACAAACTCCTCGGGGGTTAATAGAACTGAAATACATAGTAAATTCAAAGAATTCCTTTACACGACAAACACCCCACAAACTTATGATTTGGTGTACTAGTTTCAACCCAAACTGCCCTCTTTATTAACGGGGGCCTTATCGAAAGGAGAATATGATGAGAAACCGACTGTCTGTATTTTTGCTGTTATGTTCAAGCCTGATTATCGTGAGCATCGCTTATGCATCCGATGCTTCATTCAAAGAACAAATCAAGGATTTTAAGAAAGAAGCGAGGATTACATCACCATCGGACAAAGGGAATGGTCCCGGTTTCCCTTTGCAGGTCAAAGGAAATGCTTCTGATGTACCTGATGGACATCACCTTTGGGTTGTTGTCCACCCGGTAAAATCTTCGGGATATTGGCCCCAAGGAGGAGAGTTGTATCCAAGCCCGAGAGATAACTCTTGGGAGGTAACGACTTATCTTGGAGAAGAGAAAAAGGGTTTTGGAGAAAAATTTGAAATAATTTTATCTATAGCAAATGAAAATGCACATAAGGAGTTTGTGCAATATCTGGCTGATGGGCCGAGTAAAGGATATCCAGAAAAGCCGCTACCGAGCGGTGTTATTCAGATTGATAGAATTACTTATACACGAACGGAATAAAGCTATCTTGTACCAATTTCCTATCTTTTGGTCTATTAACAAGGTAAGAGGGGGCATAACCCCTCTTGCCTTGTTTTGCACATAAAAATCTTTCTTCAAGATTGGCCATGAATAGAGATTCGATACCGGAGGAAACAAATAATGAAACGGAGTAACGATTCTATAGCAACCATCATTACGGTGACAATTCCAATAGTATCTGCATTCGCAGCATTTCTTTCTTTATTGTTAAATGTACAGCAATCATATGCTCAATTGCTTACTCTGTCTTATATTGCCGGAATCCTCGTTGCAACGGTTTTCAGAAACAACAAGCTGAATAGAATCAGATTTGATAGAAAATTTTTATATTTTGTAATATCCTTACTCGTTGCAGCGGCAATACCTTTGTTGCTGTATATTGTTTTTTTGAAACCTGACATAACAATAACTAAACCGTTAGATCATACTGAGGTGCTCGAAGGGAAAATTATAGTCTCTGGAACAGCTGATAACTTGCCAAACAATAATCATATATGGTTGATTACTTATCATAAAGGTTTCAAAAAATATTACCCGCAAAGAGAAGTATCAGTGAAGGATAATAAATGGTATGGAGAGGTTATTTTGCCGCACGGAAACACTGAGTATGAGGTTTGGGCTGTAATTACAAATCCAGATGAAAGTGAGTGGTATGCTGAGCAGAAAGGGTTTATCACGTGGAAGCATCCACCTATGTATTTTTATAAAGTCCGCCTGACACGTCCACCAGTTAAATAATGGCTAACCAAACGCTGCAGCTGACCGGGGGGAGCTATCGGCTTTTTGAAAGAGCTTCGTTTTTTAAAAAATTTGGCTTTTAGAACGTGCTCGGCTATATGCCCCCCCGGCCAGCTGAGCTCCCCGTTACATTGCAGTTAAACTTTTAAAGCTCTATAGTCAGGCTAACCTAAAAATATGGATCGCTGATGAAAATATATAAGTATTTAAGCCCGAATACGTTTGATTTGGTTTTTGCAGAATCTGGAAAAACCAAATTCAAGTGTTCCTACCCAAAGGATTACAATGATCCTTATGAATTATTTCTGGCCATTAATCCAAATGATATGGAACCTGAATTATTAGCAACTTACAATGATATAATTGGCGAAATTCCACAATATCCAACGAGTTGTTTTTCAAACTCGCCTGATATCATTCCTATGTGGGCTCACTATGCAGTTAATTCAACTGGGTTTGTGGTTGAGATTGATGAAGAATCATTAAAAAATGAAAAACCAGAAATCTCCATAGATAATGTCGATTACAAAAATGGTGGATCAGGTATTGATGTCGATTTATTACGAAGAGCATGTTTTATAGGAAAGCCCCGCTATGCATATATGTTAGGTCGTCAAGCTCTTGGTACTGCATACTTCACAAAAAATGATTGCTGGAGCTATGAGTCAGAACGAAGGATTATATTAAGCGAAGATGATATTGAAAGAAAGGGAGAGATAATGACTGTCCCCATCTCCGTTAATTGCATTTCATCCATTATAATTGGACCAGCATCCAATAAAATTTTAGCAAAAAAGTGTTTTGAACTTTGTCAAAATATTGACTGTAATTGCTTTGAAATGAAAATTGGCAGAAGTTCTCTTATTCCGTATTTTTTGGATTCCTCAAATGATACATTTTTATTTAATGGGGAATCCATTTCTGATGCCGATTGCTATTGCGAAGATTGTGGTGAACCAATTGACAGAGATGACATCTTAAAATGCGCTTGGTGCTCTCTAACAGATGATTTAAAAGAAGATGCCGCATCTAAAAATCCTATGAGAGCTCTGTCGAGGTATGGGCTTTTAGAAGGATATGTAAAAACTATGGACAGCGTGGGTACTGAAAAAAAGTAACTTGTCATTTATAGAAAGCGTTGATTGCTATATTTTTAAAATGTAACCAATCACTGGACGGGACCGCGAGTAGCTCAGCCGCCTTTTTCAAGTGCTGTGGCGCGGCCCGTCAGTTCTACCGTTCGGCGACTATATAATTGAAAGGAGGGTACAGAATGGATTATAAATCTTTTTCTGAAGAAATTACCGAGATGATTAGACCGCAATCTTATCCTCTTGGGATGAAATTGTTAAAAGAAGAAAATACTCTTCCGGAAAAAGCCGTAAGCCCGGCTAAGTATGGGATTAAAATTTCACTTTGCCAATGGACAACAATGGCAAGACGCTGGGGACGAATTCTCGGCGCAGTTGCTGACGATATCAACTGCACGCCGTGCCTTGCGGCTTTGGGTTTGAAACGAATGGAAAACAGCAAACCCCTTTCCGAATATTTCTTGGACATGGGCTATCTCGACAATATTGAACTGGCAGAGAAGGCAACAAAAAAGATAGAACCGATACCATACGGGGAAATTAGGGGAATAGCTGTTTTTCCGCTTGAGATGGCACCTGTCGCCCCCGATATAGTTCTGATATACGGAACACCCGCACAGATGGCTCGCCTTGCTTCCGGCTACCTGTATCACTATGGTGAGCTTATCGAATCCAGAACCACAGGATTCGGCATTTCATGCCTTTCAGCCGTAAAGCCATATTTCACTGACAAACCCGCATTTGTTCATCCCGGAAGAGGGGAGCGTATTCTGGCAGGCACAGACGAATCTGAAATGTTTATGACTTTCCCCGCAGGATATTGTGAATCGCTTTTAGACGGCTTAAATAAAACTCATGAGAAAGGAACAAGGTATCCTGTACAAAGTTATATGATTTACCAGCCACCGACCCTTAAGCCAATGAAAAGTCTTGAGGAAAAATTGTCTGACTCATAAACAGCCATATTGGCTTAATGACGGCGGCACCGAACCAAACGCTCCAGCGGATTCGGTTTTACTTCGCTCCGCTCCGCAAAACCGAACCGCTGAGCTTGTCGTTATGCCCCAAATACAAACGGAATTGACAACTATAACGAATGCCATTATAATATGACCCATGATACGGTCTTTTAAAAATAAAGGTACAGAGGATATTTTTGACGGAATCAGTTCTAAAGCTGCAAGGAAAATATGTCCACAATCCATTTGGCCGGTTGCAGTTCGAAAGTTAGATCAAATTAATCGAGTACAAGATGTAACCGAACTTCAAATTCCGCCAGGAAACCGTCTCGAACAATTAAAAGGCGATCGTGAAAATCAATTTAGCATCCGAATAAACCAACAATATCGTGTTTGTTTTATTTGGGAGGAAGGGCATGCTTATGAAGTCGAAATTACAGACTACCATTAATAAAAGATCAAGGAGACTTCCAACAAATCGTCCGCCAACACATCCCGGAGAAATGCTTTTGGAAGAATTTGTAAAACCCCTCAATATTACCCAGACCGAACTCGCACAAAAACTTGGGGTTTCCTATCCTCGTTTGAATAAAATTATTAAGGGGCGTAGGTCAGTGACTCCTGATACAGCACTTAGGTTGTCTCGTGTATTAGGGATGTCTGCGGACTTCTGGCTTGGACTACAGCAAGACTGGGATCTATGGCATGCGATGAATAGTCCGAAAGCTATTGAAATCCAAATGCTCCAACCCCTTTCAAGGCAAATAGAAAAATTGGCATAATCGGGTAAAGGCGGGTTTTTCTCCCGCCCTCCCCACAACACACCCCGCATGCGGGTCCGCACAGGGCGTTTCACCAAGTGCACCGGGCCGTAGCCGGGTAATGATTTGAGAATGGTTCTTCCAGAAAGTGCCTGTGCGCTACTCCCCCATTCGGGTTCTCTGTACACACAAAACTCATGGAT
>CAKZLA010000199.1 GCA_937124525.1 uncultured Desulfobacterium sp.
ACGACCCGTTTTCCGGCTGGTGATAGGGGGTCTGCCAGTGGGTGTGTCCCTTTACGGAGTGACACACATCACAGGACACACCGGCCAGGGCCATGTCGCTTAAACCATCAAGACCCGCCCCCTTGATTTCTCCCCTGACCACGGCCGCCGGGGTATGACATCCCTCACACTGCCGGGCAATCTCATGCCCTGCTTCCTTGACGGCAAGGTTGAGTTCCCCCTGGTACACAGGGTCTTTAAATGCCAGGGCATGCATGGACCCGGTCCACTCTTCAAATTTTCCAGGATGGCAGTCGGCACAGGTTTCCGGCGGTGTAAAATCCGCACCACTCTTTTCCCATTGAAGCAGGGAGGGTGCATGGGGATAAAGGGAGGCATCGGTTTTCATGTAGGTGTCCCGGCTGTGGGCCGCGCCCACGGAAAATACTGAAATTAACACCGCCAATAAAGTGACCAGGAAACACTGTTGTCTCATAATAAATTTTCTCCTTTCAATATTGTCATTCCCCACACTCGAGGAGTAAATTTGTAAATAAAGTTCAGTTTGCTCATATTTCCAGGGTGATACCCACCGGGCAATGGTCAGACCCCAGGATTTCATTTTCAATGAATGCCGTTTTCAGCCACCCCTTATCAATGATATCCTGGGTGACGAAAAAATAGTCTATGCGCCACCCGGCATTATTTTTCCTGGCATTGAAGCGATAGGACCACCATGAGTATTCAACAGCCTCGGGATGAAGGAACCGAAAGGTATCCACATAACCATCGGCTATGATTTCATCCAGCAGCTTGCGTTCACTGGGTAGAAATCCCGACCGTTTACTGTTGGGGCCTGGATTTTTGAGATCTATTTCATTGTGTGCAATATTAAAATCACCGGTGATGACAAGACTTTTCCCATTGTCCCGCAGCCCGTTGGCATGGGCAAAAAAATCTGCATAAAAATCCATTTTATACTGGAGTCGCTCCTCACTCATCTGGCCGTTGGGAAAGTAGATATTAAACAGAATAAAATCACCATAATCAAGTTCCAATATCCGCCCCTCATCATCATACCGGGGAACGCCCATGCCTGCATTTACGGTGTCCGGCATTGGCCGGGTGTATGCAGCCACCCCGCTGTAGCCCTTTTTCACCGTGGAGTATGCCCAGTGGTCATGGTAATCCATTAACGCTTGCATCTCCTGGGTGCGCTGGTGGGCCTGGAGTTTGGTCTCCTGCAAAAGTAAAATATCAGGATCAAGGGTTTCAACTGTTTTGTGGAACTCCTTTTTCAGAACTGCCCTTAATCCGTTGACGTTCCATGAAATAACCTTAATGCTTTTCTTTCCCATGGAAAAATTCTCCATATAAATGTTGAAAATATTTCAAAATAGCCTTACCATCTATTCGAGTTTGATTTTATCCCCTTTTTAATACGTTGAATGGCACATAAAGTCCAGTAAAAGGCCATCCAAAGAGTGGACTAAGTTACAACCAGCTCCCAAGGATATCATTGAACTCCCGGAAAATTATTTCGACAAAAAAAATTGTGGGCATATTTTTTGCTTATGATTTTATCCGTTCTGAAAAACATTTTTTGCTGAAACGGAGGTATACGTCATGAGTAACGACTCGATTATTATTGCATGTGCAAGCTGCGGCACCCGAAACAGAATTCCCCGCACCAAGATAAAGCAAAAACCGGTGTGCGCAAAGTGCCGGGCATCCCTTGCCGATATCCCCTGGTTTCCCGTGAACATCAACGACAGTCAATTTGACACGGCCGTACTTGGGCATAAAGGTATTGTGATGGTGGATTGCTGGGCCCCCTGGTGTGGTCCCTGCAAATCCATGGGCCCCATGCTGGATGGCCTTGCCGGTGACTATGCCGGACGGTTAAAAGTAGTTAAAATAAACATGGACGAAAATCCGGCAACCGGCTCCAAATACAACATCAGAAGCATCCCCACCCTGCTTTTTTTCAAAAATGGCCAACTCAAAGACACCCTTGTGGGGGCAGTCCCCCGAAGGGAAATGGAATCGCGATTAAAGCCGTTGCTTTAATCAAGTATAGCCCCGTCTCCCAGTATCAAAAGATATAATATACATGGCAGTAACCACCTGCCACAACAAAGATAGAAAATAGAACCATGTCGCCGCCGACGGGGGATGGGACTGGCCCGGGACCGTCGGCGGCCCTTTTGCCCCGCCGGTCTAAAACACAATTGCCACGGGCAGACCGTATTGGGGATCTGGCCTGCCCACAATAAATATCGAAACTCCAGTTATTGCAAATAATTGGACGGAGTTTCTGTAAGTTCTCAATAAGTCCGGGTATCCAGGGAATCCTTTTGAATAGCACCCGGCGTTTAAAGGATAACCATGCTTTATTAGCCCGAGATTATTGAGGACTTACGAGTTTCTTATAAAAAAAAGGAGGATCTATCTCATGAAATGGAAACAATTCCTGACCCCGGCAAAATCCCTGGACACCAATGAAACAAAAGCCTTCATGGATCAAAAGGATGTGAATGAATTCACCGTGCTGGATGTACGCCAGCCATCGGAGTACGAACAGGGCCACATCCCCGGAGCCACCTTGATTCCCCTGCCGGAACTGGGGGATCGCCTCCACGAACTGGACCCGGAGAAAACCCAGCTGGTGTACTGTGCCGTTGGTGGGCGCAGCCGGGTTGCTGCACAGATGATGGCCGGAAAAGGATTTGACCATGTAATTAATGTGGCGGGTGGATTCAAGGCCTGGAAGGGCCACGCCGCCGTGGGCAGCCAGGAACTGGGGGTTGAACTCTTTGATGGCAGTGAATCCCCGGAAGACACCTTGATAGTGGCCTACTCCCTGGAACAGGGGCTGCGGGAATATTATCTCTCCATGGCACAAAAGGTAAAAAACACCCAGGTTCAGGAACTTTTCACCCTCCTTGCCGAAATTGAGGTGAAACACCAGGAGCGCCTTTTTCAGCAATATCTCGAACTGTCTGATACAAATCCCACCCTGGAGGCCTTTGAAAATGACATCGTGGTCAGTGCCGTGGAAGGGGGAATGACCACAGACGAATACGCCAAAATGTACAATCCGAACTGGGAATCCCCCGTGGATGTTATCTCCATTGCCATGTCCATCGAGGCCCAGGCCCTGGACATGTACCAGCGCACGGCTGCAAAGGTTGGCAATGAAAAAAGTCGGGATATTCTCACCCAGATTGCCCGGGAAGAGCGCAGCCACCTTGAGGAGCTGGGTAAATTAATGGATCGCATTTAAACGTATAAGGGAGGAAACCATGGGAAAAACGCTGATACTGGTGGGGGGAGGCCATGCCCACATGGAAACCCTGGCCCACCTGGAAGAATTTGTACAAAAGGGCTTCCAGGTCACCGTGGTGGGCCCATCCACCCACCACTACTATTCGGGTATGGGGCCCGGCATGCTGGGGAACACCTACACCCCCGAAGAGATCTGTTTTGCCACAAAGCATGTGGTGGAAAAAAAGGGCGGCACCTTTATAGAGGACAAGGGCCTGCGCATTGATCCAGACACCCGAACCCTGTTCCTGGCATCGGGAAAGACCCTGTCCTATGACGTCATCTCCTTTAATGCCGGCAGTTACGTGCCCCAGGACAGTGTCATGGGCGATGACGAAGATATCTATCCGGTGAAACCCATTGAAAAACTCATGCAGGCCCAGACCCGGATATTGGAACTCACCCGCCAGAAAAAAATATCCATTGCCATTGTGGGAGGCGGCCCCTCCTCGGCGGAAATTGCAGGCAATGTAAGGCAACTAACCCATGGGGCGGGGATTCACAAGCCAGACATTACCATTTTTGCCGGACAGCGTTTCATGAGTCGATTCCCTGAAAAAATCAGACAGGGGGTCATGGGTATCCTTCAACGGCGGGGTGTTAAGCTCAATGAATCGGGATACGTCTCCCAGGTGAAAGATAAAATCATCTCCCTGAAATCAGGGGAGACCTTTTCTGTTGATTTTATTTTCATGGCCCTGGGGGTTAAGCCCTCCACCATTTTTGAACAATCCGGACTTCCCACGGGCCCGGATGGAGGACTTCTGGTGAACAAATACCTCCAAAGCATCCAGTATCCTGAAATATTCGGAGGGGGAGACTGTATCTATTTCCAGGATTCTCCCCTGGACAAGGTGGGGGTGTACGCGGTGCGGGAAAACCCCATATTGCTTCATAATATTATGGCATGTCTCACGGACAGTCCCCTGAAGATTTTTGATCCCGGTGGTGACTATCTGCTGATTTTTAATCTTGGTGATGGACTGGGGGTATTAAAGAAAAGCTGGTTTGTCTTAAAAGGTCGTCTGGCGTTCAAGCTCAAGGATTACATTGATCGAAAATTCATGAAGCTGTTCCAGGCTATTGAGTAGATGGGTTAGTAAAGTTAATTTTAGCACTGACGGCAAGTGGCCGACGTTGGAACCAACCCACAAAATAGTAAATTAAGAGCTTCTGAGGGCGCATTCCCATTTTCCCGGCCTATCATAATAACCCATTGATTTCATTAAGCCAGCACTCCATTGATGCAAAACAAAATATCTTGATAAATCAAAGAGTTGAATCTCCAACCGGGGAAATGGGAATGCCCCCGCTTCTGACCCCTTAAAGGAATTTTATTGTGACAAAAAGAAAACCTGCTTTTTCAATGGGAAAACCCATGGTGGTAATTGCTGTGCTGGGCGCTGTGGTGCTTTTTTTCACATTTGACCTCCACCACTTTTTTTCCCTAAGCAGTTTGAAGGCCCAGCACTTACGCTTTCAGACATTTTATGGCGATCATGCCCTTGTCACCATGGGGCTATATATGGCTTCCTACATTGCCATGGCAGCCCTGTCCCTACCTGGTGCTGCCGTCATGACCCTGGCTGGCGGGGCACTGTTTGGCCTGTTAAAAGGAACCCTGCTTGCCGTTATATCAAGTACCATCGGGGCCACCCTGGCCTTTCTGGTGTCCCGATTTCTATTCAGGGATTATATCCAGAAACGATTCAAGGATAAACTTACAAAAATCAACCAAGGTCTTGAAAAAGAGGGGGCATTTTATCTCCTGACCCTGCGTCTGGTGCCAATTTTCCCTTTTTTTATCATCAACCTTGTCATGGGGGTCACGACAATTTCCACCCGGGTATTTGCCGGGGTGAGCCTGGTGGGCATGCTGGGGGGCTGCGTGGTGTTTGTCAATGCAGGCACCCAGCTGGCCCGCATTGATTCCCTCAAGGGCATTTTGTCACCGGGAATCCTCTTTGCCTTTGTGCTCCTGGGACTTTTCTCCCTGGTGGCCAGAAAAATCGTTGATATGGTGCGCCACCATAAGGTGATGTCCCACTACCCACGCCCCAAAAAATTTGATTATAATCTGGTGGTGCTGGGGGCTGGATCAGCCGGTCTTGTGGCATCCTACATTGCCGCAGCTGTGAAGGCAAAGGTGGCTGTGGTGGAAAAACACAAGATGGGGGGGGATTGTCTCAACACCGGATGTGTTCCCAGCAAGGCCCTGATCCGCAGCGCCAGGATGCTCTACCAGGTAAACAGGGCCAGGGACTTTGGGTTTCACCACGAGAAAATTAAATTTGATTTTAAAACCGTCATGGCCCGGGTTCACCAGGTGATCAAAACCGTGGCCCCCCACGATTCCGTGGAGCGGTACACCAATCTTGGTGTGGAATGCATAAAGGGAGAGGCCTTTATTCGATCCCCCTGGAAGGTGGAGGTCGACGGCAGTATTTTGACCACCCGCAATATTGTGGTGGCCACCGGGGCCCGGCCCCTGGTGCCGAGTCTGCCCGGCCTTGATACCATCCCATTTTATACCTCTGACACCATCTGGGAAATAAAAGCGTTGCCCCCCCGCTTCATGATACTGGGAGGCGGTCCCATTGGCTGTGAACTGGCCCAGGCCTTTGCCGGTTTGGGTTCCCAAGTGACCTTGGTACAGCGGGGAGCCCATCTCATGAAACGTGAAGACCCCGAGGTGTCCCAGTTAATCAAAAAACAGTTTGAATCCCAGGGAATACGGGTGCTGACCCAACATGGGGCAAAGGCCGTGGTGGTGGAAGGAGATACCCGGTATCTGGTGTGCACCCACAATGGTCAGGAGGTGAACATCGCCTTTGATGAAATGTTGGTGGCCCTGGGACGTCAACCCAACGTAACGGGCTTTGGCCTGGAGGAATTAGGGGTCCAACTCACCCCCAAAGGAACCATTGATGCCGGTGAGTTCATGGAAACCAATATTCCCACCATCTTTTGCGCCGGGGACGTGGCAGGCCCTTACCAGTTTACCCATGTGGCGGCCCATCAGTCCTGGTATGCGTCGGTGAACGCCCTGTTCGGAGGAATTAAAAATTTCCGGGTGGACTATGGCACCATTCCCTGGGCCACCTTCACCGATCCGGAAGTGGCCCGGGTGGGACTAAATGAGACCGATGCCCGGGCAAAAAACATTGATTATGAGGTCACCCGCTACAACCTGGAAGATCTGGACCGGGCCATTGCCGATGGCAACGCCCAAGGGTTTGTAAAAGTCCTCACCGTGCCGGGAAAGGATAAAATTCTGGGGGTCACCCTGGTGGGACATCACGCCGGGGACATCATTGCCGAATTTGTACTGGCCATGAAGTCGGGGTTGGGATTGAACAAAATTCTGGGGACCATTCACATCTATCCCACCATGGCCGAGGCCAACAAGTATGTTGCCGGGCAGTGGAAACGGGCACACAAACCAGAAAGATTACTTTCCTGGGTAGAAAAATTTCACTCTTGGAGACGAAGATAAGCCCGGTAATTTTACGCCGGACATTCAATTTAGCAATTTAAGTTTGACTGTTTGGATCTGTATGGATAAAAGTATAAGTTGATCATTGTACCCAGGAGAATCCGGTCCCCATTGATCTGTCGTTAATATCACCAGAACGGCCCTTATTTAACCACTTCTGCCTTGGTGAAACGGTAAAGCAAAAAACAATGACTCCCCCGGATGATCCATTCATGAAGCGTTGTATTGTAACCGAAAATAAACCCGTAAACATTTCAACAAAAGGAGATTTTTTCATGAAAGTAACCATTACCAAAGAGTGCATGGGCGACAGAAACTGCAACGAATTATGTGCAGAGGTTTTTGAGTATGACGAAGATCAACTCATGTCCATTGTAAAAATGGATGAGATTCCCAAGCACCTGGAAGATGTGGTTCGCCAGGCCGCCAGCGAATGCGGTGCAGAAGCCATTATTATTGAAGAGTAAGATGCAACTCGATGATCGGGTTTTTGGAAAAATGCCGAAAGCCTGATCATCAAACGTAAAAACACGGGTTTGGTCACATCACCGGCCATTTCAATACAAGCGGTGGCCCATGGTCCCAGACCCGGGGAGGCAGACCATGCTAAAGTTTCGAGAAAGCAGAACTGCAAAAAATCTGCTCACCGCATTTGCAGCAGAAGCCCAGGCAAGCGCCAGATATAAATTTTTTGCCCAGCGTGCACATGATGACGGATTTGTTCAGATTTCCAAAATTTTCATGGAAACATCTGATCAGGAATGTGAACATGCCCTGAGATTTTTCAAATTTTTCAATGGCGGGGAACAGGAAATCAACTGGAAATTTCCCGCCGGCGTCATCAAAGATACCCATGCCAACCTGGTGTCTGCGGCGGACCTGGAACTTTATATCCACACGGACATGTACCCCGGATTTTCAAAAATTGCCGTGGAAGAAGGCTTCCAGAGAGCTGCGGACACCCTGGATGCCATTACCGTTGCAGAGGCAAACCACGAAAGAATGTACCGGGAGCTTGCAGCCAAT
>CAKZLA010000200.1 GCA_937124525.1 uncultured Desulfobacterium sp.
ATCCGGGAAATCGAGGACACCTTGGTGGAGCTGAAAACCTCCTGCGCCGGGGCCATTGCCAGCAAAAAAACAGTCCAGCGCAGCCTGGACGGTGTCCGGGAACGCCTGGATCAGTGGAACACCCGGGCAGAGCTTGCAGTGCTCAAGGGTCGGGATGATCTTGCCCGGGAAGCACTTTTGGAAAAAAAACGTTTCTCAACCAAAATCGACACCCTGGAACAGGAATTTACACAGCATGCCGCCCTGGTGGAGCAATACCAGGAAGAAATCCGACAGCTGGAAGGCAAACTCAAGAGTTCCCGGGAAAAACAACGCATGCTGGTCCAACGGCAGATCCATGCAAAAAGGAAAATACAGGCCCAGGAAGATATCCGACGCATGGACAACCACCAGACCCTGGCACGCTTTGATAAAATGGAGAGCCGCATCGAACAGATGGAGGCGGAAGCCGATCTGGTGAACTATGGGGTGAAATCAACCCTTGACGAACAATTTGAAGAGATTATCATGGACGATGACATAGAACAGGAACTGCAACGGTTAAAATCTGCCAGGACCAAGGGTAACACCCTGCAGGATTAACCCTTAAAGCGCCCGGGACCGAGAAGAACAAGCCCTGTCCCGGGCATCAAGGTAAAAGGAGATACATTTTTGATGAAAAGTGTTTTTATCGCAGGAGTTGTTTTCAGTGGCATTATTCTGGTGCTGCTCGTCGTTGCGGCCATTCTTTTCATGATCTTCAGAATGCGCCAGGGGGGGACCCTGGCCCAGGATCGCAGCAAACAAAATGAGGAGGCCACCATGATTCAGGAAATATACACAGGATTGTCCAGGATGGAGCAACGGGTGGAAACCCTTGAGACCATTCTCATGGAACAAAAGAAAAGGGATGAGACATGAGAAAAGGATATAAGCAAAAACAATGGAACCACAGGGGGCACCCCCGTGGATTTCGTTCCGGACGTTCATCCGGTTTTGGTGGGTCCGGGAAAATTTTTCGTTCCCGGCACGGCATCATCATGGGGGTTTGCAAAGGCATCGGCGAGTCGTTTGATTTTTCGGTTTTCTGGGTCCGGGTGATCTTTGTGATTACCCTGTTCTTCAGCGGCCTGTGGCCCGTCATCGGCATCTACCTTGCTGCGGCATTTCTCATGAAGCCCCGTCCGGTGAAACCCCTTGAAACCGAGGGAGAAAAAGATTTTTACGACACCTATATCAACTCCAGAACCGGTGCCATCCGGACATTGAAGAGCCGGTTTGAATCCCTGGAAAGACGCATTCGCCGCATGGAAGACACGGTGACCACCAGCGAATTTCAATGGGAGCGGAAAATGAATACCTGAGCACGCCATGGGCACATTTTCATTTTCTTTTTCTTTTGCCCCCCGTTCAAAAGGATCAATTATTAAGAACCGTGATCACTTCTGCCTTTCTTAGTACACCACCATCCTCTTTATTTTTATAACCTTCTTTTATAATTTCAAGGATCACTTCATTTTCCAACCCGGGATCTTCCCGGGTTTCCACAACCTTACAATATTCCATGGTTGCTTTATTGTCAGGGAACTCAAGGGGAACAATGGATGCTGCACTGAAATGGCGACGCAATTTTTTATGTATCGAGCAAATATTACGGCCTAACATTTTTGAAGTTTTATCCAATGTATCTTTTTTGCTCTCAAGATTTTTTTCTATGAAGGCCAGTGCATCCATAAGCTCAAGAAGATTCAGTAGAGACGCCTTCTCTTTTTTCTGAAACAACGCCTCCTTTTGAACCAACTCCTGTTTTAATTGAGCAATGGTTTGCTGAAAGGTGATCAATTTTTCCCTTAACGCATCTTTTTCCGATGGCAAAGAAGAGTCCTCAATCATGACTATCCTCAAAAAGGGAGAGGTATTCCAATGAAACGCCATCATCCACATCTGAGTTATGACACATGTCCGCTGTATTTTTTATCTCTTGAAGCAAATTTTTTTTTGCATTGTCAAGGTCAACAAAATACAAAAATTCGTGGCATGCCCGGGTAACAGGGTCCAAAAGCATCTGTTGGGCCTGGGCAATCTCTTTGGTGGAATATTTCCTGGCACGCATGGCAAGGGCAACCGCCTGGATCACCTCTTTATTGGAAACATTTTTATCCACGGACAGCACTTTATAAGGATTCATAAAAAACCGGTATCCCCCCAGAGTCTTCAGCCCAGAGGAGGAAAGTTCCGCCTCCATTTTGTTGTTTTAATTACAGTTTATTATTCCATGCGGTCAATATCAGCTTGAATTTTGTGCCTCAAAGGATGTCTTGCATCAACGATCAAAACGGCATTGATAAAATCATTTAAATAAACACGTTTAACAGCGTTGTCCAAACTGATGTCCGTTTGTTTAAAATCATCAACAATCTCACCCATAAATTCAAAAAAATTATCATAAACTTGGGAATATACGGAATCCGCAGTGAGCCTTGCCGCCTTGTTCAGCTTGTGTCTGTTTATTGCAGAATAAACCGCCTCAGTCTCAAGTTCAATGCATGTCTGCTCCAGTGTTTCATAGGCCAATTCATTATTGGCATCAAGATTAAGGGCCTTTTCAAGGGCTACCTTCACCTGTTTATTATTTATTTTTTTGCGATTATACCGTTGTATGGCAGATTGCGCCATCATAAAGGAAAGGGCTTTGCCCAATAGTGCTGTAGGGTGCTGTTTATGTAGATACAAAAGCAATTCTTCATGGATAAGCAGCTGATTTCCTTCATATTGAAGCATTAAATCGGTAAATTCTTTTTCAATGGAGGGAACGGCAATAAATAATTCATGGGTGGATTTGAAATATTTAAGAAGCAATTTATTATGGTGTTTTAAGACAAATAGCCCATTTTCAAACTGAACAGCACAGGAGACATAATGAACAAATTCATCTACATCCCCCTGGGGCTCCATGGCATCAATGAATTCCATGGACTCTTTTAATTTTCCGATCTTTAATGCGTAAAGAGCTTCGCCCGCCCGGGAATAGTATCCCCCGGTTTCCAGATAATGGAGCTCATCTTTAAAGTAATTCCGGTTTTTACGTATCACATCCACAATGGTGTCAGAAGATCCGGAAATCAATGCATACCCCGGGGTGGTGATGGGACATTCACTTCCCGGCTGTAGCTGCGAAATAAGAAAAAGATCATTAATCAGTTTTTTTTCAATGCCAAGATAGACCTCAGCCCGCCGGGTGCTTTGCAGATTCCCATGGCCATTGATCCGTTGTTCCGCCATGCGAATAAGTTTTTGCTGGACCTTCTCCTTTACACCGGAATCATGGGAAAACCCATCGGATACCTGCCTTGAGTAAATTGCTGTGAGCCAGAAGGTCATCATGGGGGACAAAAAATCCGCCTGATCCCGGGAAAGATGAAAATAACATTTGGCATGGAGGGCAAGGAGTTCCGGATCAACAAAGGTCGGCATCCCCTCCAGAAGCTCTGCCACACCCATGTAATTTTCCTGTTTCCAGAGGTCTTCCACCAAAAGAAGCCTGTAGTATTCACACACCTTCCCAAGGGTAGAAACATGGGCTTGGGCCTTACTGCCAAGGCTTTGGGCTATGCTAAGAAGAAATTGTGCATCATGGAGGCAGGTCTGCACGTCAGTGGCCTTTTTCAACCCCTCATAAACCGCTGAACAGGCAAGCTCAAACAGCCCTTTCTTTTGCTGAACAAATCGGGGATCATTTAGATCCAGCTGTGCCCACTGTTCCATGGCCCTGCAATAATGATGGATCTTTGCCAGGGCAACCCCCCAGGCGTAAACAGCCTCGGGTTCTGGATGATCCAGCCGTTCAAATTGCTCCACAGCCGCTTCATACGTTTTTGCCTTGACAAGGTTCAACGCATTTTTTCCAAGGAATTCCTGTTCACCGGTCTCTTCCCATGCCCGGGCATAAAGCGCGGCTGCACCGGCGTAGTCATGGGCGGCAACAGCCTGTTGTGCGGCATCTCCCCTCTTTTCCAGCAGCAGCCTGTCCCGGAGCTCTTTGATTTTATCCATGAGCGACGGGTCCGGCACCAGTTCATTGGCATCCTTAAAAAAGGCAATGGCCCGGGATAAATCCTCATTTTGCACGGCTTTATGGCCATCTTTGATAAGTTGCCGGGCTTTTACGCTTCGGGTCTCTTTGCGACACACCTCCAGTTTTTGATCAATATCAACATGATCAATTTTATTCCGGATCTTGAGAAACTCTTTTTCGGCCAGCAAAAAATTACCGGCATTGAATAACTTTTCAGCCCGGCGCAGAATGGTTTCAGCCTTATTTTTTTTCTTTGCCATTGTTTACTCCAAAAAAATTCCTATGGTTTTTCCAATTTCAGGGAAGGCATCTTCAACAAAGCACCCTTTGGATTTCGGGCAGTAGCGTTCCGTAACCGATGCCCTTGTATCACCGGGTCGAAGGGTATATTTCCAGTATCTTCTATTATTTTTCATTGCAGTAATTTTTTTATAAATCCGGGAAGCCTGACGTTTATCACACAAATATCGAAGGCTATCCTGGCTGCTGATGTCAAAAATTCGAAGATCGGGATTATGTTCCAGCAATACCGGGTAGTATCTTCCCCGCCCGTAGAGGTCTTGGGAAATATCCCACAGGGTGTCATTATCTTTTGCCCTATAGATTTTAAAACAGGGAGATGGTGGGTTTATTTGATTCCCGGAGGGCTCGTCTTGCATTGTGGGCATTTCCGGCTGGTCTGTTTTAGAGGCTTCACCCATTATTCCCCCGGCATTCCCTGCCGGAACGTTTAATGAATCGGAATCAATCCCTCCGGCTTTTGCCACTTTAATTGCCACTTCCCCATCATCTGCCAGGGAATCTTCTACTTTCCCGGTATCTTCCCCGGCCCCGGGAAGCACTTTTTCCTGCATCATGGCAATTTCATTCAGTCGCACCCCGTTTTCCTGCAATAAACCGTACACTTTTTGAGCCTGATCTTCCAGGGACCCCAGTCTTATGGAGAGGGCTTCCAGCCGATCATGGTTCACAGAGGATTCTTTTTCCCGGGGGGCTATGGTCTGGCTTAAAAAGACCCCATGTCGCTGTATCATATTTTTCATTTCAGAAAGATCATGAAAGACATAGCCAAAAAAAGTGACCGTTATCAACAAAAAAATGACAGCGGCGGCGGGCCACATCCATGGAAATTTATCCCTGCCCCTCCCCTGCCCGTCTGCACATCCATTTTGCTGATTCTCTTCTGTTCCATCTTCCGGCAAGGTATGAACCGGAGGCCCGGATTCCTGGGGCAAGTCCATCCGGGACACCTGCTTTGGTTCCTGTTTTTCTTCCTGTTTTTCTTCCTGTTTTTCTTCCTGTTTTTCTTCCTGCAACGCATCCAGAAGCCTAAAACAGACCAGATCAGAATCACATTGGGGACAGGTATCCCTATCCCGGGGGATATGTTCAAAATTACAAACAGGACAGGTTATTTCCAGTAACATTTACCGAGTTATGCCTTTTTGAATGGTTCCGGTTTGTTGATCATATTTGTCCAACACAATGTGTACCTCGGGCATTATTTCCTCAAATATTGAGAGCAAGGCCTGTGGCTCACCCTTGTTGTTTTTCACTTTATCCATGATGGTTGAAACGGCATTGTGAAATTTTGCCGCCCGGGGAGGTTCATGCGCATCACATATCTGCGCTGCCTTGATGATGAGATTTATCATATTGATCAGTGGATAGTCATCAAGGCCTTTTTCCAGATCTTCATGGGCCTTGACATTCTGCTCATAGGTTCCGGTGGAATTCATTTTTTTAAGATGGTTGATCTTCTTTTGCATCCGGGATAGTTCTTTGGGAGACAACAGCGTTGAAAAATTACGAATAAGGCCCTCCGTGTAAAACAGCAGAGCATAACTGTCTATTTCCTCCCGGGCCATCCGTTTTGTTTTATCAATACTCATCTCCACAAAGCTGTACAGCGATTCCTTTACCTTGCCTGTGTTCTCATCGATAACCCCGTGGATATCCTTTACCATGGCCACAATGCGGATTGTCATATCTTCAATGGTGTAGTCGCTGTATTTCTTTTCATTGGCCTCGTTGATCATCTCTTCCAGGGACATAAACAGCTTTTCATCTGCTTGCCCCCGGGACAGGGTTCGGGTGAGTTCAACCCCGGGGATGGCTTGAAGGGCTGCTGAAATAGCAACCAGGTTGTTCTCATCAATCTTCAAGGTCACGTCAATTTGCAATGGCTGTCCCGGATTTTCTCGTTCAAAAACATCAAATGCTTCTGAATGACTGTCTTTATCAATGCCCAGCCAGAAATCACCAATGGACTCTTCCACATTGTTCACAATATTGAAAAATTTCATGTGAACCAATTCCTGGGACAACGCCACCAGCTTAAAGGTCTCGGTACGTTCACATGGAAGGGGGGTATTTTTCTCAACAAACAGATATTTCTCACCATTTTCAAGGGCCACATAATATTCATGGGCTGTGGAATGGACGATATCCAGCACCCCATGGGACATGATGTGTCCTTCCAGATCAAATCCGCATTCCGGGCACACCGTGTCGGTCTGGATTACGGTGTGTCCACAACCCGTACATTCATAGGTGTCGGAAAGGCGATGACTTAAAATAGCGGCCCCCTCTGCAATGGCCAGCATGGGTCGATCATGGAGAAGCACCTTGTCAGCTCCAAAAATATCCTCAACCGCGCGGATAATGCAGGGAATTTTTGAACTTCCCCCCACAAGCAAAACATTGTCTATCAGATCCGGTGTAAAATAAATATCTTCAAGCAATTGTCGGGTCAACCCCATGGCATTTTCCACCACAGGCTGGATGATCTGCTCAAAATGTTCCCGTGTCAGGGTGATGTCAACGTCCAGGAGATCGCCATCACTATCCTTGAGACATCCCAAAATTTCAACATATGCCTCTTCCTGGTCGCTCAACTCAATCTTTGCCTGCTCCACCGCCCTTTTCAACTCACCCAGAAAACGATTTTTTACCCCCTCCTCCTGTTGTTCCAGAAGCTTGGACATATCTTCAATATCATACTCCCGGGCAGTCTCATTGATCACAAAATCTTCAATTTTGTGGTCAATATCCTCCCCGCCCATCCACATATTTCCCCCCTTGCCCTGCTCAAGGAATTGACCGGCGCTGATGGTGAGAACAGAAAGATCAAAGGTGCCGCCACCAAAATCAAATACCATGATGGTTCTGGCTTCATCATCTGTCACCTCATCAACCCCAAAGGAGATGGCCGCAGCAGTGGGTTCAGGAAGCAGGCGCTGCACCTTGAGACCTGCCAGGGAGGCAGCAGTTCTTGTGGCATGCTTTTGCTTGTCGTTAAAATAGGCAGGGACGGTGATCACCGCATATTCAACGGTATCATTAAGATATGTTTCAGCATCCTTGTGGATTTTTTTGAGTATTTCTGCGGAAATCTGTTCAGGACGATACTCGTTTTCCTGTAAGCGGATCACAAGACTGTTATCTGTTCCCCGGGACTGGGCAAGGATGGTATTTGCCTGTCGGGGATTGGATATGATTTTTTGAACTTCAGTATTGGTGATGCTTCTTCCCATCAATCGTTTCACGGCGGTGACAGTATTAATGGGATCTTGCTTTATCCACTCCAGTGCATGTTTGCCCACAATTATGTCGGGCTTGTTGATAATCCCCAATACTTTTTTCTTCTGAACCGTGACACAGGAAGGGGTGATCAACTCCCCTTCACTGTTCTCAATGATTTCCACCGCCACCTTTTTAATGGATGCAGCTGAATTGGTTGTTCCCAGATCAATCCCAATGGATTTTGCCATGGTTTATTCCTTCTTTTCTTCTGTTGTTTCGATATAAGTTTTGATTTTAAAAAGGTCTAAATCTGCTGCCCAAGCAGCCATTTCTTCTGCATGAAGCCCACCTGTTAACTCACAACTTGCAATGTTTCTACCTTCCATCGTTGCATTAACGCTTACTTCTTCGCCACCTTTTAGCAACATATAGACAGGTCTCGCACCTAGGCGTACTCTATAAGTACCAGGGCTTTGAATGCCTGTTTTTAGTTCAAAATTTCCGCTTCCATCTATTTTCGTAGAACCAACAACATCGGTCGCATCCAATGTCTTTTTATCAAAGAATATTTTTGTGCCTTCATCCAAGCCTTGAATTGTACCTTTTATGGTTGTTGGAGTGCCAACAATTGTTGGAGGCGCTTTGTCAACCGTTGTATTCGAGGTAGTAACAGCAGTAGTTGCGTC
>CAKZLA010000201.1 GCA_937124525.1 uncultured Desulfobacterium sp.
CGCCCGGGTAACTACCGGAGGCATGTGTTGAACCACCAGACTGGGCAGCCCGATCTCTCCGGGGAACATGGGCAACACTTTTCCCAGGGCCACAGGTCCCCCCGTTGACACCCCCATGGCCACCACCTGGGATTTTACAAATCTTCCAGGTCCAGCGCCATTTTTTATATGGTCACCCGGGTGCATTGAATTCTTTTTCCCAGGCTTACATTTTTCCTGTCCCGACGGTGCAGGGCTCTGTTTTCCATTTAAAATGGATTGAATCGCCCTTATTCGCACAAAGGATCTCAATATGGGTGTAAGATGTTGTTCTAAATTTTTTCGATTCTCATTCATACTCCCCTTCTGGGGTTTTATAACAAAATCAAAGGCCCCCTGTTCAAGGGCCTGGATGGTGCGCCTGGCACTGCCACTGATCATGATAACCCCCACCCGGGGAAACTGCTCTGCCAGGAGAGCCAGCACCTCAAATCCATTCATATCAGGCATCTCAATGTCCAGAGTCACCAGATCAGGGGTCAGAGAAGCCATTTTGGCCAACGCAGCCTTTCCGTTATGGGCTGTGCCCACCACCTGGATATTGGTAATACCGGAGAGCACATCAGACACCATCATTCGGTAAACAACGGAATCATCCACCACCAGTACACGAAGTTTGTCCGTAGGAGTCATTTAAGCACCTCTTCCACATCCAGCACTCCTATGAGACCCTCGTCCCTTTTAATGACCCCCTTGAAATAACGCCCTTGAACGCCCTGGATATTACTCGGCGGGGGTACCATATCTGCCCAGTCCACCTCCAAGGCTTCACCCACCCGATCCACCAGAAGCCCGATTAGCTCCCCCTGGGAATGAACAATTATATTTCGTCCACCGACAAGGAGATCTGCATCATTGGAAGAGAGTCCCAGACGACTGCCAAGATCAATAAGAGTGACAATTTTACCCCTCAGGTTGATAATCCCTTTGACATGGTCCGGCGCCAGGGGAACCGGGGTGATATCCGTCACCTTGTTGACCTCCTGAATGGTGAGAATTTCAATGCCGCACAGGGCTCCATTCACATAAAAGGTGGTCACCTTTCCTATCTGGCTGACTTTTGAATTTTCTTGCATGTCCCCTCTTTTCCCCGGGTACTGGTTATATGTTAAACCTTGCACCTGTCAGCACTGACCTTCAGGGTTTCTGCCAGTTGGCTCAAGGATTCGGCACTGTCACTGACCTGGGCACTGCTGATGGAGATCTCCGCTGCTGCCTGATTTACCTCGGCAATATCCCGTGCTATTTCAGCAGCCACCGTTGAGCTTTGGACCACATTTTCCGTCACCTCTGCCATGCCCTGGGCCGCATGGGTAACGTTGCCAGCTATTTCACGGGTGGTCACAGACTGTTCCTCCACCGCAGCGGCAATGGTGGAAACAATCTCATTGACCTGATTAATCACCCCGCTGATCTGTCCGATCTGTGCCACTGTCCCCTGGGTGGAATCCTGTATTCCGGTGATTCTTTTCTTGATCTCATCACTGGCCTGGGCCGCCTGCTTGGCCAGTTCTTTGATCTCATTGGCCACAACGGCAAAGCCCTTTCCTGCATCCCCGGCCCGGGCTGCTTCAATGGTGGCATTAAGGGCCAGCAGGTTGGTCTGTTCGGAAATTTCCGTGATGGACTCAGTGACCTTGCTAATTTCCTTTGCGGCATGGCCCAGCTGAGCTACGGTATCAGAGGCTTCCTTTGCTTCGCTCACCGCTGTGTGGGTAATGCCCCTTGCCTTTTCTGCACTCTCTGCAATTTCGCTGATGGTGGCGGTCATCTGTTCCGATGCAGCAGCCACCATATTCATGTTGGTGGAGGCCTGTTCTGTTGCGGCGGCAACGGATGTCATATTGGCACTCATCTCCTCGGCAGCCGAGGCAACCCCGGATGATCGCAGCGAAGTTTGTTCAGAACCCGCCGTCATCTGGATGGAGATGGCAGACAACTCAGTGGAGGAGCTGGACAATGTCACCGCCCCCTGGGCCAGCTCTTTAAAAAGGGCGCGAAGGGTTTTGACCATCTCATTCAATGCACCGGCCAGCACACCAATTTCGTCTTTGCGATGAATGTCCAGGGTCTGGGTGAAATCACCCTTGGCCATCTCCTGGGCAAAGGTGGTACCCAACTGAATGGGGCGGGTGATGGTGCTGGCAAAATAAAAGGCAAAGAGTATAATAAATATAATGCCTGCAACGGCAATAATTACCATGGTTCTTTGTAACGATGAAACCGCGGCCAGGGCCTCTTCCTTATGGATTTCAGCGATAATGGCCCAGGTCGTATCGCCAACCTCAAAATGAGTGTAGGCTGACAACACTTCATCTCCGTTATAATCCACCGTAATCATCTCACCGGTTTTACCGGCCAGGGCTTCCCGGGACGCGGGGGTATCCACCCTTCCCTGTTGGGGATGGGCAAAGGAGGCCCTCACCGAACGATTTTCAGCATCCAGAAATGAATTGGAACGCATCAATTTGTCTGAACCCACCAGATACACCTCGCCATATGTACCCATACCGGTTCTTTCAGACATAATCTCGGTGAGATTATCAACGGAAATCTGTATTGCCACCACCCCTATGGTTCGATCGTTTTCTTTAACGGGCGCAGCCACAAACTGGGCCGGGATATTCCCCGAAGGCGCATAGAGCTTGGTATCAGATACGGCCAATTGCCCTTTAACTGCTGCCTGCCACACGTCTTTAAGGGAGGAGGTTACCTGCTGGCCAAAATCTGAATCCTTAATGACGGTGAAAAGAATATCTCCCCCATCCGCGTCTATGAAAAAAATATCATAATACCCATGATGCTTCATGTGGTAGTTTAAAAGGTCATAATAATGATCATGGACCTTCTGATAGGCTTCAGGTGCATCAAACCTGCCGTTTCCCTGCCCTTTGAACCCGGATCCAGAGGCATTTTTTTCCTGGTAAAAGGCATATTTTATAGCCTTAACTGCCTCAACCACATAAGGGGTATGAGCTAACATATCAACCTCCCCCATACGATCGGAAAAGAAAAGTTCAATCTGGCTTTTCTTTAAATCCCTGATGCTTTTATATTGGTTGAAGGCCTGTTCTGACAATGCATTTACCCCTGTTCGATGGGAAACAATCCCCAGAATCACAAAGGGAATCACCCCCACTGCAAGCAGCGCAACAATAAATTTCACCTTCAATCCCCAGTTTCCAGATTTCATCCCATTTGCTCCTTTTTAAATCCTAAGAATATGCGTTTCAATGCTTTTTAAAAGTGCCTCCCGGTCCAGTTTTATCTGATAATCATCCACCCCCGCTGCATCACCCTTTACCAGATCAGCGTCATCGGCCAGGGTGGAAAGGGCAATAACCGGCAAATGGGCATATTGGGGGGTCTCCTTGATGGTTCGGGTCAGGGTAAGACCGTCCACATGGGGCATTTCCAAATCCGTCACCACCAATGAAAGTTCATGGGCATGGGAGGCGATAAGATCCAGGGCCACTTGCCCACCCTCGGCGGTGATCACCTGGTATCCCATCTCTTCTATATATACTTTAATCTGATTTCTAAAAAAGCCCGAATCTTCCACGACCAAAATCATCTCCCCATGTTTTTCAACATCTCCGGGGAGGGTAGCCATGGATTCAATGGTCTCTGGCTGAAAGGGAGAGGTCTGCGTCACAACTTCATTGATATCCACCACCATGGTGGTGTGACCATGAATGGGCACGGATCCCAGAATACCAGGTTGTCTCAGTGTGATTTCATCAATTGACTCATGGGTGTCCACGGCATCCACCGGGCCTGCGGCAAGCAATCCCACCTCCCGGCCCCCCAATTCAAGCACAATGACCAGAAAGGTATCCCCGAACTCAATGGGGGCAACATCTGCCACCTCATCCACGGCAAACAGAGGCAGGGTTCTCCCCCGATTTTGCACCACCCGCATATGCCCCAGGGTTTCCATGTTTGAGGAGGCAATTTTCTCAATTCTCACCACCTGATTCAAGGGAACGGCAAACGGTTCATGGGGGGCTCCCCGGAACGTGAGCAGGGAGTGCACCATCTGGTCTTCGGATTTCCCATCGCTGGAGGCCTCCTCTGCTGGGCGTTTCCCGGGCACTTCAACCGGAAGAATGCCTGCCATGTCGGCAATATTTGCCACATCCAGGATCAAAGCAACCCGGCCATCCCCCATGATGGTGGCCCCGGCATAGGCCCGACATTTCTGTAGATGACGGCCCAGGGGTTTCACCACAATCTCTTCGGAATCATGGAAGTCATCCACAACCAGCCCATACTTCATGGTACCGGTGGACACCACTGAGATGTTCAGTGCGCTGGATGCATGATAGCGCCTGTCCGTCCAACAGGTATCACGCCTTTCTGCTTCTGTCTCTTTCAAAGGGAGCTTGTCAGGAGTCGTCAGGGCATCTGTCTTTTCCATAAAACAGACAAAAGCATTCTTTGAAGATCTTCTGTCTGCAATCTCCACTCGATGATCTTTTGTGCGTTGTCCGGTTTTATTACAATAGTAGGTTCTATCAACCCCAATCACATCAGCCAGCCGCACCAGCGGAAGGAGTTCATCCCGCAGTCTCACCACCTGGGCCTGGCCCACATATTCAATCTTTTCAAATACCTGATCCCCAGGCACACGAACCAGTTCCTGCAGATTCAACTGTGGTATGGCAAAGCGTTCCTGTTCCGCCAGAACGATCTGGCTGGGAATAATGGCCAGGGTCAAGGGCACTTTAATGAGAAAACGGGTACCAATACCCGGTTGGGACTCAATCTCCACCTGCCCGCCGACGCTGTCCACATTGCTTTTCACCACATCCAGCCCCACACCACGGCCGGACAGGTCTGTCACCTCACTGGCTGTGGAAAAACCCGGCATGAAGATCAGATTTAGTTTCTCCTTGCCGGACAGGCTCCCTGCCTGTTCCGTTGTTAAAAGACCCTGGGACAGAGCCCTGTCCACCAGAAAATTGCCATCCAGGCCCCGGCCGTCATCGGCAATCTCAATGTTCACCTTGCCTGCCTCATGAAAGGCCTTGAGAAAAATTTGCCCCACACTGTTCTTACCACTTGACTCACGCACATCCGAGGACTCGATACCATGGTCAACCCCATTGCGAACAAGATGTGTCAACGGATCAGTGATAGCCTCCAAAAGGGTTTTATCCAGCTCCACTTCCCGGCCCTTTATGGTCAATTTTACTTTTTTACCAAGGGTGGCGGAAAGATCCCTCACCAGCCGGGGAAACCTGTCAAAAATTTTCCCCATGGGCTGCATCCGGGTGAGCATCACGGTTTCCTGGAGTTCCGAGGTGATCAGATTAATACGCTGTCCAACGATCTCCGTGGCATGGGTATCATTGGCGCCAATGGCCTGGAGAAGCTGATTCCGACTCAACACCAACTCCCCAGCCAGGGTCATCAAGGTATCCAAAAGAGTCAGATCCACGCGGATGGATGCTTCAGAGACCCACCCCTTTTTTTCCGTGGAAGTAGATAGGGCAGCCCCCACCCCCCTGTCATGGGTCGGTGTTACCCGGGCTTGGGATTCACGCACCGACGCGAGCACCGGACACATTTTTCTTAAATGATTTTGTCCCTCCTCACCAAAGCTGGGATTCTCGGCAGAATCGTGATGCGAATTGACAAGAACATCATCCGTGGAAATGTCGGTATTTTCCCAGGTTGGTATGGGGTCCCGGGAAGGATCATTTGAAAGGATCTCATTCTCCCAAGTCTTCCCTTGCATCCGGGGTTCATACTCCGGTGCTTCCAATTCCATGGCATCACCTGGGATGTCGCCTTTCAATTCTAAAATTGACTTTCCATCCACCTCAAATAGAACCACGAGTTCATCCACAGCCAGAATGGATGCAAAAAGAACGAGAAAAAAAGGTCCCTGTTCACCCTTCCCTGCCATGGGCAAATAATCGGGATCAAGGCAACTGTCCAGCACAGTCCCATAGGCCTTGATCTCCTCTTCAATAATCGCTGTTGTGTTTTTGTGGTCAGACCTATGATCCTTCAGGGAAATTTCAATGAAAAAAACCCCTTTATGTTGATCCCCGGCCCGGGCCAGATCCTGGAAGGGCAACACAAAAACAACCTCTCCGTCACCGCCACAAACCGTAATTACCTGTGGGGCATCTTCCATGACAGGAAGATCTTCCCGGGCTGACAGATCTGCTGACAGGTCTTTAGGGGGGGGAGCCCCATGCTCTTTTGCCGTATCTATTCCAGCATCAAATTCGTCCTTATTCCCATCATTTCCGAATGACCCGGAGATATTTGCGTCTGCTCCCCCCTTTTCTGCCTGCATCTCTTCTACCTGTCCTGCCCCATGGCTTAACAGACTTAATGCCTCCAGGTGCTGGGATATTTCAATGTGATCACTGTCATCCATGTGATGGATCAATTCTTCCAGGGTATCTGAGGCAAGAAGGAGAAAATGGATAACTTCCGCATTGGGCACCAGGGTTCGACTGCGCACATGGCCGAGCACCGTCTCCATCCCATGGGAGAGCTCTTTAAGGCGAGTCTGCCCCAGAAACCCCGCCCCTCCCTTGATGGAATGCACCGTGCGAAACACCTTATTCACCACAGATTCATCAATGTCTGTCCCCCCCTCCTCAATGAGCAGCAAATCTGTTTCCATGCTGGACAGATGTTCCAGGGATTCATCCACAAACGCCTGGAACATCTCATCATTTATACCGCCCATGACAACTCCTCTGGTTTCATTTTATAAGAAAAGCAGCTACTTGGTTCTGGGTTTTGGATTCTGAATACTCACCACCTTGTTTACGGTCTATCCATGGCAGTTATTCCGGTGAGAATCAACCTTTAATCATGTCCGCAATCTGAAAGGCAACCTCAAGACTCTGTTCGGCATTCAAACGGGGATCGCAGGAGGTATTATAACGGCGATGGAGTTCTTCATCTGCTATATTTCTGGCACCGCCAATGCATTCGGTTACATTGTCCCCTGTCATCTCCAGATGAATCCCCCCGGGGATGGTTCCCTCGGCCCAGTGGATTTCAAAAAATCGGGAAATTTCTGATAGAATATCATTGTAATTCCGGGTCTTATGACCGGATTCAGCCGTATATGTATTGGCATGCATGGGGTCACAGCTCCAGACAATATTAAAGCCTTCCTTTTTGCTCTCCCGTAACAGAGGGGGCAACACTTTCTCAATATTATCCATTCCCAGCCTGGCAATCAGGGTCAAGCGTCCTGCCTCATTTTCAGGATTCAGTGCTTCAATGAGCCGTTTAACATCATCAATTTCACTGGTGGGGCCGATTTTAATACCAATGGGGTTGAGTACGCCCCTTAAAAATTCCACATGGGCGCCGTCCACTTGCCGGGTTCTTTCCCCGATCCACAACATGTGGGCCGAGCAATCATACCAGCCCCCTGAGGTGGAGTCCACACGGGTCATGGCCTCTTCATATCCCAGGAGCAGGGCTTCATGGGAGGTGAAAAACTGGGTTTGATTGAGCTGGGGGATATCTGTGGGAACCCCAATGGTGTTCATAAAATGAATGGCCTGGTCAATCTGTTTGGCCAGACGGTCATAGGAGCGCCCCATGGGGGACTGGACCACAAACTCATGGTTCCAGGCCTGGACCCGTTTCAATGCCGCATAACCGCCCCGGGTAAAGGCCCGCAGCAGATTCAAGGTGGAGGCCGCCAGATAATAGCCTTTGAGCATAAATTTAGGGTTGGGCTTTCTGCCCTCTTTGGTGGGATCAAGGGTGTTGACCATATCCCCCCGGTAGGATGCAATTTCAACCCCATCCACCACTTCCGTATCCGACGAACGGGGTTTGGCAAACTGGCCTGCAATGCGGCCCACCTTGATAACAGGTTTTTCTCCGGCATAGGTGAGCACAACGGCCATCTGTAGCAGCACCTTCAAAGTTTCTCGTATGTTGGTGGCATTGACCTTGGAAAAATCTTCGGAACAATCTCCCCCCTGGAGAAGAAAGGCATCCCCTGTTACGGCCTTGGCCAATTCCGCTTTCAGTGCACGTATTTCACCGGCAAAAACCAGTGGCGGATATTTGGACAACTGGTCCTCGACCGCGTTCAGTGCGGGGGTATCCAGATAATCCGGCATCTGGATCCTGGGTTTGTTACGCCAGTCCGTCTTTTGCCAATCTCGCATCGATTTTCTCCGTAGATCGAAAGTTGAAAGGTTTCTATACAAAACCCTGTCGCAACT
>CAKZLA010000202.1 GCA_937124525.1 uncultured Desulfobacterium sp.
GACGTAGTGCGGGTCGCAGAGCTGGGGTATACGATGGGTCTGGTGGGTACGGCGCTGATGCGCAGCGCGCAGCCAGCCCAACTCATAGCTGAGATGCTGACCGCCGGGCGAGCGCGACCCAGCCGCGATCAATGACCGTTTTCGTAAAAATCTGCGGCCTGACCGATGCCGGCGATGTTGCCGACGCGGTGGCCGCCGGCGCCGACGCTATTGGCTTTGTGTTTGCAAAATCTCCGCGACAGGTGACACCGGCGCACGCGGCTGAACTGGCGAAGCAAATTCCACAGCACATTCTGCGGGTGGCTGTGATGCTTCATCCAGCAATCCACGAGTGGGATGACGTACAGACGCAGTTCCAACCTGACGTTTTGCAAACCGATGCCGGTGATTTTGCCAACCTCGATGTGGCTTCCACGCTGCGCTGTTGGCCTGTGTATCGGCAGGGCGTAAACGACGTCGCTAATGCGAATATTGATATCGTTATCAACCGTGAAAATGCTGCGCGATTTGGCCTTAGAACGGGCGATGTGCAGGACGTAATTCAAAGTGCCATTGGCGGCATGAACGTCACCTACACCGTGGAGGGTCTGGAACGGTATCCTGTGAATTTGCGGTACAACCGGGAGCTTCGCGATGACCTGGACCAGATTCGGCGGGTGTTGGTGCCAACCCCCACCGGGGCCCAGGTACCGTTGGCCCAGTTGACAGATATTGCCATACACAAGGGTCCAGCCGGTATCAAGAGTGAAAATTCTAAAAGAACCGCCTGGATTTATGTGGATATCCGGGGGGTGGATCTGGGGTCCTATGTGAAAAATGCCAAAATGGTGGTGGATCAAAATATTGATATCCCACCAGGGTACTCCATGGTGTGGTCCGGCCAGTACGAGTACATGGAAAAGGCCCGGAAAACCTTGAATATTATTGTGCCTGCAACTTTGGTTATTATTTTTATTCTTTTGTATCTCCACTTTAAAAGCATTGTGGAGGCAACCATTGTCATGGGAACCCTTCCCTTTGCCATGGTGGGGGGGATCTGGCTTATTTATCTTCTGGATTACAATGTGTCCGTGGCCGTGGTGGTGGGATTTATTGCCCTTGCAGGGCTTGCCGCTGAAACCGGGGTGGTGATGCTTGTATATCTGGATGAGGTGTTCCATCGGCAGCAACTGGCCGGGGCCATGCGCACCCGCAAAGATCTGGCTGCCGCCATCATTGAGGGGGCTGTGGAGCGGGTTCGGCCCAAGATTATGACCGTTGCCACCACTCTGATTGGTCTGTTACCGGTGATGTGGGGAAACGCCACCGGAGCCCAGATGATGAAACGCATTGCTGCCCCCATGGTGGGCGGATTGATATCTTCCACCATATTAACTTTGATTATCATCCCGGTAGTTTATTTTATCTGGAAACAGTGGGAGGTGAAGAAAATCTAATAACAGCCATGTCGGCAATGATACAACAAAGATAGAAAATGGACCCATGCCGCCCCCCCGGGGGGTGCAATGGGACAGGCCCGGAACCGTAGACGGTCCAATTGGCCAGTCCCATTACCCCCCCCGGGGGGCTCTGCTGAGGTAGGGCGTAGAGGCTGCCTTTTCATATAAATTGCCACGGGCAGACCGTATTCTGAACTCGGCCTGCCCACAACGAAGCATGAAAGAATGTTAGGCGTGCCTACTCTTTTATGTAAAAAAGTAATATTAATTCAAAGGAGATCGAATATGAAGAAAATAATAATTATAGCAGCATTTTGTCTTTTTGGAGCACTGGCATTTGTCCCCTTTACTCTGGCCGGGTCATCCTCCCATTCCGGGCATAGCATGGATTCTGTAAATGCAGAGATGGTCAAAGGAAAAACCATGGATGCACATGCAGGTCATGACATGGGCAAAGAAAAAGACGTCCATGCCGGTCACGACATGTCATCGGAAGCCATGGAAAACTCCCATGGTGGGATGATGATACACTCTTCCATGGTTGATGGCTATCATTTGAGCTATGAGCTGATAGATATGATGGCTAAAATGAAGGGGATGAAAAATATGCCGGAAATGAAGGCTACCCATCACTTGATGATGTTTATCAAATCCCATGGAGGTGAAGAGGTGAAGAGCGGAACTGTTGGTTTCCTCATTGAAAATCCAGATGGAACCAAGCAAAAGAAGATGGCCATGGGCATGGGGGCCGGATATGGTGCAGACGTGGAACTGCGTCAGGCAGGCAACTATACCATTACAGTAAAAGCCCTTGCCAGCAGCGATAAAATTGTGGATAAATTTACGTACGAAATCAAAGGTAATTGATTTTTTCGGGCTTGATCTCGGGATTACTCAATGATCAAGCCCCCTTACTTATCAACTCCAGAGTCATAAGTCCTCATAATTTCTTGAAATCATAACCCATATTTCGCTCATTTTTATAATATTATGTAATTACTACATAATATTACCTTAATTTTTTAATGGCCAACTTTTTGGTATTAATAAATTCAATAAGTTAT
>CAKZLA010000203.1 GCA_937124525.1 uncultured Desulfobacterium sp.
TGCGCTTTCTTTTCACGAATTCGCTCGGCTACGACCGCAAAGACATATGGCGGGATATTGTTCATACGATCTGCTAAGTTCATATAAATCTCCTTTTTCATTTATATATCCATCATTATCTAGCATTCAGAATTTCGAAATTGTATTTTCAGGTTTATAAATATATTGCGTATTTCATCAAAATACAAGTGTTTATTTTATGTTTTAATCAATTAATGCTGTTTGGCGTGGTTGGCATTGGGCCGTATCCACAATCCTCACACGCTATATGATTGCCCATGTCTCCTTGTTGCCATCCACATTCGGGACAGGTGGACCAATAAATTTCACCGTCAAAGTCAATGCCGTTTGGTAAATTTTTCATTTTGTCTCCTTATTGATTAATTGATGAATCCTTGGTACGCCGGGGAAACTGGATCTTCAATTTGTTTAATTGCGGTCATTATCGGCACTACAAGTTCCGGTACTATCGCGTTGCCGAGTCCCCTAATTCTGTCCACCCGATTGGGTACATCATCAACTGCTCTACAAACCGGGGATTCAGATATTTCCCCTCCATTCCCTGGTCCACCAAATATCCGGGAATTGAGTCTTTTTTCGCCTGTGAGGGAGGGCATGTAGAATTTTTGGAGTCCTGGGCCGTTGGAGTGGGGAGCAAAGCTATTACATCTTCCAGTCTTGAGCGTGGATTGCTTATATTCTCTGGCTTTCTGAGTTTGTTTTTCATTCCGCTCGAATTTCTCGGAGTGGGCAATAATCCATACTCTTTTCCTCTGGTGTTGGGCTTGGACGGCGCAAGCTGGAATAATAAACGCTGTTGTTTCGTAGCCTTCACTCTCCAAATCAGATAAACAATCGTCGAGTTCCATATTGATGAAGCCAGCAACATTTTCTCCAATAATCCAACGGGGGTTTGCCTCTTTGATAATGCGGAACATTTCACACCAGAGTGCACGGTCATCATCTTTGCCTCTCCGCTTCCCGGCATTGGAGTAGGGCTGGCATGGGAACCCACCTGTGAGAAGATTGATTCTTCCACAATGATCTCCTTTCATTGTTTTAATATTTGTGTTTATGTGTACCTTTGGCCAATGCTTTTTAAGAATTTTTTGGCAAAATGGGTCAATTTCACAAAAAGAAACAATTTCATGATTTATGCCCCACACCCATGATGAAGCAAGTGCAAAACCACCAATTCCGGAAAATAAATCAAGATGTTTCATGTCTCTCCAAATCAAACGTTATTTATTCTTTAAACGAATTCACAATATTTATTAATTGTTATATCCTCCGTTCTATTCACAACTATTCATGCATAAAAAGTTCAAAAATTTCATCCCACATCCAATCAGAAAAGTAATCCAAAAAGCCATCACGACTAATGGCCCCAATAATTCTTCTGCTAAACATTCGTCTTTCCATTATTCCCTCCCTTTTGCTCGATTTTAACAATTACTGATTTCAAACAGGTTCTGGCCTTTGACGCGCCTTGTTTGCCGTATGCGCCACTGGGCCGCCTCAATTACTGATAATTCGTTACGGATTCTCACCGCCAGGTGCCGCACCGATGAAAACCGTTGCCGGATGTTGTATTTCTTTGCAAGAAGTTCAAAAGCGGATAATAATTCACTGGTGGTCAATTCCATGGTTAAGTTGCCCGTTGAATTATTATTATCGGTGGGATGCTCCGGTAACCCGTCAGCAACGGCATTTAGATTGACGACGTGGTATTCATCCAACAATCCGTTGGCGCTCTCCTGGGCAAGCAAATTGAGGTACCGGACAATGATATTGGTTTCAAACATGATTTCGGTGTTTTCCTTGTCCTGCTGGTTGATCCACTCCGCCACAATTTCTTGCACCGGCATGTCAAAAATTTGTTTTAAACCGGGGGTTCTTTGTTTCAGTTCATCTGTGATCACCGCCATACAGGCCAAATGTTCGTTTAATCGTCGTTTGCTGTGTTTGGGGTGATTCTTTTCAAGATATCGGTAAATGTTCTCCTTTTTGGTTTGATAATTATTCAGGATATGAGTGGATAAGCGGAAAATGGCGGATAATATTCTATCCCGGTGGCCAATGATGCCGTTTTCTATGATCATGCTTCCCGGATATCGTTGATTAAAGAATTCCTGATCAAAGGGAATGGTAATGGCACGTTCAATTAGCTCGGGGAATTCAAAGCTTTCAATACTGGTGGTAATGATCTGGGTTACGGTTTTTTCATAGATATTGGCGGAATCGGTGCCGCTTTTTCGTTTTTGCCGGGTGATTCCGGTGGCCACGCAAAGGAGGAAATCACGCCTGTCCGGAGTGATGTTATGAATTTCAAGATTATCACAGATGGTAACCGGATTCAGGGCCGCGTCTGTGTAATCAGATGCCGTGGAACCCACTGTAACAAAGTTTTGACCGTACAAAAGAGCGGTGATCATACCGGCGGTTTCGGTTTTGCCGCTGCCCTGGTGGCCGGTAAACTTATTGATGCCGTGGGCCTTTGCCATGTTCAAAAACAATGAATTAACGATGAACGATAAAATATAAATTTTCCAGCTGATATCACAGGCCATGTTATCGTAAAAAAGATCGAAAAATAGTTGTAAACCCTGATTCATCTCCTCATCGGTCATGGGAATAAAGGCAATGGGCCGGGTTTTGGGGCTTTTTTGCAGGAAAACCGATGTGTCATTACATCCGTTCATCAATAATTCAATGTTTCCCGGAGTTATCCGGATGATTTCGTTCTTTGGGTTACACAGGTTGTAATATATGGCCGGGGTGGCCGTGGTACCGGTTGTGCTGGCGGTGGCGTCGGTGTAAATCCACCCCCGGTGTTCGGTGTGGGGGGCTTTGTAATAACATTGGGCTTGAATGCTTTCCCAAATCACCTTGCTTTGTTTGTCGGCATAATTGATGCTGCCCTGGGAAAGTTGGTACATGAGGGATTTAAAGGGCAGGTTACTGCCCACAACGTATTGATTCCCCTGGTAAATATATAAAATTTCCTCATCAATTACGAAAAAATCACCGATATCCATTAACAATTCAAACACAATGTGGCCCACAATGTTTGATGAATACTTGAGTTCCTGCTCTTCAATGGTTTTCCGGTAAAGGTTCAGGCAGGTTTTCAATGATGGTGCCAGGGGGGCGGGCCGGGTGATACTTTCCACTGTTTTTGTTCTGGATCTTGAAAATGTTTTATCCCTTTCCGAGGACAGATTTAAAATCTGTTCCCTGGGGGGATCTGTTTTTCTGATGGCCTCATCTATATCATTATATAGGGTGGCCGGATATCGGGCGGTGATCCTTTGGCTCTGGGGGGCAATGAGAAGGCGCAAGCTATCGGGCAGGGTATAATTCATCAATTCGGATTTGATTTTTTTTAACAGGTTCTCACCGGCGGTGTCATTGTCCGGGATCATGCACACATTAAACCCACCAGTGGAAAGGGTTTGTTTTAAAATATCAATCTGCTTTTGGGAAAGGGTGCCGCCCATGGCCCATGCGGTACAATTTATTTTGTCCAAGGCCACTGCATCGTTTTCCCCTTCCACTATATATAGTATCTTACTGGAAAAATTGTTTCTATATATGGCACTTTCATTGGGTGCCCCCTTACATAAGGTATCTTTTGGGGACATATTCAAAATTTGCCCCCCGGGTTTTTGGTGCCAGTTAAAAAAAGAATCTCGGTTTCCAAGCTGCCAGGTTTTACCGGTGGGCCTTCCGGTTTTATTAATTCCCTTGCCTTTGAGGTGGATAACATCCCCGGTGGTGCCCATGGTGGGGTAAATAATCTGGTATCGGAAATAATCGTAAAGGGTGCCATTGTCGTTTTGGCGCACCAGTTTACTTTCAATCATTGCCTGATCCGTCAGCCCCTGGGCCTTTAAATGAGTGTGAAGGTTGCCGTCGGCATAACCAAGCCCCAGTTTATTGATGGTTTCAGGGTGGAATTTTCGATAGTGAAGAAATTGTTTAAAGCCGGGGCTTGTCTGGGCCGTTTTTCGATAATAGGCCATGGATTTATTGAAAATGTTTTCCCTGGAGCTTCCCGGAGAGGTTTTGTGGACATTTTGTGTTGTGCGATAATTACCTTGTCCGGGTTCTCCTTTTTGACGCATGGAGGATGCACGGGTGATGGGAATCCCCACCGATTGCGAAAGATCAAGGATGGCATCGGCCTTGGTTAAATTGTGCCGGATCTGGTGAAGTTCAATGATATCTCCGCCCTTATCACAGGAAAAGCAATGCCATAATTGTTTTGATGGGGTTACCCTGAAACAATCTTTATGTTTACACAGGGGGCATGGACAGGTTTTTGTGTCTGATCCTGATTTTTTCAGAGTTATTCCCATGGTGGCAAGGTAGGATTCAAGTTCAATTCGTTGTTTTATGGTCTGGATATTGTCTTTTCCATTTCCGTTTCCGTTCCTGTTTTTATTGCCGTTCCCGCTGCTATTACCATTACCATTTGTCTGATATATTGCTGTTTGTTCTGTCATTTCTTTCCATTCCCCTTATTATTTTTTTAACTGGGCGATGGCTTCAAGGTTTTGTTCCAATATGGGATTCAATGGGCTTAAATGATAAAGGGTCGCAATCCCCGCATTTAAAAGATTTTCGTCGGTGCGGTATTTCCATCTTGCCTTGGCGTCCCTTTGTCCTGCCATTTTGTCCAGGGTGGTGGCCAAATCATCTTTTTTCCCTATGCGATTCCGTATTCTGGGAACAGATTTAAAATCTGTCCCTTGGCTCTGCTGGGTCTGTTCTATGGTTTGGGTATCCATTTTAGTTGCAGTTCCTCTAATTTTTCAGTGTTGATATTTAAATCCTGGGAAAACAGGTGGACCAGCAAGGGAACCCGGTCGGATTTTGTGAAATTGTGTTTCAATATCCGGTAAATGTCTACAGGAGTCCATTTGACAGAGTCAGTCATGTTTGGGCCTTCATTTGCGATAATATTCGCGTCAAATTTGGCAATAATGGCGTCTATGTCTGTGGTGTCTGGCAATACATTGTCAATATTCACGGTGACTGTCTCTTCATTGCTCACAATGCCTGCATCCAGCTCATCAATGAGTTCCTTTACGGTGGGATCAAGCAATGGCTCGATTAAACCTATGGTTTCGGTTTCAAGGGTTTGAATATTAATGATGATTTCATCTTTTTTCTGGATGATTTCCTGTTTTCGGGCTTCTTTTTCCGTGGCCAGGGCCGTTGATTTCTCCTGCAGGTAGCCAAAAAGATCTGTTTTTTTCTGTTTCAAGGTTTCCACCAGGGCAATAAACAGAAGATCCCTTATTTTCCCTTCCATGTTTCCCTTGAGTATCCCCGGTAAGCTTGATTCAAGGGCCGTGATTAGATTGTCTTCCAGTTCTGATAATTTTGTAGAAATGGTGTGCAGGTGGGTGTTCATGCCTTCAAAATCAGGTGAAAATGCGCTCATATCAAAGGTGAAAGTATTGTCTACCATCTGGACATTACAAAGATATTTATCCGGGTCAATCTGGGGGGGATCTACCCGGTATTGGGAAAAATCAATGTTAAGCCCTTCAGGTTCGGCAATTAACAGGCGATTTTCCAATTCTTGCCGGATCAATTGAAGATCCGCACCGGTGCCACCGGGTTGATTTTTGTAGAGTTCCTGCTCAATGGTCCATAAGATGTTCTCTTTTTGCTGTTCCAAGGTTGAATTGTAATAATTTAGCTGGTTACATGCCGATGTCATGGCGCCTTCCATGGTATCAATGCTGCCGTTACAAAAAGAGACCAGGCCGTTTAAAGATTCAGAAAGGGATAGCACCTGCTCATATACGGCGTTTATACTGGTTTTGATGGGGGAGACAACGGCAAGCCAGGTTTCCATTAAATACATGGCTATTTCCACTTCCAGAGCATCAAGGCGGATACTTGCCGTACTAATGATGGTGTTTAAATCAATCATAGGGCCTGCAAAAAAGGTATTTACAAGCGTGGTTGCCTGATCCTTGATCAATATGGATACATCGTCCATGCAATCTTGCACTATTTGCTCAATGCGCTCTGTGAAGGGAATACATGTTAATACCTGATCCACAAGCCCAGCTGTGAATTTTAGGGTATCTTCAACCCACACTTCCAGGGCCAAAATCATTTCAGAACCTATTTTAAATACCGCGTCCATGATTTCGTTGAGGAAATCACCGACATTGAATATTTTATCCAGAACTTCTTTGTTTTTTTCTTTAATAAACCCGGTTATTTCATCATTGAATTTCTGTACATAAGTACCGGCGCTGTATCGCAAAAGCCAAAGCACCGCATTGGAAATAATCAAGGAAATAATGAAACGGAAAAGCCATTTCCACACCGGTTTCAAAAGTTTTGCAATGGTTGTAAATATTGTTGAATACATTATTTTTTCTCCTTACAAATTTATTTCACTTTTTATTTCTCCAAAATTATTTCTTCCAACCATCGTATTTTATTTTTAAGGGCTTGAACCTGTTTATCCGCGTTCCAGGCAAGAACATCCAGATTCTCTTTTGTTTGAATGAAAACATTATTAGCTTGTCTGTCATAACCGTCAGGGCATTGGTAAAACATGCCGTCCAGTTCCGCCAGGGCATGTCTGGTTTTCAATTGATAGGATCTTGGCAAAGGTGGGCTAATGCGGTTTTCTCCCATGATTTTTTCCATTTTGCTTGTCTCCTTGTTGTGTGTTGTCGCGATTGTTATTGCTGAAGTTCAAGAAGCAAATTAACGATATCCGATGTTTCCACCTGAAGATCACCAGGGGCCAGGGCAAACAAAATTGCCATGCGTTCAACCCGAAAAAAATTATTGCAAAGAAGCCGGTGAACGTCCTGAATGGTGAATTTGTGTTTAAGAGGGGAGTCCTTTCCAGGTTTTTGGTGCTGGTACCGGTCAATGTCTTCAAAGGTGGCCATGATCTGTTCTATTTTTTCAAGATCCGGGATGAAATCAATTATATTTACATCTTCATGGCTGATTTCATCTTTGGCCTTTTCAATGGCGGTGGCCACCTTTTCCACATACCGTTCAATGGTAGGTGTCAATAAGGAGGGCACTTTTTTAACAAGGTCTAATTCCACCTTTTCAATGTTATTGATAACGTCTTTGGCCTTTTTCATTATTTTTAGCTGGACATCACTTTGCTGTGTAATCAAATCGGTTTTCACTCCGGATATATGGGACATGAGGGTTTCTTTTTTTTGAATAAAAAGTTGCGTCATGGCCAGAACGATTAAGGGTCTTATCTCTCCGATAAGTTCAGACTTGAAAACTTGTGGAAACTGGTTGATGAAATTATCCTGAAGGGTTTGGGGAATGCTTGTCAGATCATTACTTAAAGACTCAATTTTGTTTTCAAAGGCAATGAGACATGCCCTTGCCGGTGCAAGGTCAATTTGCCAGTCCGGCATGGTGGGATTAAATGCAAAGGCTTCAGGGGTAATAAGGGAAAGGCGGTATTGATCATAGTCAATGTCAAGGGAGGTTGTGGTAATCGTGGAAATGCCATTTAAAAGTACGGTAATTGCTTCAATGGTCTGATCCGCATCACCGGTGCCGCCATCACCAGAATAAATTCCCTGATTTTGTTCAAGCAACAACAAAATATCCTCAATGATGCTCTGAGTTATCTGATTGTGATCTTCAATAATGGTTTTTTGATCGGTGGCCGCCGTCTCAATGGCGTTAACCCCTTCATTGTACCAGGCAAACCCGGCATCAACGGCATTTATAAAATTAGCGATTTGTCCGTTATATGTTGCCTGGGCAAGGGTCAGTTCATTTTTTATGAATTCATACCATTGGGTGGTTGTCTGGTTGATTCCCTGCTCAATGGTGGTAAAGGCCGTGGTCAGGG
>CAKZLA010000204.1 GCA_937124525.1 uncultured Desulfobacterium sp.
TATGCCATGGTGATTGCAACCGCAATTTGCACAGCATAATTTATTATCAAGGTCTTTGTTGCAGTTGCTTAAAAAAAAGACACAAAATTTAATTGTTTTTAACAACCCATTGTAATCATTAGAGTAAGCTATTTTTTTTAAGCACTTGAATTTTAACCCCAAATTACATTTTTGTATGACATTATTAATATCAAACATATTAAAAATTAATTATGATTCCAGCGTATTACCATGCATTTTTCAAGAAAGCATTTTTCGTGCCGGAATCTTAAGAAAAAAGCTAATTCAATTTTTAACTTTTTATACATATTTTTTCACAACAGAACTATCTAAAATTATTGCAAATTCCAGCATCGAATAGCGGTTGGAATGGACACCGCTTATGAAGGTGATATCCAACGTTAATTTAATCTATAGTCAGATTTCTGCTTCCGAGGTTGGAATGGACACCGCTTATGAAGGTGATATCCAACTGCACCGCAACACCTCGCCGCGACACTTGGGAAAATACCCTCCTTTTTTTTCCGTAAATAAATAAATTTCTAATTTGACAAGTTTTTCATAGTTTACTATAAATACCTTTGTGATCCAGACCGAGTTCCATTCATATCTAACGGGTCATAATGCGGCAGTTCTATTTTTCAGGAGGGCTCATGGGCGTATATCTGTATTACGACGTTAAGGGAATTCAATCTTTTATCTTCAAAATACCCAAGTTGAAATTCATTGTGGGCGGCAGTGCCCTGATCGACCAATTTGATAAAGAGACAATTCCGAATATAGTTGATAAGGAAACGATTCCGAATCAGGCAATTGACGGAGTTGACAAGCTGTTGTTCACCGGAGGCGGCAGGGGGGCGTTTTTCTGCGATTCCATTAAATCTGCTAAAAACTTAAAGCAACAAATCAAAAAAAGGGCAAAAGAGATCGGTCTGGATATCAGCTTTGGCCTTGATGAAAAATTCAGCAGTGCACTCCAGATGACAGACGAATTTTACCCCTTTGTGCCGGATCTGCCGGAAAATGGTGAACCTTGTCCCGAGTCTGGACTCTACCCCGTGGACATGGAAAAACTGAAAACAAGCAAAAAGACCTGTCATGAGGTGATTGAACATCGGATGTTCAAATCAGGTGAAAAAACCTTTCGCCGTTTTGAGGAGACCCTTTTAAAAAAGCTCCCCGAAATAAAAAATCCTAACGGTAGCGTTGAATTCTTCCACAATGTCAATCCTGATGACGTCCCGGACGGTAACGCCGGGGCCAGGGCACTGGGCGGACGGAACCGCTGGGCCATTATTTGCATGGATGGAAACGACATGGGGCATCAATTCCGAACCTTCCTGGACCGCAGCCCGTCTCAAGAAGACGCTGTGAAAGGCATCCAGGAAATGAGCCAAACAGTTAACAAAATAACAGAAAACGCGACCATTAGAGGCATCCGCCATGTGGTGGGACAATGGGCCAGAAACGAAGGCAAGGAAGACGTATGCAAACGTGGAAAAATCACTCTGCCCATTCGCCCCCTGCTCGTTGGTGGTGACGATATTGTGGTGCTCTGCCGCTGCAACTATGCAACAGCCTTTGTAAAGGAGGTGGCACAGGTATTTGAAGAAGAGAGCCGAAAAAACAAAAAACTATGGCCGGCAACCGCCAACGGTCTCACCATTTCCGCAGGGATATTGTTCACCTCTGTCACACTTCCGCTGCATACAGCCATCCCCTATGCCGAAGCCCTGCTTAAGAACGCCAAAGCCCTGGGACGCAAAAAGGCAAACCCGGGCCATGCGCCGCCAGCCTGCATTGACTGGGAACAGGTTACGGAAAGTGTAATCGACACTCCCAACGCCAAGCGGCAGCGGGAACTGGTCTTCTTTGATGAGGAGATCGGCCAGTGCATCCAGCTGACAAAACGGCCCTATACCATGGAAGATTTCAACAAACTGGAAACAACGGCAGCAACCTTCAAAGGAGACGGCGGCCTGCCCCGGACCATCCGGCATCAAATCCTGCCAGCCCTGCAGCAGGGGCTGGAAGAGAGACTGGCTTTTGCCGCCCAGGTAAAAAAAAATCATCCCGGCCTGTTTGACCACCTGAACGAGCTGGTGCTGGAAAAAAGCGCCTGGAAAGAAGACTTTGAGAACAAATCCAGGACAAACTGGCTGCCCGATGCCCTGTTGCTCATCGAAGAGGAAGACCGCATGAGAGAGGAGTCCGACCAATGAATAAAATATCCTATACCCTGACCCTCACTGCTGACGGGGAGCCAGCCAGCGGCTTGGGTTCCGGTCTCACCGATGCCCTTCTGCCCAGGAACGCCCAGGGTCAGGTCATCTTCCCGGCCACCCATCTCAAGGGGATCATCCGGGAAAATTTGTCAATCTTGCCAGATGAAATTGTCCCCGGAAGCGCCGTGGCAAAACTTTTCGGACAGGAGGGCTCCGATCCCGAGGGAAGTGCCCTGTTTCACCTGGACGATGCCGCAGCACCGGCAGACACCGCCGTTATCACCATTACCCGGACCCGCCTGAGCACGTTCGGAGTGGCGGAAAATCAGACCTTGAGATCCAGCGAAGCCGTGGCCTGCAATACCGAATTTACCGGCACCATAACCCACCATCCGTCCCTTGCCCGGCCTTTCATCGATCTGTTAAAGCTTGGATTCCTCTCCCTTTTCGCCGTGGGCGGCGGACGGAGCCGGGGAGCCGGGGCCTGCTATGTCACCTTGGACAGCGAAACCAGGACACCGGGAGAACTCTTAAAATCTCTGGACCCAACAGCCTTCAACGGCCCTGCCCTGGAAAGGACTCCCGGCCGGATTCAGGTGAAATTCTCCGGCCGCAGGACCCTCCTTAAACTGGAATTCACCGCCACGGGCCCGGTCTGCG
>CAKZLA010000205.1 GCA_937124525.1 uncultured Desulfobacterium sp.
TCATCGCGGGCCCCATAGTGCGCTATCATGATATTAATGAACAGATCCGTATCAGAACACACAGTTTTGATGATTTTACACATGGGTTGTTCAGATTCTGCACGGGACTTGCAAAAAAAATATTGATTGCAGATCAGATGGGGCAGGTGGCGGACAAAATTTTCTGCATTGCCCCAGACTCCATGACATTGCTCTACGCTTGGCTTGGCATTTGTTGCTACACCTTCCAGATTTATTTTGATTTTTCAGGATACTCAGACATGGCCATTGGCCTTGCCCGCATGATGGGCTTTAATCTTCTTGAAAATTTTAATCGTCCTTACAGATCCACAAGTATTACTGAGTTCTGGAGACGGTGGCATATCTCCTTATCGCGATGGATGAAGGAATACCTTTATATTCCCTTGGGGGGCAACAGGAAGGGTGCGGTGCGGGGTATGATTAATTTATGGCTTGTATTTATACTTTCAGGGCTGTGGCATGGTGCCCAGTGGACATTTATTATCTGGGGAATTTATCATGGTTTGTTTCTTACCCTGGACAAATTATTTTTTATAAAATTTTTAAATCGCTTGCCTCGGTTTTTCAGCACCGCATTAACTTTTTTTATTATCATGATGGGATGGGTTTTCTTTCGTTCAGACAGCCTTGTTCATGCATGGAATTATTTTGGATACCTTTCCGGTACGGCAACGGTGGCCACCTCGAATATATTGATGGTTGATATTATGAGTAATCGATCCATGGTTATTTTGCTTGCAGCGGCACTGTTTTCCTTTGTGCCGTTGTTTAAAGTTCCTTGTATATTCGGTCCTATATCTTGTTTTTCTGAAAAAATAGTATTTTCACCGAGGGTGTTAAGGGCCACAATGGCACTATGCCTGTTTATTCTTTCCATAAGTGCATTGTTGAATTCTTCCTTTCACCCATTCCTTTACTTTAAGTTTTAAGAGGCTAACCGGTGTTCAATACCCCGGATTCTGGAGATTTTAATGTGGCCAATCCATTTGTTTTTTTATTGATACTTCTTTTTTTTGCGCCTGTGGTGCAAATGCAGTTTCACCCGCTGTCACCCAAAACTCTTTCAGGTGTAACAAAGACGGATTCGGCCTTTCCCCAATTTAACTTGAATGATTGGAACCGTGGTATTTTTCAGGAAGAATTCCAGACCTGGTTTCAAAAAAAGATTGGTTTGCGGGAGTACTATATAAGGCTTGATAATCAAATTAATTTTTCCCTGTTTAATGAATGCAAATCATATAAAAACGCCATTGTTCTGGGTAAAAATAACTGGCTTTATGAACGGCCCTATATCAATAGCTACAGGGGCATGGATCGAGTTCCCCGCAAAGAGCTTGAAAAACGTATTGCACAGATGAAGCAGTTGCAGGATCTGCTTGAAAAGGAGAATATTGTTTTTTTATTTATTATTTCTCCAAGCAAGGCGACGGTTTATCCAGAGTATCTTCCTCAAAGGTATCTAAGGGGCTACCAACATGGCATTCTCTCAAATTATGATGATGTCAAAGAACTTCTGGATGCGTATCAGGTCCATTACCTGGATGCACACCAATACTTTGTTTCCCAAAAGAATAAAGCCATGTACAGGCTTTTTTTACCCGGAGGAACCCACTGGAGTCATTACGGAGCCTATCTTTTCTGTTTAAATATCATAGACGCGATTGAACGACAGGGAAACTTTTCATTGGGCGATCTCACAGGAGAACCAATGCTTGTCGACAATCATCCCAGGGGAACCGACAGAGATCTTGCTGGCTTGATGAATGTTTTAGATAAACATGCAACGGATTCCAGGACGGCACATCCCAACATAAACGTATCTTTTTCAAAAAACGATGTCCATCCGAATGGTTTAATTGTGGGGTCCAGCTTCAGTCATCAGATCACTTGTTATATGACCGACAAGCTTTTTAACAAACGCGATTTATATTATTATTATAAAAGAAACATGCAGTATCCTGTCCAAAGCCAGGACACCTCTGTCCCCAAGGGTTCTGAATTAAAGGCTGTGATTTTTAAAAAACAGGTGGTTATTTTAGAAGCCAATGAAAGTGCCCTTAACGACATTGGATGCGGATTTATCCAGGAGGCTGTGACTTGTCTCAGCTCTGACTCCACATTAAGGAACAAAGGGGGCGGTTCATAGCTTTATTTAATTCCATTAATAAAAGCTTTTACCAATTTTAGAGTAAATAAAGGGAACTTTGCCTGTTTTATTTTTCCCCCGGTGCTCCAGTTGGTCAACCAGATGAAAATCAATGGCAATGCTACTGTTGTTCAGCAGGCGGCGTAGGTCTCTTTCCACCGCCACCAGGGAGCCTTTTACAAAATCAGGTCCGGGAACAATATTAATATACATATGATCATTGCGATCTTGTACGTATTGCCCCATCATGATCCCTTTCCCATGGTTAAGTGGGGTCTCAATGAGATTCAACCGTGTGCCTTCCGGGGTTTCGATATAATCCTCTTTTCGCCCTTCAATGGTTTTTACGGTTCTGAAATTTCTGCCGCAGAGACAGCTATGGGATGGGGAATGAAGCCGGGCAAAATCGCCGGTGCGGTAACGTATTAAAGGCATGGCATAGTTGTGAAAATTTGTGGCAATGATTTCTCCCCGGCCATCATGGAGTGGGTTTCCTGTTTTTGGATCACAAAATTCATGGAATGAGACATCTTCGATGACGTGGTAGCTGTGACAGGGGCACTCCGTGATCATGGATGCATTTTCCGTCATGCCGTAATAATCAAATATTTCAGCATGAAAGCGGGATTCAAGCCGTTGGCGAAGATCCCGGGACAGGGTCTCGCCGGTGGTGATGATGCGCCGGGGACAATGCATGTCAATGCCGGCCTGGGTGCCGTATTGGTAAAGCATCATCAAGGTAAATGGGTAACTTCGAAATACGGTGGGTTTTAATTTGTTGATTTCCGTCCATATCCGCACGGCTGAATCCTGGTTAATGCTGTTAAGGTCAAAATTGAGCACCCGACCCAGCTGGCTGTAACGGTATTCCCATTTTTTGAGATAATCTTTGACGGAAAAAAGCTTCATGCCCGGATAATATCCTGCCCATCCATAGCTTCGCAATGCTGCCGCTGCATCATGGGCAAGTGCTCCGGCATCCAGAATGTATGAAAGGGGGGTACCGGTGGAACCGCTGGTCTGGGACCAGACCGGGGCATATTGGTGGGCATTGTCGGCCATGAAATCCCGGGTGTTTAAACGAAATGTCTCTTTTTCCAGAAACGGAATTTTTTCCATATCCCGCCGTCCCTGGAAGGTGGCGGGATCTAATCCGATGTCGGCAAACAAGCGCCGATAGTAGGGCACATGGGTTCCTGCATGGTAGATGAGCCGGCAGAGCATTTTATCCTGATAGGCCTTAATGGTGTCATGCTTCCAGTACTGGCTTTTGTGATATTTAAAAAGGGACAGATAAAGGGCCCGGGGCAGGGCGGTATAATTTTCTTTTATAAACATGAATTTCTACTCTGTTAGGTTTCAAAATTACACATGAAATTCATGTGTTTTCATGGTCAAAAGCCCCGGGAAATTCTGGTATGGCCATTGTAATTCATCCTGTAAGTTATTAAGAATTATGCTCCCTGAGCCCAAGACTAATATGGGCACCTACATGCCGACACAAGGCTTCGGCATCGGCTGACGTGGTGCCGCAACAAAGAATTTCCCCCAATCGATCCGGGCCAGTTACAAATCGGTTGACAACATCACCCGGCTGGCAGTCAAAAGAAATGGCACGTACATTTTCCAGGGCCAGCAGATGATCAATGCTTCCTATGGCTGACAAAATACCATCTTCTTTTGACAGAATAATCTCAACAGCGGCGCCTCTGGGGTTGGATTCCGTAAGCCGGGGCCTTTTGCCCATGGCAATATCAATGGCCACATCATAGAGATTGATTCCCATGCTGTGAAGTATGATTTCCGGAATTCCGGTGGCCCCGGTCCGGGCACCGATCTCCAGCATATACACCTCGTCACCCTCCGCCATGAGGTCAATATTACAAATGCCGTTTTTCATGCCGATGGCAGCCACCCCCAGGTCACAGACCCTTTTGGTTTCAGCTTGAACTTCCCGGGACATCATCAGGGGACAGGAATGGCCTATGGGCACCGATACCGGTGGGGGCGTTACGGTGTCATTGTGGCAGATCAACTTTGCCACCCGGCCATCCAACACCACGGCCTGGGCACCAAATTCCACCCCGGATATATAATTTTCCACCAGGGCATAACCGGCCTTGGAGATCTGCATGGCATCTTCCAGGGCGTCTGTGAGATCCTTTGGCGTGTCCACCCGGTGAATTCCCCGTGATCCAGAACTGTCCGGGGCCTTTACCATGGCCGGAAAGCCTGTTTGTATAACCGCCTCCAGGGCTTGATTTAGGTTTACCACACGGATACTTTTTGATGACGGTACTCCATGGGCCTTAAACTGCTGCTGCATGGTCCACTTGTCCGTGGCGGCCATGGCGGTTTTGTATGAAATCCCGGGCAATTTTAATGTGTCACAGATATGTCCAATGGAGGGAATTGCCACATCGGTACCGGTGGTCAGCACGGCTTCAATGCCATATTTTCGGCTGAGATCGCATAGGCGAATTTTATCTTTTGTGTCAACCACCCAGGTGTCATGGGCATGGGCCATGCCGGGGTCTGTGGCTCTCCAGGAGGCCACTGTCACGTGGTAGCCCCGCTCAACGGCATGTTTTATAAGGGGTACCTGGTAGACCCCTGCGCCCAGGATTAATATTTTTTTCATGTGTTTTTCACCATGTTTTTTAATCTTTGTGACTGTTGCCCTGTTGCCGGATTACATAGGCCGGTTTATGGCTCACTTCCCTCAGAACCCGGACCAGATACTCCCCCAGAATACCAAGGGATAAAAGAATGGTGCCGGAAAAGAAACTGATCATCAGCACCAGTGTGGTCCATCCCTGGAGTTTTGTGACCCCAAACAGATATTGAAAAAAATAATAGCTTACCAGGCCCAGGCTCATCAGGCACAGGCCCATACCGCACATGGAAACAAGACGCAGGGGCAGCATGGTGGCATTGCATAGATTGTCAAATGCCATGCGAAATTGTTTGGTCAGGGTGTAGTTGGATTCACCGGCAAACCGGGGAGCATGGGTAACCGGAAGGCTCATTACTTTGCGGGTACATCCTAATAAAAGGGCGGGAATGGATGGGTTTGCAGTCTTTCTTTTCACCATTTCTTTGGCAAGTTGGCAACGCATGACCCGGAATCCGGAGGTTTTTACATGGCGGGGGAGACCAAAAGCCTGCCGGTTGATCATGGCAATGATGACGGAGGCTGCGTTGCGGTATCCCCGGTGCTGTTTTTTGTTAAATACACCAAAGACACAATCCATATTGGGATTTTCCCCCAGGGCCGTGAGCAATGCAGGAATTTCCTGGGGCTGATGCTGGAGATCATCGTCCATGGTAATTATGATCTCTTTATCCGCCATACACAGACCGCACAGGGTGGCGGCGGCCTGTCCGCTGTTTTTCATCAGCTGGATCGCCCTGACCCGGGAATATTTTTTGGTGATTTGCTGTATTACCTGCCAGGTGGTGTCCGGGGAGTCATCATCAATGAGAATGATTTCGTTGTCAGGGGTAATGAGGTCCAGTACCGGGATGAGTTGCGCAATCAATTCACCGATGGTCAGGGCAGCGTTGTATGCAGGAATAACGACAGAAATGCTTTGAAACATAAATTTTCTTTAATAATCATAGACATTTTTTAGATCTAAAAAATGTGAGTGGTTTTTGTTGGATATCAATATATGGAGCCAATAATTGTGGCTGATATGATGCAGCACTGGTTAAAATCAACCAGTGCTGCTGAGTGGTGTTTTTATTCTACGTAGGGCGCCATCTCCGTCTCTGGCACCGGCGGGGTCAAGTCCAGGTGCAACAGCTGATTTCTGGAAGGAGCGATTCCCTGATAATCGTAAAGAATCTTTCCTTGTTGGGTCTTGATGGACATGCTGTAATATTCCGGAATTCTAATCTGATAGCCACCCAGGGGTAAATAATCCATGGCAGGTTCCACATTCATAGCGGTTGTGTCATCGTCAGTGGAAAACCTCACCAGACAAATTTCCAGGTTCTGATCCTCTGTTGAGGATACCCCTTTAGTGCCATCTCCTTCATCGGTGTAACATCTGCCAACAAAATAAACCTGTTTCGTTGCAGGTTTTGCCATATCTGCCACCATAAGATATCTAAAGGAATCAATGGTGGCAGGTACAAAGGAAATTCCGATTTCGGTCAAGTCCGGATCCAAAAAATTTCCCGGGGTATTATGGGGAGTATTAAAGCCTGAGGTAAGGGCATTTTCTAAAAGCTCATCAAATATGATTTCAGCGGCTTCCATGGGATCTACATTGCTGTTCAGATTCACTTTCCCCAGCAATGACCTTGTTTTTACAGCAATATAACCCGTTTCGGCAATGCGGGATTCAATGGAGCTTCCGTCAAAGGT
>CAKZLA010000206.1 GCA_937124525.1 uncultured Desulfobacterium sp.
GGCTTTCGCCATCAGTAACTTTCTGATGAGGGGGTTTGCGAGTCGGGTCGAAGTTATTTAAGAAAGCCCTCAGCCTTGTCTGGGGGTTTCTTGTTTTTGGCAGTAGGCTAGAACCTAGATTAAGGCTATAATTGCGCGCTTATCGGCTACAAGTATAGAGTCGGAGTTCAAATGTATGTATGTGGAGTTATAAATGAGCGCGAGAACGGCGCAAGTCGAACGCAATACCTTGGAAACTCAGATCAGTGTTGAGATCAATTTAGACGGTACTGGTGAAGCTAACTTTGAAACGGGTATTCCATTTTTAGAGCATATGCTTGGTCAGATTTGCCGCCACGGTTTAATCGATATTAAGGCGATTGCAAAGGGCGACTTACATATTGACGACCACCATACGGTTGAGGATTTAGGGATCACTCTAGGCCAAGCGTTTACAAAAGCGGGTGGCGATAAAAAGGGTATTCGCCGCTATGGGCATGCTTATGTTCCTTTAGATGAAGCTCTTTTTTGTTTGAATAGCCCAGCTATTGAAATAAAAAAGAATTGTTTTGTATTAAAAAATTGTTTTCTTTTTATATCAAAAAGAAAATTGTTTTCTTGAAAATTCAATTGGGTAGTAATGTTTCCTTTTACGGAAAAACGTTTTTTTACAGACGGCCTTTTTCAAGTATAGTAATTGGCAATAATTGCGGATTCCGTTCGTTGTTCCATTCTAATTTGATTGGGATCAACAGGCCGTGCTCGGTTTCCACGTTAACCAAGAACGCTCGAATTGTCATTGGTGATCATTGTGGTTTCAGTGGGACTGTCATTGGTGCTGCCCGTGAAATCATTCTTGGAAATTTTGTTCGCTGTGGTGCAAACACTTTAATCACAGACAATGATTGGCATTTTGACGATCCCCGTACTTCCGACCCCAAGCCTGTTCATATCCATGACAACGTCTGGCTTGGGGAGAGTGTGAAGGTTTTAAAGGGTGTAAGCATCGGTGCAAATTCTGTAATTGGCGTAGGAAGCATTGTGACTAAAAATATTCCAGCAAACGTCGTTGCTGCTGGGAATCCTTGCAAGGTGATACGAAGTCTATGAAAAAACTTAATGTGATTTTTATGGGTTGCTTTTTATATCCTAATGGATTTGCTGCTACCAAGAAAAAACAGCAATTTATGGATTATATTAAAACTGAGGGAAATGATGTCAGGGTACTGTTGACATTAAAAAAGGCACGTGGGCATGAAAACAACCACTTTTAGTGGACACCATAGAGAGATACACTATCAAGTTTTAGGAAAAAATTTTAAGTTTAACCTTTTCTTCCCTTTGTCTTATATCTTTTTTAATTCTACGTTGTTTCAAATACTCGCACAAATATAAATCAGATTTACATAACTCAGTCTTTGCCTGCTGATGTGGTTGCATCAGACGTCCCGGCAAGAATTATACGGAGCTTGTAAAAAATTATGAAATCCAAATCGGTTTTTATTATTTGGGGTGCTGGTGGCTATCCTTATAGGACATCAGCTGCCGGTGGTAAATTTTTTCTGATGGCCAAAGCCCTTCTTCCAGAAGGATTCCATTGTATACTGGCTAATAAAATTAACCCTTTAAAAAAAGGTAAAAGCTCAAGCAAGGGAACTATAGAAGGGGTTGGCTATTATTTTTTAGATCAAGGGATAAAAAATGATTATTTGTCAAAATTTATATCTAATGTAGTGATTAATGTTCGATTGTTTTTCCGATTAAAGGAATTGCAAACACCTTGCAACAATAATTTTTTAATTATCTCTTATTGTCCTTTTTTTTTAGTGATCTATTATCGATTGATAAGCTGGATGTTGAGATATCGACTGATTATTAGTGTCATGGAATATCATCCAGCTTTAGCCTCAACTCATTTAAAAAAAATCAACGCTTTTTTTTTCTGGCGGATTGCTTTTCGTCTTTCAGATGGCGTGATCCCGATTAGCCGATTTTTGAGCAAGCGTATTAGAAAAATGAAGAAAAGTATACCTTTGTTTGAAATTCCTGTTTTGGCTGATTATAACCATAAAGTTTTCCAAGAAGAGAAAGAACAGATAAAGGAAAGATTTTTTCTATATTGTGGGAGTATCGGTTATTATGATGTGATTCAGTTTATTATTAAGGCTTTTTCAAATCTTAATAAACCGGAAATAAAACTTTATTTGGTTGTATCTGGAAAGAAGTCGCGTATTGAAGGATTGAAAACAGAAATATCTGCTTTCAACAACATAATAATTTATCAAAATTTAACTTATGATGAACTTTACAACATGTATAAAAATGCAATTGCGCTATTGATACCAATGAGATTAAATCAACAAGATACGGCAAGATTTCCTCAAAAAGTAGCGGAGTATGCTGCCAGTAGTGCTCCCATCATCACCAATCCTGTGGGTGAAATTATTCATTATTTTGAAGATAGAGTTAACGCAGTTTTCGCAAAAGAATATACCATCGAAGAATATGAGAAAGCGATGCACTGGATTTTAGCGCATCCTGACAAAGCCAAAGAGATTGGTATTGAAGGGAAAAAGACTGGATATAGTCATTTTCACTATGAAAGCATTGCTGAATCGTTGGGCAAATTTTTGAAATCAATTGAGTAAATGAATAATTTTAAAGATATAATTCTTCTGTTTGGGGGCGATTTTATACCCCCCACGCAGACTTACAACATCTATTCCGAGAATTTGCTTGATGTCCTCAAAGATAAAGACTTTTCCATTATCAATTTGGAAGCACCCTTAACCAGGTGCACTCAAAAAATTCGAAAAACTGGTAATAATTTTAAATCCTCCCCTGAATCTGTGAAATATCTCGTCGATGGCAATTTTAATGCGGTTTGTCTATCCAACAACCATATCAGGGATTTTGGCAACCAGGGAGTTTTAGACACTCTAAATAATTGTAAAAACTATAATATTCTGACTGTTGGTGGAGGGTTAAATTCAGATCAAGCCGCGCAACCCCTATCTGTTAGCATAAACAGCAAAAAAATTTCCTTTTTGAATTATAGTGAAAAAGAATTTAATATTGCCGGACCTGGGCATGCTGGTGCTAATTCATTCGATTTGATAGATGCATTTTATCAGATCAAGGGAGCTAAGAAAGACAATGATTATGTGATTGTCATTTATCATGGTGGGTTAGAATATCATTATTTACCATCTACTGAAATTATAAAACGGTTCAAGTTTTTTGTGGATGCGGGTGCGGATAGCGTCGTTTCCCACCATACACACCGCTACAGCGGAATGATGCTTCATAAAAACAAACCGATTTTTTTTGGATTGGGAAATTTTTTTGCGTCAACCAAAACGGCTGCAACCGATTCCTGGTTAAAAGGAATAATGGTCCAATTAAAAATAACAGAAACCGGTATTTATCATCGGATTATACCGACAAAAATGGCAAGTGACTTTGGATCTGTAGATCTGTTGGAGGGGCATGAAAAACAGAAGATTCTTGAGCACTTTGATAAGTTTTCTGAAAAAATATCTGATGAAAAAGCGATACAATCTTACTGGGAAGATATCTATTGTTCCAGTTCGGACAGGTTCACAAATTTGATCAAGTCTGATAGTCGCCTGGAATTCAGATTGAGGAAGCGGCTTCCAAAGATTTTCAAAACTGAACTGTCTCAATACAAACTCTTAACTATATTGAATCTGTTCCGATGTGATGCTCATCGGGATCAAGTGGTCAAAGTATTGGAAAACATGTACAACGGAATAAAAGGCAAATAAAGTGTGGTATGTTACTAATCTAAAAATTGAAGACCAAAACAATGAGTTCAGATATTTATTATTTGATGAATTTGTATTTGCTACCGACCAAGACCTATTCGATTCCGATAAAAATGATATTTGGTTGCACGATGGGTATGTTTTATGCAAAAATGGAGTCAATCAAAAATATTTCTCCTTGCCCGAGGAGCAACTTCCCGGAGCACTTCTCAAAGAATTCGGTCATGACTTCACAAATCACTTAAAAGGTAATTTTGTTCTTGTCCAGATTCAGCCAAAAGGTTTTAGGATATACTCGGACCATTTTGGGGTTAAAAAATTCTTTTTTTGGCAGGATGAAAATAAATTTATCATTTCCAATGACTTAAAAACCATATCAAAGCTGGTTAGGCTCAAACCATCTTCATTGGGGATGTCTGTCTATGCGTTGACCTATCATTTCACAGGCGGATTGACAGCTTTTGAAAATGTTTGCCACAATCAACCTGCTGAATGTGTTTACCTGGAAGATGGTATACTGAGATCAAAAAAATACTGGTGTCCGGAAGATTTGTTTGAAATTGAGCGCAAACAGATTTCTATGAAAGAAATCTCCGCAAACTTGAAAAATGCGACAATGTCTACATTGAACGAGTCTGATCCCATAAGCCTTTCTTTAACGGGAGGGGCAGACACCAGGAATTTATTGAGCATATTCCTGTCCATGGGAATTGAGCCCCATCTTTATACCTATGGTAATCCCCATTCCAATGATTGTGTGAAGGCCACTGCCATTGCAAAAGAGCTTGGCCTTCAGCATCAAATTTATGACATTCAGATGACTGCGGATAGCTTTGAAACCAAAGCCAGAAAAATTATCCGGCATAGCGGTGGCTTGGCATCCATTCATCGAGTTCATCGATTTCTGGCTGTTGAACGTGAGTCCAGATTTGCAAAACAGATGTACCTTGGCACTTTAGGAGGCGAATTTATAAAAGGGGTGAGCGAGGACGACTATATTGTCCCGGCAATTGTTTATGAAAATTGGGACAAGACCCTTTCAATAGCAAGTGGCTTGGAAAAATATCTCGATACTAAACGGATTGTTGGTAATGAAAATATTAAAGAAGATCTCCTTTCTTATTTTGGTACAGAATCTTTTGTTAATGGACCTGAAGTCAATCGAAAACTTAATGCGTTGAGCTTTATCACTGCACACCTGCACGATGCCCAAGATGTCAATTTATATGGAAGCGCCATGAATAAGGTCTATACCCCGTTTCTTGATATAGATTATCTTGAGACCTTGTTTGCATCTGAGTACACATTTAACAACAAAGAAAAAATTCAAAATCCGATTCTGAAGAGAATTCAGAATCCCGTTTATGGATCTTGTTTTATTCAGGCTACATACCCTCAATTGCTAAAATTCAAATATGCCGGTGAACATAAGCCAGCTGAGGTATGTTTCAATAAATATATAGCTGCTCTTTTAAAGGGGTTACGTCAGAAAATTGAAGGATCATATCCTCCCAATTTTCCTTTAGACACTTGGATGGTTGATTTTGTAAGGAAAAATTTACCCTTATGTAAAGATTATTCTAATGCCTGCCAAGTCTTTGATATCGACAGGCTTATGAATGACTTTCAATCTGAAATCCACGGCGCTAACGAAGCCTATTGGCTGAAATATACGAATCCTATTATGATGCGATTTATTATTGAGGAATTTGGCTATGAGCAGGCTTAAAGTATCAATATTAAGAAATGAAGATCTATCCTCCGGAAAAAAATGGGCATTGTCCTGTGAGAAGAAAAATATTGATTATGAGATTATTGACCTGACCGCTTCAAATTGGCTTGAAAAAATTTTTGACAGTAAATCGGACTTTTATCTTTTGAAACCCCCTGGAATGCTTGGACATTATAAAGACCTTTATGATGAAAGACTATACATTTTAAGTAAGGTTCTTGGGCTGAAAACATTCCCCTCATATAAAGAATGTTATATTTATGAAAATAAACGGCTACTGAGTTATTACCTGGAAGCTCAAAATATATCACATCCAAAAACGCGGGTATTTTATAGTAAGGAAGAAGCCAACGACTATATAGAAAATTCTATTATGCCGATTGTTGCCAAAACCTCTATCGGTGCATCAGGTTCCGGGGTTCAAATACTCAAGGACAAAAATCAGACGAAGAAATATATTAAAACAGCATTTTCAGCCAAAGGAGTCAAAAGAAGATTTGGTCCCAACAGGGTGGTTGGTACGCCTAAAAAGTGGGCAGCCAAAGCCTTGAAGAGCCCATCTTATTTTTTTAATAAACTCAAAGAGTATTTTTCTATATACAGTCATGGTGAAAGAGATCTTGTTATTTTCCAAGAGTATACACCTCATGATTTCGAGTGGCGAGCGGTAAAAATTGGTAATTCCTATTTTGCTCACAAAAAAATTAAATATAAGGGGAAAGCCAGTGGAAGTAAAGGCATTGATTATGTATCTCCACCCTTGGATCTTATGGATTTTGTAAAGAATTTGTGTGATATAAACGGATTTTCTTGTATGGCTGTTGATCTTTTTGAAGATGGTAATGGCGGGTATCTTGTAAATGAATTACAAACTATTTTCGGCCATGTTCAGGAGCATATCATGGAAATAGATGACACCCCGGGTCGTTATATCCATCAAAACAACAAATGGATATTTGAG
>CAKZLA010000207.1 GCA_937124525.1 uncultured Desulfobacterium sp.
TGAAGCACAGTGCGGAGACATGGTTAGGGTTTTATCAATTTTAGAGAATGGTATATAATGCCGCCCCGACGGCTGCCCTGACCGGAACGGGACCTTCAGGGGTATTTTTGCCCCTTTTGGTTCCCAATGTTCCGGTCAGGGCAGCCGTCAGGGGCTCTGCTGTCGATATTCTGAAATTAACTTTTGGAGTTCTATGTAATTATATGGATACGTTCTTAACAGAAAAACATCGCATTGTGAGAAGTGCCGTCAGGGCCTTTGCCCAGCGGGAAATTATGCCCATTGCCAGGGAAATAGATGAAGATCGTCGGTTTCCCTGGGAAGTCATTGAAAAAATGGGAAAACTGGGTTACCTAGGTATCCAGGCCCCCCGGGAGCTGGGGGGGGCTGGCATGGATGCGGTGAGCTATATTATCATCATTGAAGAAATCTCCCGGGCTGCAGCAGCCCTTGGGCTCTGTGCCTCGGTGCACAACAGTGTGGCCCTTTACCCCATCCTTGCATTTGGTAATGCCCTTCAGCACGACAAATTTGTGCCGGATCTGGCAACGGGAAAAAAGATCGGGGCCTTTTGTCTCACAGAGCCCAATGCTGGTTCCGATGCCTCGGCCATTGAGGCCACGGCCATCAAAGACGGGGACCATTACATTGTCAATGCCAATAAGGTATTTGTCACCAATGGTGGCGTGGCAGACATTTGCGTGATGTTTGTCCGCACCGATCCGACGGCTGGCCCCCGGGGGATCAGCGTCATTGTGGCGGAAAAAGGAACCCCGGGATTTGTGGTGGGAGAAAAGGAAAACCTGTCCGGCATGCGGGCCAACCCCGTGTGCTCCATCCGTCTCGGCGACTGCAGGATTCCTGCTGAAAACCTTCTGGCAAAGGAAGGCATGGGATTAAAGATTGGTCTGGCAGCCCTGGATACCGGCCGCATCGGTATTGCAGCCCAGGCCGTGGGCATTGCCCAAGCAGCCCTTTCTGAAGGGATCAAGTATGCAAAGGAGCGCATTCAATTCAAGGTGCCCATTGCCAGACATCAATCCATACAGAACATGATTGCCGACATGGCCACCCAGGTGGAATCGGCCCGACTCATGGTGTATCGAGCAGCGGTACTCAAAGACCAGAAGAAACCCTTCTCCAAAGAAGCTGCCATGGCCAAGCTAATGGCAAGTGAGACCTCAAGCCAGGTGGCAGATATGGCTGTCCAGATCCATGGCGGATATGGGTACTCCAAGGCCTATGGGGTGGAGCGATATTACCGGGATGCACGGATCACAAGGATTTACGAGGGAACAAGTGAGGTTCATCGAATGGTGATTGCCCGCAATATTCTTGGGTGATGAGTAAATGAGTGCATCGGTTTGTGGGTGAATGGGTTTGTGAGTAAATGTATAGGTCTCCCGCAAACCAAATTGATCCACAAACTCCATTAACAAAAAAACACAAATCCTTCACTGCCCTACTTACTTTTGTTGATGTAATCAATCTCGTTTTTTGTGAGTCATCCCCCAAAAATGTAAAGTGTTTTTAAAGTGACATGAAGGATACCAGAAAATATGGAAAAGATATGGGACTGAATATAATTGTATGTGTAAAGGCAGTGGTGGAAGGGACCTGGGGTGCAAAGGGTACCGGTCAGAATACCACCCTGAACCTGTTTGACCGCCCAGCCATTGAGATGGCCGGTGAGTTGGTTAAAAAATATGATGGCACAATCACCCTGGTCTCCATGGGACCTGAATCTGCATGCTCCGCTCTGTATGAAGCCATGTCCATGGGCCCCCACCAGGCAGTGCTGGCATGTGATCCCCTATTCAGGGAGTCTGACACCTATGCCACGGCAAGGGTTTTGAGCGCAGCCATTGAAAAATTATCTCCCTTTGATCTGCTTCTCTTTGGGACCAGATCCTCGGACAGTGACACCGGTCATGTGGGACCCCAGACGGCCCAGATGCTTTCCCTTCCCTATATATCCAATGTCCATGATGTCATGGATCTGGACATGGACAAGACCACGGTGGAAAGACGGGCCGATGGATTTGTGGAACGATTTCAGCTCACCGGTCCGGCGGCCATGAGCGTGGTCCATGGCGGCACCGAGTATGGCTACACCGGTCTTCATGAGATTGAAAATACCTTTGACAACAAATCAATCCAGCGCTGGGACCACATAGATCTGGGACTTGAAGCCCATGAAGTCGGGCTTTCGGGATCTCCCACAAAAATTGTGGCCTTAAATCCCCACAAATCTAAGAAACAGTGTCAATTCATTACCGGAGATGTGGCAAAGGCTGCTGAAACCCTGGCACAGACCCTATCACAGGCAGGATTGGTGGACTAAATCATGACAAAAAATATAAATACGCAACCCAATGACTCTGGTGTGGCTGGAAAAGAAATTTGGGTATATGGAGATCTGAGAACTTCTGCTTTATTCAATAACAGCCTTAATGTACTGGCAGGGGCGCAAAAACTGTCAGCCCTCACCGGTGGTAAAACCGTCTTTGTCATAACCTGCCGGAAAAACCCGCATAATCCAGAGGCCATGGAAGAACAAAGCGCCGCAGATCAGGCCTTGAAACATGGGGTGGACAGGGTCTTGTATCTTAACCCATCCACAAAGGGATATCTTCTGCCGGAGCAGGAAGCCCAGGTACTTGCCGGGGTGGTGCAGCAAAAAAATCCTTGTGTATGCCTGTTTCCCCTTCATGTGATCCCCCGGGAGATCTGTTCCCGGGCTGCAGCACTATGCCAGGCAGGCATGATTGCCGACTGCATGGATTTTAAATATGATGCTGGAGAGATCATTGCCGTATGTCCCTCCCATGGAGGAGAGATCATGGCACAATTGGGATTTTCCGATCCCAATGTCACCGGTTTTATAACGGTACAGCCCCATGCGTTTATCCGAAAGGAAACACAGAATACCGAAGGGGAGACAGAAACCCTGGCAGTGACATCCCTTTCTACCTGTGAGCAGACCACCTTTGTCTCCTGTCAAAAGGAATCAAGGGCAGATAAAAACCTGGAAACCGCCAGAAAAATTGTGGTGGGCGGAGCCGGGCTTGGCAATATTGAAGGCTTCACCACCCTTCGGAAACTGTCTGCTGCCCTGGGGGCTGAAACCGGGGCCACACGTCCACCGGTGATGTGGCATTGGATTGACGAAGAACGTCTCATTGGTCAAACAGGTAAAACCGTTTCGCCGGAACTGTTGATCTCCCTTGGCACCTCCGGGGCGGTGCAGTACACCGCAGGCATCACCGGTGCAAAAACCGTGGTGGCCGTAAACAAGGACCCCAATGCCCCTATTTTCCAATTTGCAGACATGGGTATTGTGGGGGATGTGAATCTTTTCTTGCCGGTGTTTACGGAAAAAATCAAACAGATTTCCCTAAGATCCCTGGCCGATGCCATGGACAATGAAGGGCCTTCTACCCAGGGGGGAGATTTTGGTTCCAGGCTCATTCGAATCAGAAGAGCCCATGGCTTGACCCGGGAGGTATTGGCACAATCCGTGGGCCGCACCCCGGAATTCATCAAAGAGCTGGAAAACAACCAGACCACGGCATCGGTGGGTCTGTTGATCACCCTGGCCGAGGTGTTTGACATTGATGCTGGCACCTTTTTAAATGATGAAGAGCAATCAAAACTTGCCGGAGAACGGGCCCAGGCCTACACCCGGCGAACCGCCAATTACCATTACCAGAGCCTAACACCGGGGGCGGAAAATGAGCATCTGCGGGTGTTCATGATCACCATAGAATCCCGGCAGAAGCATAAACCCGTTGACTATCGCCACGAAGGGGAGGAATTTGTCTATGTCATGGAAGGACAGTTGGGATTGACCCTGGACGGTAAGCTTTATACCCTGATGCAGGGGGAATACATGAAGTATAATTCCCAAACCCCCCATCAACTGAAAAGCCTCAGTGATGAAAAGACCCGGTGTCTGGTGACCCTGTATACACCCTGAAACAGAAAAACCGGATGATATCCGATTTTGTTTATTGAGAGATGGGTCAGACATCGCCTAAAAGCCTGAATTTTCAAACAGGCTCTAAGGGAAAAAGACATTCTCTGGTCCCATCTTTTACCACTTCCCAATGGCCCCTGATACCGCCCACACCATGCCGTATCCGGAACCACATCTGCCTTGGCAATGAGCTGCATGGCAGCCTTTGATCCATTACAACCAAGCGTAAGTGCCTGTAATGTTAAGCTGGCAGTCGTCCTGGTCCATGGGCATTCTGGGAACTTTGGGAGTTACTTTTGAGAAGCTGACAGACCTTATCCGTCAGGCCCTTTATGGAAAAGGGTTTCTGAATAAAATGAAGATCCTCATTCAGCACTCCGTGGCTGGCAATAACATCAGCTGTATAGCCCGACATGAACAAGCATTTGAGGTTAGGATGGATAGTCAGTATTTTTTTTGCCAGATCCCGACCGTTCATTTTAGGCATGACCACGTCGGTAATCAGCAGATGTATTTTGTCATTATGTTCCCTGGCAATACTTATAGCCTGATCTGGAGTGGCTGCCCCCAAAATGATGTAGCCCTGTTTCCGAAGCATTCTCGTGGTCAATTTTAAAATAACCGGCTCATCCTCCACCAGCAAAATCGTCTCCAGGCAAAAGGACTTGACTTCCAGGGACGATTTTTCATTTTTATGGGAGGCAGGTGTTTTTAAGGTGTGTCTGGGCAGGTAAATTTTAAAAATTGTTCCTTTATTCGGTTCACTGTAGACGTCGATGAAGCCATTGTTTTGCTTGACGATGCCGTAAACCGTGGATAATCCAAGCCCTGTACCTTTGCCCACATCCTTGGTGGTAAAAAATGGTTCAAAAAGTTTATCCTGGATTTCCTTTTCCATGCCGCAGCCATTGTCGCCTACGCTCAGCAGCACATATTCACCAGGGATCAACCCTGGATGCTTCATGGCCCAAACTTTATCAATGAC
>CAKZLA010000208.1 GCA_937124525.1 uncultured Desulfobacterium sp.
AAGATATGTAATGAAAAAGATTCAATCTCATCAAAAAAAAAAGTGGTTTCCATATAATAAAGGTGGTGATTTTAGAAGATGGTATGGCAACAATTTATTTTTAATAAATTGGTACGATGGAGGAAAAGAAGTACTGAATTATGCTGCACAACTTTATGGTTCTCCAACAAGGACTATTAGAAATATCCCATATTTTTTCAAACCATCGATAACATGGACATTTGTTAGCAGTTCGGCATTTGGTGTTAGATCAAATGAATCTGGATTTATTTTTGATGTAGGAGGCTCTTCGGCATTTCCAGCTTTCAATAAATTTTGGTTTATATTAGGTTTGTTAGCATCTCGGTTATCTTTTGAATACTTAAAAACAGTTAATCCAACATTAAATTTCCAAGCTGGAAATGTTGGTAGTATACCAATTATTAATGTATCTGATTTATCTCTAAAAACAATAGAGGATAATTCAAAATTAGCTGTAAATAATGTTAAATTAGATTGGGATTCCTATGAATTTTCTTGGGATTTCTTATCACTCCCCCTTCTTCACCCAGACCATCACACCACAGATTTAACCACAACATACACTATCCTACGCAAACACTGGCAGAAAATCACCCTTGAAATGCAACGCTTTGAAGAGGAAAACAACCGCATTTTCATCGAAGCCTACGGCCTTGAGGATGAACTCACCCCGGAAGTTCCCCTCCACGAAATCACCATTACCTGCAACCCCCATTACCGCTATGCTCAAGGCAAAACAGAAGAAGCGTATGAAACCCTGCTTCTCACTGACACCATGAAAGAGCTGATATCCTACGCCATCGGTTGCATGATGGGACGCTACAGCCTGGATGAACCTGGTCTCATCTATGCCCACAGTGGCAACGAGGGGTTTGATCCATCCAGATATAAAACCTTCCCGGCTGATGATGACGGCATACTCCCCATCATGGACATGGAATGGTTTGACGACGATGTCACCGCCCAGTTCCTCACCTTCATGAAAACCGCATGGCCTGCTGAAACCCATGATGACAACCTGAAATTCATTGCAGACACTCTCAATTCCAAAGCCGGTGAATCACCGGAGGCGACCATCCGCCGATACCTGAGCACCACCTTTTTCAAGGATCACATGAAGATGTACAAGAAGCGCCCCATCTACTGGCTGTTTTCCAGTGGAAAACAGCGGGCCTTTGAATGCCTGGTCTATCTGCACCGGTACAACGAATCCACCCTCTCCCGTATGAGATCCAAGTATGTGACCCCGCTCCAGGGCAATATCCTGGCCCGTCTGGAATATTTGGGGCGAGAAAAGGATGCGGCCACCATGGCCTCGGCCCAGAAAAAGCTGCAGAAAGCAATCGACCTGCTCAGAAAAAAACAGACGGAACTCCAGGCCTTTGACGATGAGCTGCGGCACTATGCCGATATGAAGATTGCCCTGGATCTGGATGACGGGGTAAAGGTAAACTATGGAAAATTTGGCAATCTTTTGGCCCAAAAAAAAGCGATTACTGGTAAAAAATGATATTCATCAGGAGTGAATAAGTTGAGTTTTAAGAAAAAAGAATTTGAGCCTTTCTATTTATTGTGCTTGTTTCGGTGCTTCTCTTTCCTTTTGGAGCATCATGTTTCAATTTTATAACATCCTCAGAATGGATTTGAATCGTCATTAAACAGAAAAATGCATGAAATGATCTCATATTTTTTAGCTATAATTGGAATGCCTCTGGCAATTTTGGGAGCATTGCTTTCAGGAACCAAATAAGCGGGCTTTCATTAAAAAAAACTGAAATAGAGCAAGATTTATGAAAATATCAAAAATAAGACTCGAAAACTTCAAGCGTTTCAAAGACCGTGAAGTCGATTTTGTCAATGGCTTTACCGGAGAACTGTCGGACCGCTGTCTTGTCCTGGGAGACAATGGAAGCGGTAAAACGACCTTGTTACAGGCCATTGCTCTGTGTCTTTCCATGTGTTCCGGCAAAATCTGGAATGTCTCTGAATTCGACTGGCAGGGCTGAGTGTCAGGGCGATATGAAAAATGGGGGACACTTTAAAAAAAATAAGAAATGGATTATATAAAGCGATGATAAAATTAAAAATTAAAAATATAGGCCCGATCAAAGACGGCTTTGTTCCCGGTGACGGTTTCATGGATATCAATGATGTAACCATTTTTATTGGCAACCAGGGAACTGGAAAAAGCACAGTGGCAAAAGTGTTTTCAACCTTGAGTTGGATTGAAAAAGCGCTGGTAAGGGGGGACTTTACCGTTCGGTATTTAACTCAATACAACCGGTTTATAAAACATTTTTCATACCAAGGCATTGGAAATTATTTCAATGAAAATTCGGAAATAGAATATGTCGGGCATGCATTCACAATACAATATAACAGCGCAACGCTCAATATATCTAAAAACAGGCAAAAGGATCAATATCAATTCCCCAAAATCATGTATATCCCCGCAGAACGTAATTTTATCAGTTCAGTGGACAGGCCGGATTTGCTCAAACGATTGCCATTGCCGCTTTATACGTTTTTAGAAGAGTATGAAGAAGCAAAAGGGTTGCTTGGAGGTCAAATAGATTTACCTGTGGGTAATATGAAGTTCATATACCGGAAACAGAACAAAAAATCCATGTTGGAGGGTGAAAATTTTAAAATTGAACTATTGGAAGCTTCCAGTGGTTATCAATCCCTTGTCCCACTCTTTATTGTTACCCGTTATTTAAGCACGGTCATCAAAGAAAGCAGTACCACGACGCATAAAAAAATCAGTGTTGACGAAGAGAAGAAAATAAGAAAAGAAATTGACGAAATCATTGAAAATAAAAATATATCAGATGATGTTAAAAAAGTGCTCCTTGAAAAATTATCTGCACGATTCACCTACGCATCCTTTGTGAATATTGTTGAAGAGCCGGAACAGAATCTTTATCCTTTTTCCCAAAAAGAAATACTCTTTGAATTACTGAAATCAAAGAATGACCATGCAGACAATAAATTGATACTCACAACTCACAGCCCTTATATTATCAATTATTTAACATTGGCAGTCAAAGCGGATTCTGTAAAAATAAAATTGCAGAAAAAAGCGGATCATCAAGCCCTTCTTCAAACCCTGTCAACGGTTGTTCCACTTAATTCAACCATACCATCTTCCATACTTACCATTTACCAATTGGACGATACTGGATGTATTAAAAGGCTTCAGGATTACAAGGGAATACCTTCTGATGAGAACTATTTAAATGAATTTCTTGCTGAGTCCAATGATTTGTTTATTGAGTTAATGGAAATAGAGGATAAATGTTGATCAACTTTTTCAGAAAAGAATGCAAAACAGAATCAAATAATGAAAAGTTCGGCCTGTGCGATGACCCACCACCTGCCACTGAGCCCGCTTATATTAACGAAAACAATTGCCGACAATGGATAGCCGTTGTCAAGAATCCCCATAGACAAACGGTGAAATTTTATGCGGTGGATCATTGTGTACCAATTTATAAAGAGGACGGCAATATGGAAAGCAGGTGTGACGGTATAGTTTCCTATTTGAATAATCTGATTTTTGTTGAGCTGAAAGAGAGAAAAAAAGGGCAATGGTTCAAAAAAGGGCGGGAGCAATTAACTGTTACCATAAAACGATTCAAGTCAGAATGTGATTTAAATACCTATGATCGAGTTGAGGCCTATGTCTGTAATTCCTTAAAGCCTTTATC
>CAKZLA010000209.1 GCA_937124525.1 uncultured Desulfobacterium sp.
TCTGGAATGATAACTCAACTTTCGGACTTCAACTTGGGTGCACAGAGTCGGGCTTTTTTTGTCAAGAAAAGTCCCCTCCGCATCCAGTAACCAGGCATAACCGGTTTGTCCGGAGACAACGGGAAATGAAGTCCCTGGCAATGATGTCGGGATCAATTATTCTTATTAAGGCCCCAAAACCGCGAGGAAGGACGTTCCATTCTTTCCAATTCCTATGATTTAGCAATCAAAATAGCAAGCTCTGGGAGTAGCAAGGCTTTTACCCCATCCAGATTAAGCGAGGCTTGCACTAACATCAAAACGCCTGGGAACGATACACTTCCGGGGAGATACTCTTTTCAGATGTGCCAATTTGAGGCATATCCTCTTGTTTTTCGCTGCCGTCAGCCATGAGCCGCCCTTCACTCGATGATTGAGTTTCAAATATGCTAACTCCCTTATTAAATACTATGTCGGACTTTTTCTTCACCCATGGAAGAGCACGATTCACTGGAATTTTCCCATTTCTCACTCCAACCAGAGCCACCAGCTGATTCACCATTGATTTCATCTGCCGGGCCTGCCCGTTGAGCTCTTCTGAAGCACTGGCCGATTCCTCGGCATTGGCGGCATTCTGCTGCACCACTTTATCCATTTCGCTGACGGCCACGTTCACCTGCTGAAGTCCCTGGGCCTGTTCCTTGGAAGCCACGGTGATTTCTCCCATTAACGCCACCATTTTTTTGGAACTGTCGGCCACCTGGTTAAAAGCCCCATGGGTTCGATTGACCAGTTCAGAGCCATCCATCACTTTTTTTGTAATATCTTCAATCATTCCGGTGGTACTCTTGGCCGCGTTTGCAGCCCGCATGGCAAGATTTCTGACCTCTTCTGCAACCACTGCAAATCCAGCCCCGGCCTCCCCGGCCCTTGCCGCTTCCACTGCTGCATTCAGGGCCAAAAGATTGGTTTGAAAGGCAATTTCATCAATGGTCTTGATAATTTTTGAGGTTTCCTTGCTTGCATTTGAAATTTCCGTCATGGATACGATCAACGCATTCATGGATGCATTGGCTTTTTTTGTTTCACTGTTGGTGCCCTGGGTGAGATCATTGGCCTGCATGGCCGTTTCGGCATTGAGTTGGGTCATGGAAGACACTTCTTCCAATGAGGCAGATGTCTCTTCAATGGATGCCGCCTGCTCGCATGATCCTTCTGCCAGGAACTGGCTGGACTTTGATATCTCATAGGAGGCTGCAGTAACCTCTGATGCACCCTGGTTAAGGCCATCAATGGCGCGGGACAAAACCCTTGTGATACCACTGATAATACAAAAAGATAGAAAAATACCCAATATAATGGTGGCCAGGGTGACCCAAAACATCACATGCTCAGCAAGGGACATTTGTTCCTCCATATTTGCCTTTTGATGGGCTCTGACCCCATCGCATATTTTTTGAACGATACGGGCACTTTCCAACATTTGAGCCTCGGCCTTGAGCTGCTTTCCTTTCAAAGCCACCACATTTTCAAACTCCGATTGATAGGCCAGAACAGACGCAATAATGCCATTGGCAGAAGCTGTGTCATCACCTTGTGTAGATCCAGATGCCGCCTCCCGGGCCAGCCCAATGATATCATTGACATGGGCGTTGACACGATCCACATACGCTTGACTACCACGAATAATGAAATTTTTTTCCTGACGTCTGCATTGCAGTATCCATTTGATGATTGTGTCTGCATCATCGGCTGTGGCCAGATTTGCAGCAAGTACTTCTTCAGACACCTTTGTTTTACGAGAATTCAGGTATTGTTTTTTTTGCTCATCCTGAATCTCTGTGGCAATTTTTTCAGCGGCTCTGGCGGTATCCACCATTATTTTATCTGCCGCCTGTATCTTGTCATGGAAATCCATAAAAGAAACAAATGCAACACGATATGCATTTAGCTGGACCTGGACGGCATCCATTTGACGTTTATTCTCAATATCCCGAAATTTATCCTTGACAAGGCCTGCCTCCTTCTCTATCTGTGCAACTTTTTTCTGAACCGCCTCAGCATATTTTGCGTCTCCACGGAGCATGAAATTTTTTTCCTGTTGCCGCACTGCCAACATGGATTTAATCATGCGGTTGACATCATCTGCAACATGAACGCTGTCAGATACACTGGAGAGGCCATAATAGCCCACAAAAGCGATAATATTGCTCAAAAATATCAGAAATCCTGCAAGAAAAGCGATCTTTGTTCCCACTTTCATACGCTTCAACATTTTAAAAATCTCCATTGTCCTGGCTGATGTCCTAAAAAAACAGCAGCGCATTCACGACTTGAAATCCCGGTATTCTTCATTTGCCGATTTACATTTGTTGTAGAGCAAAAAGCCCATCTCTCGGGAATTATCCCCCAAAAAGTGTAAAGTACTTTTGGGCCATATGAAGAATACCAATATCCATATTTTGATGATCCAGTTTTTTGGGCTGGTTCCAACTTCCTTAAGTGCAATCATAGGGTGATACCAAGGGAGCAGTCTTATGTTATTGTGCCTTTTAATCAAGGTTGGAGCGCAAACATAAAAAAAAGCTATAGGGTGTCATATTTTTTTACAATGTGTAAACATTCCAGCCAAGAGTAAAAGAGGCATCACCAATGCGGTAAAGCCTATCAAAATGAATGAAGCAGGGTAAAATGCCCTGAGAAGCCTTGTTGATGTCATGCAAAACCCCAGAAACAAGGCAGTTAAGGAACGGGTCTTAAATAACTTCCCCTTTTCAAAACACGCAACTGTTGAAGGGGCATGTACCCCCAATTTTTAAAGGGGTATGTTATTTCGGACTCATTCCTAAAAACCACAACCTGTCAGCAGCCCTTCCTGTCAATAACTTTGATTCCTTACGCAAATTCCATGCCTTATCAAATTAAAAACCTTTAATTAGACGATTCTGTTGTTTATATGAAAATGCTGGCAAACCAGGTCAGAATATGATTTTATATAACACCACGGGCAGACCCTATTGGGGACCTGGCCTGCCCACAACAAAGATCGAAACTCCGGTCATTACAAATCATTGGACGGAGTTTCATATAACCCACATGTCCTGACGGACACAACGAATATTGAAAATGGTATTATACCGCCCCCCGGGGGGTGCAATGGGACAGGCCCGGAACCGTAGACGGTCCAATTGGCCAGTCCCATTACCCCCCCCGAGGGGCTCTGCTGAGGTCAGACAATGCCCTCATATGCGCTTTTCTGAAAACACACTTTTTGGGTGGCATCCCCCCATTTTTTACCCTCCTCCAGCAATTGAAAAAAACAGATCACTGTCTGTCACCATGCGTCCCCCCACCACATCCACTCCCATCTTAACCATTCTGATACCCGCGGCGCCGCCTTCAAGTCCCATGGCCATGAACTCGGCATTTCTGGGCTGTCCGCCTTCATACAGGAGAGAAAAAAACATTTTCTCAATGGTCGGAATAGAAAACCTCTCTGCCAGGGTTGTTACAATTTTTCGGAATTCCTCTTTCATATTAATCACAGTATCTCTCCCATTCATTTCGAGGAATACAAAACAAATATTATTGGCATAATAATTGCTTACTCCAGAGCCATAAATTTTGATAATTTATTGAAACACTATCACCTGAGAAAACGAACTACCAACATTAATTTGTAATTATTTAAATACATTATCCATTATAACACAAAGCACACAGCTAATTTATGACCGACAAGTTGGTTTATAATATCATTATTACCTGCAATTCGCTCATTTTTTCATAACCTGTTGAATTTATTGATACCAAAAAGTTGGACATCAAAAAATCATGCTGATATTTTGTTTTGATTACAACCTGTTATAGAAATTAGCGAAAGGGGGGTTATTATTCGTCATAATAATAAGAATTTATTCAACCGTTCTAACAATGTTTCTATACTTTAAGCTCCTGTCATGCTATGGCAGGCAAAATAAATACAGCCCTTTTGAGGGATATTTCATTTACCGTTTTACATTTTCCTGAGAAATATTTCCGTTCTGCAGGAATTTTTCTAAAAAAAGATGTAATCGGGTTTGAAAATATATGAAAAAAAGCCCGTATTTTAACTTTAGATATGATAAGGCCTTAGCACACGCCCAGGAAATTTTAATCCAGGATGAAAGCCCAGAGGCATTATTTATTTCAAGTGAATGCTATTTCCATAAAAAAGATTATGAAAATGCAAAAATATATATTCAAAAAGCACTAAAGGTAAAACACGATAGCAAATATCTGCATTTGCTTGGAAAAATTTACATGGCCGAAGGAAAATTTGAAAAAGCCATGGAATATCTCAAAGAGTCAAGTTTAATGAATCCATTAAATCTTAATCGAAAAATAGAAATAGGGAATGCCTATCTCAAATTAGGGTTAATAGATGACGCATCTGAAACCTTTTCCCATGTAAAAGAGTTGGCCCCAACTGACCTTAATTATATCAACATGGGATCAGCCTATCTTGACATTGGAGATATTAAAAAAGCCGGTGAATTTATAAAACAGGCGGTTGATCCTATTCCAGAAACAATTTCAGTTTTTAATAATTATGCCATTGAGTTAAGAAAAGTTGGGGAATTTAAAGAGGCTATTAATCAATATAATAAGTGTCTTTCAATTTATCCCAACCATAACATTATACTTTATAACTTAGGCAAAGCCTATTTTGAAATGGGAAAATACAAAGATGCAAGAACTGCGCTCAAAAAATCCATAGTTGCAAAACCTCTTAATGAGGTGAAAAAACTTTTGTCCTACGTGGAGTCCAAAATTGTTTGATTCCAGCTTTTATGCTGGGTCGGTGAATCCTGTGATGTCAAATTTCTGGGTCTGACGATTATCAACGGGACGGTAGCGTAAAGTGGTTCCCATGTTCGGCTACCAACCTAATGCGGCGGGACAGGCTTTAAAATCAAACCTCTTACTATCCTTAAATTTAGGGTTCGAAAGCTAATCATCCACATAAAAATTTGTAAATATTCGGTTTGCTTATGTAAATGTTTGGACAGTGCCCCATATTCGCCTGTTTGGGGCTGCGTAGCATACTAATGCTATGTGAGCAGACCAAAACAGGTGAAGATGGGGTGCTGACCGAATATTTACAAAAATTTTTAAAAATATCCCGGATTAACAATACCTTGTCAATTTCGGCAATTCAAAATTATTCACTTGACTAAATTTAATCAAATGAATAGATTCTCCCATAGCACTGAATGGAATTCGCCCACAAAAGGAAAATATGGCCACGTATGCGAGCAGTAAACAAACCAAAGCAATATTAATCAATGCAGCAGGAGAACTCGTTGCGGAGCTGGGTTTCAGTAACGTTTCAACCAGGGCCATTGCCGACAAGGCAGCGCAGAACATCGGCAGCATCCACTACCACTTCAAAGCCAAGAACAATCTATTCCAGGCAATGATCAGAAATGCAATACGACCGGTCCAGAAAAACCCCATGGCCTCTATTATTAAGGCCCATGAAAAGGAATTGGAGTCTCCCGGCGGACAGTCAAAGATGCTGCGTCGCATCATACATTTAAAAATCAAAGAAATTTTTGATCCTGAAAGACCCTGGTGGCATCACAAAGTCATCTACCAGGTGCTCCGGGCCGAAGAAAACCTTCTGAAAATTATGCATGATGAGGTGATCAAACCTGAAGTAAACGCTTTGGAAAAACTATTTTTATCCATTGACCCCAACATGGACAAAGAGGGTGCCTTTATGCAGACACTTCTAACAATGGCACCCATCATGTACCACGCTGAGAATTCAGAAAATATTTTGAGATTGATGGGCCAAACGAATTATACAACCCAATATCTACAAAGACTTGAGGACAACATTGTACGCCAGAATCAACTGCTTTTGAGCCTGCCACCGGATATTGAATAGGGCTCTACTATCGGCATTTTGAGATAAACATCAATGTTTTTAAAGGAATATAAAATGAAAAAAACTCTATTTATTCTGTGCATCCCGGCGGTTGTGATGCTTGCCTCAGGTGTTGCCTTTACCCAGAAAATAAAAAAAGATTCCGCCGGGGAAACCATGGGCACTTCAGATACAAAGCCAGCCCCTGGGCCACAGATATCCCACACTGTTATCCTTGAAAAACTCTCCATGACCCAGGTGGAAAACACCAGGCAATACCCCGGAAGCGTAAAGGCATGTAAAGAAACCCGCCTGGCTTTCCGGGTGGGCGGTCCCCTCATCCAGGTCAATGTAAAAGCCGGAGATCAGGTAAAAAAAAAAGACACCCTCATGCAGATCGATCCCCAGGATTTTAAGGATAGAATCCTGGTGTTGGATGCACAGTTAAGTGGAGCATTGGCACAGCTGGACAATGCCCGTCAAGACTTTCAGCGTATGAAACAGCTGTTTGACGAAAAGGTGATTCCCCAGGCGGATTTTGACCATGCGGGAACTGGCAGAAACACCGCAGAAGCAGCGGTTAAAGCCATCCGGGCGCAATTAAAAATTGCCCGGCACCAACTGGACTACACCACCCTGAAAGCCCCCTATGACGGTATAATCACCCAGACCCACATTGAAAACTTTGAAATGGTGGCACCGGGCCAGGTGATGGTGGGGCTCCATGATATTTCAAACCTGGAGATTAACATCAACGTACCGGAAAACGAAATCATCAACCATCCCCTGGTTCCAGGCCAAAGGGCCGGGGTAAGATTTCCCTCCCTGGGTCAGAAACAGTTTCCCGTGACCTTAAAGGAGTGGAAGACCACGGCGGACAAGGCCACCCGCACCTATGGCACCACCTTTACCATGCCCCGCCCCCAGGGGATTCAGATCTTTCCTGGCATGACCGCTGAGGTTGAGTGGCCCGGCAGCAAAAACAATGACCAGACCCTAACCATTCCTGCCAAAGCCGTTATCAACGACAGCACCGGTAAGGCCCATGTGTGGCTGTTTGATTCCACCACATCCATGGCCTCTAAAACCCCGGTGACACTGGGCACATTGTGCGGCACCTCCCGCATCGTGGTTGAATCAGGCTTGATGCCAGGGGATCTCATTGTCACCGATGGGGTGGATTTCATCACCGGCGCAATGAAACTCACCGCCACCCTTGCCAACCCCGGTGCATCCCGGACAAATTCCCAGGGGAGCATTCAATGAACCTTGCTGCATTTGCCCTGCGAAAACAGACCCTCATGGTGGTCTTGATCCTTATGATTGCAGGTATGGGGGTCATCTCCTTTGAGAAGCTGGGACGGTTGGAAGACCCCACATTTACCATCAAAACCGCCTTAATTATCACCCCCTACCCCGGGGCAACGCCCCTGGAGGTGGAAGAAGAGGTTACCCAGACCATTGAAGAGGCCATCAAGGCCATGGGTCAGGTCAAAGAGATTTACAGTACCTCAAAGGAAGGGCTCTCCTTTGTTTATGTGGACATGAAGGACACCTACAAAGCCCCGGAACTACCCCAGATCTGGGATGAGCTTCGCAGAAAAATCAATGATATACAAGTGTCACTTCCCCCCGGGGCCGGCCCATCTGTTGTACGGGATGATTTCGGGGATGTGTACGGGGTCTTTTTTGCCATCAGCGGACCGGGGTATTCCCAGGCCCAGCTCCGGGACTATGCCCAGTATTTGAAAAAGGAACTGCTGTTATGCAAAGATGTGGCCAAAATTGACTTCTGGGGCATCCAGCAGGAGGCCATTTACATAGAGTTTGAGCGATCCAGGCTGGCGGAACTGGGAATTTCCAGGGATCAGATTTACCGGACACTTCACCTGCAGAACGTGGTTCAAAAAAGCGGCCATGTGGATGTGGACACCGAATACATGCGCATCACCCCCACGGGGGAGTTTCAAAATGAATCTGCCATTGCAAATCTTCTGGTGGGGGGAGCCAATGGTTTGATCCGCCTGGGAGACATTGCCACCGTTTACCGGGATTACATGGATCCCCCCCGGAACCTCTTGCGATTCAACGGAAAATCCGCCATTGGATTGGGCATCTCCACTGTGGCCCGGGGCAATGTGATCACCATGGGCGATTCCGTTGGCAAAAAACTTGAACTGTTAAGGAGCAAACAACCGCCAGGCATGTCTCTGGATATCATCTACTACCAGAGCCGGGTGGTCACCGCATCGGTGAACGCCTTTTTGATGAACCTTGCAGAAGCCGTGGCCATTGTCATTGGGCTTTTAATGGTGTTCATGGGATGGCAGAGCGGTCTGCTCATTGGCATCACCCTTATTTTGACCATCCTTGCCACCCTGATTGGCATGTTCGTCATGGGCATTGACCTGCAGAAAATTTCATTGGGGGCTCTGATCCTGGCTTTGGGCATGCTGGTGGACAATGCCATAGTGGTGGCTGACGGCATTCTGGTCCGGGTCCAGGGAGGCAGCCGCAGGCGAGCTGCGGCCATGGATGTGGTTCAAGAAAATGCCTGGCCCCTTTTGGGTGCCACCTTGGTGGCTATTCTGGCCTTTGCGGCCATTGGATTTTCTCCGGGAAACGTGGGGGAATTTTGTCGTTCGTTGTTTGATGTCATGGCCTTATCCCTTTCCATCAGCTGGATTGTGGCCGTCACCATCACCCCGCTGCTTTGCATCTGGTTTTTAAAGGTACCCGGGGAGTTTGAGCGCAATGATCCCTATGCCGGACCCATTTTTCGCATGTATCGAAAACTTCTCCAGACGACCATCCGATTCAGGTTTGTGACGGTGTGTATGACCCTGTTGCTGCTGTGGGGCGCCATGGTGGGGTTTTCCCACATTCCCCAGGCCTTTTTTTCTCCCTCCACCCAGAAATATTTTTTCATCAATTACTGGAAACCCCAGGGAACCCACATCCAGTATACCTCCCGGGACATGGAAAAAATTGAAGCCCAAGTGGCACAGATGCCGGGGGTTAAAAACGTGACCTCATTTGTGGGAGAAGGAGCCATGCGATTTATCCTCTCCTATGACTACCAGGTACCCAATTCAAGCTATGGGCAACTGCTGGTGGAGGTGGAAGACTGCCGCCTCATTGATGATCTGATTCACAAAACGGAAAGCTACCTGGATGCAAATTTCCCCGATGCCGAACCCCATGCCCTGAAAATAATCTCCGGGCCGGCCATCACCTATCTGGTGGAGGCACAGTTCCGGGGCCCCGACATTGATATTCTGCAGGACATGGCAAAACAGGCCATGACCATCATGCAGGAAACCCCCAACACCCGGGATATCAGAACGGACTGGCGTCAACAGGTCCGGGTGCTGCGTCCGGAATTTTCCGAATCCCAGGCCCGGCGCATCGGCGTCACCCGAAGTGATCTTTCCCAGGCCCTGCAATGGAATTTCGGGGGCATCATCACCGGGGTTTATCGGGAAAAGGATGAGTTGATTCCCATCATCACCCGGCCCCCCCGGCGGGAACGCACCTCGGTTACCAATCTTGAAAATGTCCAGGTCTGGTCTTCAGCTGTTCAATCCTTTGTGCCCATCGGCCAGGTGGTTACAAAGACAAATCAGGTGTGGGAATGGCCCATCATCAGACGACAGGATCAACAACGGGCCATCACGGTGAAATGCAATCCCGTTTACGGCAATGCAGAGACGGTGCGTCAATCCATGGTGGAGCGCATGGCCGCCATTGAAATGCCACCGGGGTACACCCTGACCTGGAAGGGTGAATTCAGTGAATCCAATGACGGCAGGGACC
>CAKZLA010000210.1 GCA_937124525.1 uncultured Desulfobacterium sp.
CCGTTGCAGTTTTTCTTCCAGTTTCAGGCGTTCTTCCGCTCTTTTTTCAATGATGATTTCCCCTTGTTTCACCACAAAGCGAAGCACAAAAAAAAGTGAACCCATAATAAAGGCACACGAGGTGACAATGAGTAACTGTAGTTTAAATGTCTTTACATAGTCCCGGGATACATCCTGGACGATTTCCATTACGCCAAGGACAGGGCCTGAGATGGCAGACAGGGGTTTTTCGGCCCGGAGGGGAGCAAAAGTAATAATTTTCGTGGTGTTGGGAATCCCCAGGAGTAGTTGTAAAAAATTTCCGGTCCGCACCAGGTTTGAAGTGAATTGATTCTCAACAGCCTTGTCATAGGGTGTCCCAATTGGCTGTTTCTTTCCGATTCTATCTTTATCCAGACTGTAAGAAATAATATTCTTAAGGTCATAGATATTGACCATTTCCACATTAAAACTGTGGATGGTGGAGCGGATAACTCTGTCCATGCGGGTGTACTGATCCTTTTCCCTGAGCTGGACTTTGCCATATTTTAATACAACAGGGATGATAAATTGTAAAAAAACCTGGTGATTGAGGTTTTCCACCAGAAGATGGGCATATTCTTCATTTTTCTGCTGGAGTATACGCTTTACCCAGTGGGTATTGATGGCAGAAAGTGCGATGGTTGCCGTGAACATTACCACCAGGCTGGAAAATGTGAAAAATTTTACCAGTCGAAAGGGCCTTTTCTCTGTACGGAATGTTTGAGTCATTAAAAAAAAATGTCTCCAGCGACAATTGTGCTTGACTTAAAACGCATATTCGATAATGTTATTCTGACAATTTAGTATAGTTACAATAGAATGACTTATCAATAGAAAACATGAAAAATGGACGACCTTCTCTGCATACAAAGGGGTGCATCGTCCTTGAATATGTGTCTATTATTTATTACACGTCACCAGCATTTTTAATAAGCGTTTGGTCTTAAACATCACGATGTGAATTAATTCTTTCGGGCAAATTTGGGGACTATGGTTTTCAGTAAAAAAGATCAATTGGTGGGTCTTGATATTGGCTCTTCACGGATCAAGGTGGCTGTCCTCAAGTCAACCTCCAAAGGCCACGTGCTCCAGAAACTTGGGATTACCTCCATTCCATCAGGGCTCATTGATGAGGGGCGCATCATGGATGCCGATGCCTTGGCAGACGTTATTCGTACCCTTTTTAAAACCCATCGCATAAAGCACAAAAATGTCGCCATTTCCACTGGCGGTTACTCTGTGGTGATTAAAACCATCGTACTTCCCACTTTGCCGGAAAAAGAGTTGGTAAAGTCCATCCGCACGGAAGCGGAACAGTATATTCCCTATGATATTGACGATGTAAATCTTGATTTTCAGATACTGGGACCCAGTGATTTTTCCGATGATCAGATGAATGTCCTTCTGGTGGCCGTTAAAAAAGACCTGGTTGCGGAATATATTGACCTCATCAACCAGGCCGGGTTGAATCCCTGCATAATTGATGTGGACAGTTTTGCCCTGCAAAATATTTATGAATCCATTTATCAACCAGCAGATGATGAGATGGCGCTGCTGGTTGATGTGGGGTGTTCCAAAACTTCTTTAAATATTCTGCATGGCACACAATCCATGATGATGCGGGACAGTGGCTCTGGAACGGCCCAAATCCGGGAGGAGATCATGGCGGAAATTGACTGCTCACCGGACAGGGCAGATGAAATTCTTGACGGAACCCCCGATGCTGAAATATCCCAGGCAAGGCTGGAGGAAATTTGCTTTGATTCCATTCAAATGTGGTGTTCTGAAATCGAATCAGTTGTTAAAAACCATTTAAGTAAATCCAATGACAGCGATATTGATAAAATCATTATTTCCGGGGGAGGTGCATTTGTGAATGGATTTGCGGATCTTCTGGCGGTGGAACTCTCTGCAAGTGTTTCCATCATTGATCCTTTTCAAGGGATCAGTGTGGATCACAAGCAATTTCCCCCTTCATTTCTCCATGATATCCGAGCCCAGGCCCCCATTGCCATGGGTCTTTCCCTGAGAAAAATGGATGATAAATGATACGTATTAATCTTCTACCTTTTCGGGCTGCACGGAAAAAAGAAAATATAAGACGTCAGGTTTCTATTTTTTGCCTTATGGTGGTCCTGCTTGTTCTCAGTTTGCTGTACTATACGACGTGGGTGGATCGTAAAATTGACCATCTGAACAGTAATATCACCCAGGTAAAAAATGAGATTGTTCTATATAAAGATAAGGCCGATGAGGTCACAAAAATTAAGAAAAAATTGAAAAATCTTGAGCTGAAACTTGGTATTGTCGGCTCCCTGGAGGCAAAACGAAGGGACCCTGTGCGGCTCATTGATGCCCTTACCCAGTTGATTATTCCAGAGCGAATGTGGATCAACAGTTTGAAAACCGATGCAAAAAGTGTGGTGCTCAAGGGACTTGCCTTTGATAATAAAACCGTTGCGGACTTCATGACCCGTATTGAGGGGTCTTCTCTTTTTTCCGGGGTTGATCTAAAAACCCTTCAAATGAAACAGATAAAAGGGAGTGCTCGGATTAAATCCTTTGAAGTGGCTTGCCGGAAAAAAATGGAAAATAAAAATGCCGTTGGCGCTAAATAACTCGTGAGCCCAGGTCGTCATTTTGCATGCTTCATGTGCGAAGCCAACTGCCCCACCAAATCAAAGATTTGGAAGGGGGCTTCTCTGTTAAAAGTTAAATTTTCATTGAGAGCCTGGAGTTTTAAGCAGGCTCTTCTTATGAGATTGTAATAACATCAGATAGTTGTAGAAATATATTGTAAGTTCTCAATAACCTGGGGTGATAAAACCTGCTTATCCTTTAAACGCCAGGTGCTATTCAAAAGGATTCCCTGAATGCCCGACTTATTGAGCACTTACAATATATTTTTTTAAGATATCTACAATACCCGGTATTCTTACTTTTGGGGGATTTGATTTTTTAAACAGGCTCTGAGTACATGATGTGGTGGCAAATGGGAGAAGTTACGACTTACGAGTAAAAAAGGAAAACCTTCAAATAAATGAAGCTCAAAGAAAAAAATAAACTTGGCGATCTCATCCGCCAGCGCAGCGCACCGTTTTTTGCAAAGGTAGGGGCATTACCCCAAATGCACCGAATTTTGATTTGTGTTCTTACCTTTGTGGGGGTGATGGGTGTATTTTATTATTTTTTCTACATGCCACGGCATGAAGAGATGCAACGGCTGGGGGATGAACATGTACAGTTAAAAGGGCAGTTGAATACGTATAAAAGTAAAGCAGCTCTTTTGGGTAAATTTAAGAAGAAAATGGCAGAAGCCCAGATTCGATTTGATTCAGCCATGGCAGCACTTCCAGATAAAAAAGAGATCCCCAACCTGCTCACGGATATTTCAAATTCCGGTAAAGATGCCGGACTGGAATTTATCTTGTTTCAACCCCGGCCAGAGGTGAAGACAGAGTATTATGCAGAAATCCCGGTGGATATCAAGGTACAGGGCGGTTATCACCAGGTGGGAAAATTTTTTGATAAGGTGTCAAGGCTTCATCGTATTGTGAATATAAAAGATATCAATATGGTGCCAGGTAAGCAGGAAGGCAATCTGTTGACCTCCTGCACGGCGGTGACATATATGTTTGTTGAAAAAAAAGAGAGTAAGGGCAAAAAGAAGAAATAGATGATAAATTTCCTCAAAAAAACAATGGGTGTCGTCGGTTTGCTGATGCTGTTGATTTTATTTTCCGCATGTAAGGAAGAACAGGCAGATCCAGTGGCGGATGTGGCAGTGGTCACCGTTTCGTTTAAAATGCCTGTTGATCTCTCCAGAACAAAGGTTTTGCCTGTGCCTGATGCAAAAGAAAAAAAGAGAACTGACAAACAGGAAGCAAAAAAAGCACTTCCGGCCTTGGTCTCTTCGGGACCTTTGACTGAAAAAAAAGAGACTGCGCCTGAAATGGTAAAATACAGCGGTGAGGGGAAAGTGGACCCCTTTATTCCTCTAATTAAAAATGAACCTGTCGAGGTAAAGGAACCTACCAGGCCCAGAACCCCCCTTGAGCGGCTTGATTACAGTCAGATGAAGTTGGTTGCAATTGTTGCCAGGGGTAAAGAACACGTGGCCATGGTGGAGGAGGCCGGTGGTAAAGGATACATTGTATTGGTTGGTACCTATATTGGACGAAATGGTGGTGTGGTGTCAAACATCGGGAAAGACCGGGTTATAGTACGTGAACGAGTAAAGGATTTTAAGGGTGATATGATTACACGCACCCAGGAGATAAAATTGAATAAAACGGAAGACAAGGGGATATAATGGGTAGAACTTCCGAAAGACCATGGAAATGGCTTGTTAAAACAGGATGGCTGGTCAGCAGTTTGTTTTTTTTATGGGGATGTGTAGCAGGACAACAACAGGGAAACACTACAGTTCAGCCAGATGCCCATGGGGAAAAAAGAACTTTGATCTCAATGACCTCCATGTCAGATCAATGGGGCGTGCGATTGACTGCCAATGAAAATCTTGTTTACACTGCCATCAAACAGGAAGTTCCCCGGGGGGTGGTTTTATATTTGCCTGAAACCGTCATTGGTGGGAATGTGAAGGATATGGTTCCCGAATTTGGACCTGTTACCTTTATGTCTGCACGTCCCGTGTCTGAAAACGCCCATACCGTCAGGATTGAACTTCTGGTGAAACAGGATTTCGAGTATGAGGTGATTGAACTGACAAAGGAGCTTAAAGTCCTTTTTTCCATTGCCTCGCCGGAGATTAAGGCTCTTGACTCCCATGTCCCGGCAAACTCCACTGATGTAGGGGATGAAAATCTTGCTGTTGCCAGGGATGGCCAGGGGAACACGGTTATTTTTACTCAGGAGCCCCTTCCCCTTTATGATGCGATCTCAACAAATCCAGTGCCGGACAACAAATTATATGATCAGAATTTACAGGAGAACATTCCGCTGGATTCCTCCATGGTATCCGGTGGGATCACCCCATTGACCGATATTAATTTTACCACCACGGAGGCAGGCCTTTCAACCATTCTTATTAAAACAGGGATTCCCGTGGAATATGACCTTCAGCGGGATAACGAAAACGAAATCAAGTTGTTCCTGAAAAACACAAAAATTCCCAAATATCATCAACGTCCTTTGATTACTAATTATTTTAACTCTGCCGTGGAACGGGTTCTTCCCGTTCAATCCCAGGGAGATCATAAAGCATCCCATATATTGATTCAATTGCGTCATAGAGCTCCCTACCGCATTACCCGGGATGCAAATTTGTTACGTCTTGTATTTGATCCTGCCCCGGTAACGGTGCCGGAATTTAAGCAGGCAAGGGTGATATTAAACAAGGGGATTGAACAAAGGGTTTCCGGCAATGAAGTTCCTCCTTTACCTGCTGTGATTTTATCCGAAGCTGGGACCAATGGGGCCATCAATACTCCTGTGGCACCATCTGGGAATTCATCCTCGATGGGTATGGTAACGGAGACTCAGGATCAGGAACTGTCTTCCATAAAAAATCCTTCCAAGTACACCGGTGAGAAGATCAGTCTTGATTTTTATGAAACTGATATTAAAAATGTGTTTCGCATTTTGCGAACTATCAGCGGTGAAAATTTTGCCATAGACAAGGATGTCACCGGAAATGTCACCCTTGCCCTTGATCAGCCGGTGCCATGGGATCAGGTGCTGGATCTTATTTTAAAAATGAATGGCCTTGGCAAGGTAAGGGAAGACAATATCATCCGCATTGCCACCCAGGAGACCTTGAAAAAAGAGTTCAATCTACAGGAGGAGGCTCTGGCCGCAAAGCAGCGGGCCACGGAGCAAAAGGAGAAACTTGAGCCCTTGGTCACAGAGTATATTGCCATCAACTACTCCAGTGCAGAAGCAGATATCAAGCCTCATCTGGAAAAATTTCTAACCCCGGAAAGGGGACAGCTAAGTGTCGATGCCCGTACCAACATGATTATTCTCACCGATGTTCAGGAAAAAATAAACCAGGCAAGGGGTTTAATCCATCGTTTGGATACAGTGACCCCCCAGATTATGATTGAGGCTCGGGTGGTGGAAGTGAGTAAGGACTTTTCCCGGGAAATCGGTATTGAATGGGGCATGTCCAGTAAGGATGTTTACCGGGATGATCTGGGAGGTACCTATGGTTTTGATGTGGCCATGAACTATCCTGCGGCATCTGATTCCAGCCTGAGTTATACTTTTGATCGTATCGTTGGAACCCCTTTTTCAATCAACGCCAAACTCACCGCCGCAGAGGCCAAAGGGGACGTTAAAATTGTTTCTTCTCCACGGATATTAACCCTGGATAACAAAAAAGCTACCATCACCCAGGGGCTTGAATATCCCTATCAGGTGGTTGACGATGATGATGTAAGCACTGAATTTAAGGATATTGATTTAAAGTTGGAAGTCACACCACATGTTACCCCTGACCGACGGGTGAGCATGCAGTTGTTTATTGAAAAAAATGATATTACAGGCTTTGCCAGCACCGGAGAGCCCGTTATTTCAAGCAATGAAGCCACAACTGAGCTTTTGGTAAATGATGGCAATACCATTGTCATCGGCGGGGTGCTCAAACGAACCACATCAGAGGAGATTAACGGGTTTCCTTTTTTATCGGAAATTCCCATTTTGGGGCATCTTTTTAGGTCGGATTCAAACAGTGACAGTAAGAATGAGTTGCTGATTTTTCTGACCCCCACCATTGTTCAGCTTGAACAGAAATAGCAGGAATAGAGCCTTCGGCAGCCGGTTCCCCTCTGGATGCATATTTCTGTGGCGTGCGGTAAGATCGTTGGCTTTGAAAAATATTACCACTAACTAATTGTGAACAATTTAAGGGGATAAGCGTGTTTTTTGTTTTCTGGCCTCTTTTTTGAGTTCACTTTCAGGGGCAAGGGAAATTACTTGTTGCCAAGATTGTCTTGCCTCCTTTCGAAGGCCCAATATTTCAAGGGTTTTTGCAAGATCAGCATGGAGAATGGGGGAATTGGGGTATTTTACAAGGGCTTTTTCCAGTGATTGACGGGAAAGGGTTGTCTGTCCTTTGGCGAGATAGACGCTGCTCAGGCCGTGGATGGCATTGATAAAGTCAGGTTTGATTTTTAACGCTTTTTTAAAACTTACTTCAGCCCCTTTTAAATCCCCTTTTTCCAGAAAAGCCCACCCCATATTGGACAGGGGATAGTGGGGGGTGCCATAGAGCAGGTTGTCAGCGGTTTTCTGGAACAGGGAAATGGCAGCATCTCATTTTTTTTGTTTCATAAAAACAACTCCGAGACTGTTTTTGGCTGCTGTATAATCATTTTTAAACGTAACGGCCTTTTTCAGGTGACTTTCCGCCAGATCATATTTTTCCCGGGCCATATATACCAATCCCAGATCATATTGAAGAAATGGATCCTGGGGCATCATTTTTTCGGCATTTAGCAATTCTTTGAGGGCGGCAATGTACTTGCCCTGGGCCATGTAGGCTTCTCCCAGTGATCTGGTGGCAATGGCAATTTTAGTTTCTTCCTTTGCGTGGGGTGCGCATCCGGTTATAATGAGAAACAGCAGTAAAAAATATGATATCTTTTTGTTCATGGATAATCTCCAGCCTGATAGCCTGTTTAAAAAAATTAATTTGTGCGAGTACCAATTCTCCGCAGCGTTTGGCAAGGCAAATAGGTTAAATTTAGCCTTACAAATATCATGGAAATGCTGCTTCAAATCGGGTCAGCAAAGTGCTACCGGTACAGGTCGAACAATTTATGACCATAAATTTATTTTGTTGATTTATTTATAAAAATGTAACCTCAGTGGTGTTGATTCGTTTTTTTTCTGGATGTTTAATGTAAAAAAATATATGGTTGCGGGCAATAGCTTAAGCGTTAATAAGGTAGAATCAATAAATGTTGTTGGTTTCGGTGAGGAAAATGGATATTTATTCGATTAAAAATATCTGATTAAATATGGACAGGCCGTTTACGGAATTGAAAATCTTTTTACAAAGATACTATATGTGATAGTTTTTTTTAATTAACTACTACATGTTGTGATTGGGCTTATAAATAATGCATTCCGTAAAAGCGTGTCGACATCCTTCAATTGATACTGTAGGGGAATTCATTAAATCTGATGGTTAGGAATGAGTCCGAAATAACATACCCATTTAAAAATTGGTGAACACGATCCTTCAACAGTGGCGTGTTCTGAGATGGGCAAGTTATTTAAGACTGGTTTTTTAGCAACTCCGGCAATCATCTCTTGAACCGAAGCTTCAAGGTTTTAGAGCTTTTTTGCTGGTCTTTTACAAATTCGAGCCAGTGATGAGATTGAAAGGAAAAAAGAAATGCAGGGGAAGAAAATAAAGTTTTTTTTGTGGCTGTTGATGATGGTATTGTCGCTTTTCTTTATCATATCATGTGGTAGCAGTGGAAGTTCTTCGGATGGAGAAGATAGTGGTATAAATGATGATGTCGCTGTCTCTGCCGTTGGGATGCTGGCAGCGCAGACAGCACTAAATCCAGATTCCGTAACCACCATTACTGCGATGGTATATGATGTCAGCGGCCATGGCATCGGCGGTCAAGAAATTGAATTTATTCTGGATGATCCAACCCTGGGAACTATAACTGCCACTGGTACCACCGCAGTTGATGGAACCTTTGTGGCCTATTTTGAGGCCGGGAGTGCCACTGGGGTGGTGAATGTGACAGCAAATTCAGGAGAAGTGAATAGCGATGAACTTGAAATAACAATTAAAGATCAATTTGTTGACAGTATCGCGGTGTCTATTAACCCGACTTCTATTACCTCTACCAATACGGCATCTGTTTCCGCTTTGCTGACGGACATTTTGGCCAACCCGGTTCCCAACGCAACTATTGACTTTTCTCTTCAGGACAGTGCTTTCGGAACCATAACGTCATCCGCTATTACCAATGCGGTGGGGGAGGCTACTGCCACATTTGTGGCAGGCAATTTTCCAGGTACTGCAACGATAGTTGTGGCTTCTGGGGATGTATCTGATCAGGTGAATGTGGAGATTCAACCAGCTGAAACAGCATCCATAGAATTTGCTTCGGTATCCATAAACCCACTTGCAGTCAGGGGAACCGGTGGACAGGAATTTGCTATAATAGATTTCGATGTTAAAGATGTTAACGGCAATCCAGCAGAGGATGTGGACGTAATTGTTACCATGGTGTCTGGTATGCAGGGAGGGGAATATCTGGAATCAGATGATGATACACCATATGAACAGGCTGTAGGAACATCCGGTGGTGTAGCTGAAGTAACTTTACACAGTGGCTATGAAGCGGGAACTGTTAGTATTACCGCCAGCATTGTAAATGCTAATGGTAGCACCATCTCCGCAACGACTCCGATTATATCCATCGGCGGCGGCGTGGTGACCGATGAGTGGTTTGTTGTATCGGCAAGTGAGCCGGGCTGGAATTTAGGTGGTTTGGCATGCGTGGGGGTAGAAACAGAAATGACTGCCTGGCTGGCTGACCGTTTTGGCAATTATAATGTGCTTGACGGGCATACGGTAAGTTTTCAGTCGGAAGTAGGTCTGGCGGTTAATCCCATTGGAGTGACAGATGGTGGTACGGGAGCAGCTACGACAACCATACGGACCCAGGGTACGCCCAAGGATGTTGTGCCGGAAACCTGGGAAGAGGATTTAAAAACGGAACTGGAAGATGGTTTGTGGTTCGGTGGGGCTTCAGCGACAGGAGATCCTCTACCCTCCGGCCATCCGCGTGACGGGGTCTGCAATGTGTTGGTGTTCACCATCGGTGAGGAGAGCTTTGTGGATGGCTCTAACAGTAAGCCAGTTAACGGTGTATATGATGACTTTGAAGACTTTGTTGATACAGTGGATGACCCTTGGCGGGATTATGATGATGATGGCCTATGGGATGATGGCACAGTTACCACACCTTTGACTACCCTTGGAGGCGTCAATCCTGAGGAAGATGAATATCAAGATCGAGACGCTAATGATGAATGGGATGGAGTAAATAGCGTTTGGGATGGAAATAAAAATCTGTTCCGCCAGGTGGATTTTTTGATTACTGGGCTTCCCAATATTCGAATGGATAAAGGCAGTTTTACTGTTGCCAATGGTGGTTCGGATACGGTAAAAATACTGATCTGTGATGAGAATTATAATCCGTTATCTGCAGGATCAACGTATACGGTGTCGGTTGGTGCAGGAAAAATTACTGGCGGTGTTACAAGTTATGAATACCCCAGCAGCAGTTTTTACGGTAGTGAGACAACAATTGATTGGGATGGAAATGGAGTGCCCTTTGATCGCGATGATTATAAGCTGGCCCACCGTAATTTAATTGTAAATGAAATCACCATTTCCGATGATGATCCATCTACGGCGGAAGTGGCAAGCGCCTCTCTTACAATAACTGTTACCTGGAAAAGCAGCGGTAGTTGTGGTGATGTGGTTAGAATATTAACCATACCCGGTACTGTTGAATAATTAATTAAGTGTTTCTGATAAAAGGGTGAGCGGATATATGGCTTATGTCAGTATCCTGTCACCTTTTTGTTATTATATTTTCCGTAATTATAAATTTTTATAACCCACTTGAATTGTTAGGTGATTCCGTTGCTAACGATATGCTTGAATTTTCGAAAAATAGTTGGCAGTATTTTTCATAAATGGCATGTATCTTGCTGTAGCAATGTGTGATTTATAGAAATAAAAGCTATTTTATTTTTAATAAATCTGAAACAAAAAACATGCTGTTTCAAATCACAATATTTTGAGGTAAATATCAGTGAGAGCATGCTGGGTATTGTGTTTATGAATTATTATTCCAACCGTTGCCGGGCCTCATCAGCCAGTCCACTGTCCGGGGCAAGGCGGAGAACCTGTTTCCAGGACCTCTTTGCCCCCGACAACTGTCCCGTCATTTCCAGGGTTCTGGCAAGATCCGCATGGAGGACAGGAGAGGCGGGGTATTTTGAAATGGCCTTGTCCAGAAGCTGTCGGGAGCTGTGGACCTGACCCGTGGTCAGATAGGTGGTGGCCAGGCCGTGGATGGCATTGATAAAGTCCGGTTTGGTTTTTAATGCTTTTTTAAAACTGGCAGATGAGCAGGAAAAAGTAAGCGGCCTTGACCTGATTGCATACCTCGAAGATGGCAACGAGCCAGATCGCTGGTGGCAGGGGCCTTCTGCCTACCACAATCCTGTAACGTATGCCGCGCGACTCAGCGCTTTTTACGATGGGCATGGAGGGATTTTGGGTAAACAAGCTGGCGCAAAACAGGCTGATCCAGACTTGCCCGTTGTGATGGGTGGCCTTGCTCGGCCTGATACAAGTTACTTGCGGGCGATGTTGTTTTGGGCGAAGCACAATCGAAATGATGGTCAGTTTCCTGCTGATGTCATT
>CAKZLA010000211.1 GCA_937124525.1 uncultured Desulfobacterium sp.
TTTGGTTTAAATAGGGTAAGAACCAATATGGTCATCCCGGTTCTGGAAGGAAATATCTGGCCTGGGTCAATGTTAAATTTTTTAATGATCACTTCAAGGGCTGCGGTGATATCCATGTACCAATAAATGGTTAGAATCAATGCCGTGGCAAGGGCAATGATGGAGCACGCAAAAATAAACACAGGATGTAGGTACCACCGGGTTGGATTATAAATCTGAAAGCTCATGGCGCTATGATGCGACAGAATCCATAAGTAATCAAGGATTTCCTGGGGAGGAGTATAAACTTCTTCGTTAATGCTGAATTTCAGGGGCTTACTGTGGATGACATAAGATAGGTCACGCCTCAAAAGCGGCGACCCAAAGGGGTCAGACTTGTGTTATTGGCGTTATCGACCACACAGCCTGTGCAAACTCCAAAACTACTTATAATGCCAATAATGCAAGCCTGACCCATTGCTAATTTATCCTCTGAGCGGAAAAATGGAAATGCGTCCCAACCAGTAGCCATTTTTATTTTTTTATTCTTTCGAACATTGACAAATGCAAAACACAAACCATATTATCGCTAATATTATACAAACCTCGTCAGTTACAAATTTCCATAACTCATTGAATTTATTATTAGTGAAAAAAATGAATAAAAATTTCAGCCCTAATGATTTTAATTAATTGTAAAATAATGGCTTACCAAACTCATATAGCTTACAACTCACGAGATACAAACATACCAGAATATAAAGGAGAAGATCATGAAGGAAGATTTTAAGAAAATTTTATTTGCAACGGACCTGTCCAACAACTGTAGACATGCTTTTGCCTATGCTGCAAATATGGCGGCCCGGTACGAAGGAGGGATTACCCTTTTACACGTCATGGAAAGCGTACCTGAGTCATTGGATTCAAGACTCAAGGGACTGCTTGGCAAAGAGCAGTGGGAAATGCTCCATAGTAAACATGAACATGATGCCAGGGCTACCCTCATCGGCAAGAAAAATGAATTATCCACCATTCACCAGGCCCTTGGCACCTTTTCAGATACGGCCCAGAGCGAAGAGTGCAGATACACCGTGGAAAATATCCTTGTCAAAGATGGTCACGTGGTGGACACTATCCTGGAAACAGCCCAGGAAGAAGGGTGTGACCTAATTGTGCTGGGTTCAAACAAAACCATGTTTACAGAGTCGAAATCCATTGGACATCGTATCAAAAGCATTTTAAAACGCTCCAGAATTCCGGTTATAATGATTCCACCGGCGGATGAGTAAGCACCTTTTCTCCAATATGAGTTAATATAATAAACTCCCCACTTGCTACTCGGATTGCTGGATTCAAAAATGGGTAGTTTCATTCTTATGAAGTCCCTAACACTAAGCGACACTTTAACTTAAAATGTATGCCAATTGATTTTTTGTGAGATTAATCATAGACAAAAGACCCTGTGTTTTTGTGTGAACAACTAAGTGTCGCTGTAGTGCTAAGGACCATAAATTTTATAACTTGAACGAAATAGCTTACCTTTTGGCCCATCTACTGCGTTGCATCAAGGGCCAAATAGGCCTGCTATTAAACCTTTGATGCGCCTTGTAGATGAACCACCAGATTTTATAGATTGGTCTGCACTATTTCTGTGCAACCTATTTCATCTGCGATCCTAACGATCATGGCAAGATCCCTTCAATGTCCGGCACACCATTGCGACTTATCTTAAGAATGGCCCATTGATTTGCACCACCGGCAAGCTGCCGGTAGTGCGATCTCAACTTTCCAAAATCAAAGGTTTCCAGGGCCGTCTTCAACCCTTCAATCTCTCTTTCCAGCTCATCTGTAAGCCCTTGTTTCAGGCTCACTGACACCCGATGATTATATATTTTTTTTATCTCTGTCTCTATACAGTGTTCCTGGAGATCCAGTTTTATTTTTATCTCCGGCAATGCCATCCCTCCATTAGTAGTTGACTTAGGCTGCCAATGTAATCATGTCCGTTTCCATGGAAAAACCTGCCCCCAACCCAGGATGGGCGATGTTGTGATCAAGCTCAGCATATTTTTTAAGATTGGTTTAACACGCCAGCCTAAATCATAATTAAAATAGCTGTCAACCAATGCCCTTGCCAATTCTATTTCGAATTAATTTCAATCTATATATGGCCGGTTGGTTCAAATTAATCAAAAACACGACATATATGTTTTTTACGTATCAAACAAAATAGCAATTTTCTATTTGACAAAGGGGCAGTCAATAAATACTTTTTTTGACAAACCATTATAATTATAGTATCAAAACAATTACTTTGTGTCATCCTTACTTATTGCCTATGGAGATAACATCTTGTTTTTATACAGTTTAATTTTTAAATTTAATGATCGATGACCCAGTTTTCACAAAATTGGCCGGAAAAAACTTGAACATCGAGTATCAGGAGGATGTTGTGAAACTGGATGAATTAGTAAGGTGCCCGATAGACATGAAGTCATGTCAAATTTATGACGCCTATCTCCGTTTAAAAAAAGAGTGTGAACGTCTTAGAGCCTTATCCATAAAAGATGAACTCACGGGATATTACAATTACTCGTTTCTCATGAACACTCTGGACTGTGAAATGGAACGAACAAAACGATCCGGCCTTCCCACCAGTATTATCATGGTCGACATTGATTTTTTCAAAAGGATCAACGACAGATTTGGTCATGAATCGGGTAATATCGCCCTCCGCTGGGCCAGCAAAATTTTCAAAGAAAATATTCGAAAAATGGATTTTCCATGCAGATACGGCGGAGAAGAATTTCTATTTATCCTGCCTAATGAAAACCTTATCAGTGCAGTAAAGATGGCGGAAAGACTCAGACAGAAGCTGGAAACAACTCCCCTTGTTTTGAAGAACCAGCCAATTATTCTCACAGCAAGCTTTGGGGTAGAAGAATACAACGGGTACAAGAACGATAATGCGACACAATTCATCGAACGGGCAGATGCGTTTATGTATCAGGCAAAAAAAGCAGGACGTAACTGCACCTGTTATGATAAAAACCGTTTGAAGTCAGAATCCCAGCAAATTTCCATGGATGAGCGAAAAGCCCTGCTCCAGTGAGCCCGTCAAGTATCAAGTTATTAATCTGTGTTTTTCATGTCTGCCACCTTTCGTTGCAGTATCTCATCAAAGCTCTCTTTCTTAGCGGTCACATGAGAAGAACTTTCCTGGGCGGGCTTTCTCGGGCTCTCAGCTTTAGCTTCAGGACCGGCCTGGGAACCAAAAAGGCCCACTGCCTTTTGCAGCAAAGGCTTACCAATTATCACACTCCAGTGAAGCCAGGATAACCAGGGGATAAGGTATTTATTTTGTTTCAAGCCATCAATCGAAGTTTTTTTATTGGATTTTAACTGTGTGCAGATCACTTGATATGCGAGATTGATCTGGGTCATCTCAATTTCTGCAGCCTTCATCAACCTTGGATCATGGCCGAAACGATCCGGATGACATTGTTTTGCCTTAATTCTGTATTTTGCCTTTGCCTTTTCCAGGGAATCCCCCGGCACAATTCCCAGCAATTGATATGCTTTTTTCCTATCCATAAGCCGCCCCTAAAATTTTGCCATATTCAAAGAAGGGGGGTGTGGCGTTTTTTTTATAGAAAACCGGCAAGAAAACCCCTGAGTCTTTAGCTCAAGGGATGAATTGCCGGGATCGCTAACCCTGAGATTCAATATATTTCCTTACGGCATCAATTGAAGCCTTTCCGATTGAGCAACAAAAATATCCATCACTCCAAAAAAATTTCTGGAGCTGTGGCCATTCTTTCCATATACAATAAGTACTTTCATGCTTTAATAGTCGAACAATTTGCAATGGAAACAACTTGGGAACACTCTCTACCATCAAATGAATGTGGCCACAAAGTTTTGTCGTATTTTGAATAAATTCAAAGAGATACATACATCAATGTTTTTTGACAAAAAATGGTTCTAATGTGCTTAATATTTTTCACAACCGTCTTAATACCATTTGTGATTTTCAAATAAGCACCTTTGTTTTGGACACCCACTGCCTTATAAATAAATAGAACCATTAAACTCAACGATGTCATGGGGCCGGATACTGTATCTCTGCCTTCGGACTTGACGTCTTCCCTTGGACTTTTTGTGTTGGTCATAAGCTGGGCCACTATACAGGAACTGAATATATGTTATTGTCAATTGGCTGTAATTACTGACTTTATTTTTATATCATAAAAAAATACTTCAAAGTGGCCCATGTTATAACCAACCCCCAAACATCCAAATTAAAACATGGTATCTTGACCTTACATTACACACAGGTTATAGTAAATAGTTTATTATGGATTTTAGTATTGTAATGCTCTTGTAAAAAGCCAGAAGTCCAATTTTTTATTACAACCCATTGTAGATGAATAAGTCTTAAAACCATGTATGATGTGATAAAAATTTAAGAAGTTGGTCATAACATGGGCCACTTTGAACCAATTTTTTAGATCTAATAATATAGTCAATAATTACAGATAATTGACTATAATATATTTTCCGCATCCGTATATTGACCCATCTTATGACCAAACCCAAATTTAATGGGTCGACTTTTTACAGGTTCATCAACTTTGATATTGATAAAAATAATTTTTTTATAATCAAGTACTTACACACGCCAACATAGATACTAAAAAACAAAGAACAAGAGTTATATGGAACAAATAAACAAGGACATTGCATACAAAAAGATACATGCCTACATTCTTCAGATGCCCAGTCTTTCTACCACTGCAACAAAAGTCATGCAGGTCTGCAACACAACCACGCCCTCCCCCAATGACCTTAACCGTGTCATTTCACTTGACCCCGTTCTCACGGGAAAAGTTCTGCAACTCATTAATTCAGCATATTATGCCCGGCCCAATAAAGTAACCTCCCTTACCCGGGCAATCATCATCCTTGGTATTAATACCATAAAAAACATTGTATTGAGTTCAGCCATTGTGAAATGCATAAACAGCACCCCAGATGGGAATGCACTGGATGTGGATTCTTTTTGGACACACTCCATTCATGTGGGGGTTACTGCCAAATTAATAGCCATTGAGGTGGGGATTCCTCCAAGGGAACAAGAGTTGTTTTTTCTGGCAGGTCTGATGCACGACCTTGGTAAAGTTCCTTTGATTCACCAGTTTTCTAAAATTTATGCACAGGCATCAAAAATATCAATAAATAAAAAAACAGATATTTGCCTCATTGAAAATGCTTTGTTAGGATTCACCCATTGTGCTGCCGGAAAAATGATTGCTGAAAAATGGCAACTGGGTGATCCCATTAGAGAGGCATTAGCCTTTCACCATGACACCAGAAACAAAAACAAACCCAATGGTCAATGTGTTGTTTCGCCAGAGTCTGTATCGGCATTTGTTGAGACTCTGGCATTAAAAAAGATCCCTGGTATTGGCCCTAAGACAGCCGAAAAACTTAAAAATAAAGGCTTTGAAACTTGCCAAGATATAAGAGCAAGCTCAATTGCTGAGTTGCAATTTGGCGTGCGCAATCGGCAATGGGGATTGATAAAGCGGCAGAAGCTCTCATCCTACATGCGGCAGCACTT
>CAKZLA010000212.1 GCA_937124525.1 uncultured Desulfobacterium sp.
TAAATTACATATATCGCATCGGGACCTACCCTTCAAACGAGGGCGGCGCCGCCGTAACCATGATCAATGGTGCATCTGATGCACTGATTCGAAACAATCTTTTTGTTGATATCTATGGTCAGGGACTGACCGTGGCAGGGCCGGGGGTTCGGGTGATCAACAATATTTTTCATGATGTGGCCTGGAGTATAATTTTGGGGATTCAGGGAGCTTCCAGCATTCAGTTTCTTAATAATATTGTCATTGAAGAAAAAACCGTTCCCTTTCAGATCCACTGGGGAGTACTGGCATCCTTTGTATGTGATTATAATTACTATTGCATGAAAAATCAGTATTTTTATGAAAGCCAGGGGAAAAAAATGGACTGGAAACTGTGGCGTAAAAAAGGATTCGATTTACATTCTATGCACGGAAAGATGCCCTTTACTGATACGGTTTCCACTTCTGATGGCATGATATCCGATTATCGGCTGGACCCGGCTTCTTTTGCCGTTGACGCAGGAATTCCCGAACTGAAAGATGCCGCAATTCCCCCCGGACATGGGGACATAAAATCGGACATGGGAATTTTTGGGGGACCGGGCAATGTATGGTAGAGTCAGGTTTTAGTAGGCCTTCTCCCATCCGATATGCTGGAGGCAATACACTTCCAGGCGGCCTCGGTTAGAACCATATTCAGAATTTAACACTCATGATCCAGTTTTTTCATCTTGATAATTCCTGAGAAGAGTCAGGATTTCTAAACCATCCTAAAAAATTGGTGCATTGAGTAACAGCAATTCCCGATCGTCATTTAACTGTCTAATATTATTTAATATCTACCAAGGTGATTTCGTAAAACCCAAAGCGTGAATGTCAATATTTTTAGACAGTTATCCTGAAATTGACCGGGAATAGCTAATGGAATAACAGGAGTTATTGTTATCAAGAGATGAGAAAAAAAGCAATCTATCACCATCGAACCCAGGCCACGGATGCCCAGGGCATTCACATCAATGAGATGGTCAACGCATTTATCCGCCAGGGAATTGATATAAAAATGGTGGCCCTGGTGCAAGATGAAGCTCTGGGCCAGGAATCCCGGGAGGGGGTGCTTGGTAAGATTTCCAGCGTACTTCCCAGCCTGGTATACGAGCTGATGGAAATCGGATTTAACATCCCAGGAATTTTCAGGCTCTACCGGACAGCGGTAAAAGAACGTCCGTTATTCATTTACGAGCGTTATTCCATTTATAATCTGGCAGGGTTGGTGGTTTCCCGGCTCACTGGCATTCCTTTAATCGAGGAGGTGAATGCCCCCCTTGCCCGGGAAAAGAAAACTTATGGTGACCTTTACTTCTCGGGAATGGCCCAGTTCATAGAAACCCTCATAATCAACGGTTCATCCAGAAGCATTACCGTGACAGAGGCTCTCAAGAAAATGCTGGTGCACAAGGGTGCGGATGAAAAAAACATTGTGGTAATGCCCAATGGGATCAATCTTGGAGACTATCCTGTGGATGCTGCCGGGAAAAAAGGCAAAGAGCTGGTTTTGGGATTCATTGGCTGGTTCAGGCAGTGGCATGGCCTGGAATCCCTGGTTAAAATTTTTGCTGCCCAAAAATGGCATGAAAAAAATGTTCGTCTGCTGCTGGTGGGAGATGGACCTCTGCGGGGCATCCTTGAAAAAAATATTACCAGGCTCGGCCTGGAAAACCACGTAACCATCACAGGTGCAGTTCCCCGGGATCAGCTGGGGGATTATCTTGATCAGATGGACATCGCTTTGCAACCGGCGGCTACATCCTACGCCTGCCCCATGAAACTCATCGAATATATGGCTGCCAGCAAGGCCATTGTGGCCCCAGATCAGCCCAATATCAGGGAGTTACTGGTTCATGCATATAATGGGCTTTTATTTAAGCCGGGGGATATTGATGATCTGGCCAGGCAGATTGAATCATTGCTGACGGATGGGGAAATGATTTCTCGATTGGGCCGAGTCGCCCGGAAAACGGTGGAGACAAGACCGTTAAACTGGAATTATAATGCAGAGCAGGTGATAGAACTAATTCCCTCTTTATAAAAAATACCCAAAATAGCAATGGCCAGATACCTGTCTTATAGGCAGAGATCCGGCCATATTAATTTTCACAATAAATTTAATTTTTCTTTGCTTTCTTTCTTCCCACAACAACCAGACCCAGGAGACCAATCCCCAGAAGTGCCATACTGGCCGGTTCTGGAACCGGGTTGGTGTTGGGGTTTATGGCTGCAACCAGTACATCCTGGCTATCTGTAAATTGTAAAACTTGAACAAGGCCGCTGTTGGTCCAGCCACCAGCGATATCAGCTGATGCTAAAGACGTCCACTCAAGTACCTGAGAAGCATCGTAATAGAAAGCATTGCTTATCTGCCCCATTTCCAACCATATTAATTGCTGTAGGTCATTTTGATCCCTTTTAGAAAAACTGCTATACCCTTCAAGATCTCCTTGGCTAAAATTCCAATACGCCCATGCTGCAGTATCAGTGAGTGTTCCAGTCCCAAGTGAATTTGAATTACCAATTCCATCAACGGTGTTGGTCCATGCTAAATTCTGTCCCATTTCAGCGCAGAATGTTGACCATTTAAAACCAGTGTTGTCATAATTGGCATCGTCAGGAGATGACACCACAGAAAAACCAAACTCCCCACCACTTCCAACATAAGATCCATTCCATCTGACAGTATCGCCAACGGAAACACCATAATCATAGGCTAACGCTTGGGATACACCGGAAACCAGAAATACCACTAATAATAAAAACAAAGTTTTTTTCATTTTAAAATCCTCCTTGATTGTATGTCAATAAACCCTTTCGCTTACATATTAAAACGAAATAAATTTTAGCTCTTAATACACACAATAAAGCATTCTTTGTGAGCCGTCCATCCCCCAAAGGTATTAATTTTGCCTTTGGGGGATTTTTTTATGGGAACAACACATCTGGTTTTATTCACCCATTGTTTTAAGAAGGGCAGTTGCCTGCTGTATCCGACCTTGATTCTTATCCAGTGTGAGTACCTTTTTCAGCGTGGCTCTGGCATTTCCAATATCCCCTTTACTGTAATACGACTGCCCCAGGTGAAGCATCACCTCAGGATTATCGCCAGACTTTTCCAAGCTGTCTCTAAATTCGGTGATGGCGCTATCCACCAGCCCCTTTTTAAGATAAATCAGTCCCAATGTATCCATGATGGCCGGATCTTCGGGCAGTACCTCCCGGGCCACCCGGGCCCAGGAAAGGGCCTCATCCACTTTATCTGTTCGCTGGATCAAATGCCAGGCCAAATTATTGGCTGCCGGTGCATACCGGGGACGATTGTCAAGGGCTTTCCGATAATGCATGGCCCCTTCATCATAAAGCCCCTTGGCATCCATGAGAATACCCAGCATCATGTGGGCGGTGATCAGACCGGGATTTTTTTCCAGAAGCTTGGTGTACTGCTCAATGGCCTTGTCCGGGCTACCGGTTTCCATATAAATACGGGCCATGGCATAGTAAGGCGGCTGGAAGTCGGCATCTGAGTTAATGGCCCTTTGAAAAGCCGCCAAAGCCAACTCTTTGTTTTTTTCTGCCAGATAAACGTCACCGGTAAGCTTGTGAAGGGTGGACATAAACCGGGGAGAAGCCTTGGGAACCTTGAGCTGTTCTTGGATCAGCGCATGGGCACCACTGTAATTTTTTTGAGTCACGCGGTTCTGAACCAGCAACCCGATGACATCCAGGGCAAAGGGAGACCGGTCAAGAGCCTGGGTCAAATAGGCATCGGACTCATCATAGTTCTGACCATAGGCATATACCAAACCCATGAGCTGATATCCCCGGGGGTTTTCCGGTGCCATTTCAATGAGTTTTTTAAATCCTTCAATGGCCTTGTCCCGGTGACCCGCCTCCATGTAGCAGTTGGCAAGAATATCAATGGCCTGAAAATTAGCGGGATCTTTTTCCAATACATTTAACGCATGCTCTCGTGCCAATAAAAATTCACCAGTATTGTAGTAAAGCTGGGCCAGTAAAATTCTGGCCCTGGATTGATCTGGATTGAGATCCACACACCGTGCAAGGGCAGTCATGGCCTTGGCACTATCTTCCAAGCCCATATGACACACCCCCTGGAGATAATAAATTCTGGCGGTATCCGGGCGTTCTTTCTTCAAGGTCTGTAACCGGTTCAATGCTGCGCCATATTTCTTTTCATATATTTTGAGTTCACTGTCCAGCATCAGAGCAGGGAAAAAGCCTGGCCTGGAGTCAAGAATGGCAGCAATAATGGAGGCTGCTGCCGGAATATCACCTTTTTGAAAATGAAATTGTGCCAGGGTATTCTTCAGGAGTAAATTATCCGGTTGCAGTTCCAACGCCTGGGTGTACAAGGCCAGGGCCTTGTCATCTTTATCAATAATATCGTAAAAACGTGCGACACTCACATGGGCCTTAACACTGTCCGGAGCCATTTCAAGGGCCTGCATATATGCCTTTTCTGCGGCCCCCTCGTCCTGCATGCGCATGTAAAAATTCCCCATGAAAATGGGAATATCAACAGTATCCGGATTCAGGCGACCGGCGGTGATGAGCTGGGCCTCCGCCTTATCAAAGGCCTTGGTTTTCAAATAAAAGCTCACCAGAATCATCCGGGATGCAAGATTTGCCTCATCTACCTTCACCGCCCTGAGCAGGAGTTGTTCTGCCGCGTTGAAATCTTTCTGAAAAGTTTTAAGGGCTGCCAATTTTTCAAGGGCGCTTATGTGGTCCGGTTCCAGGGAAATAATTTTATTGAAAAGAGCTTCTGCCTGTCCCATATCTCCCTTCTGAGCCAGTATCCGGGCCTTTAGGAACAGGGCTTTTGTGTTCTTAGGGTTACTGGCAAGAATTTTTTCAATTTTATCTTCGGCTGGGGCTATCTGATCTGAAAGCATGAGAAAACTGGCTGTTTTCAACAAAACATCCTGGTTGTCCGGTGCCAGTGCTTCTGCTTTGGTATACGCTTGGAAGGCTTCCCTGGCATTGCCCAGGCGAATCATGGTCTCCCCCAATTGATACCATGCATCCGGGTTATCCGGGGCCAGCTGGGTGGCATTGAGAAATTCGATGCGTGCCTTTTGATATTGTTCAGCGGAAAAATAATCCGCCCCTTTTTTAAGATGGGACGTTGCATTTTCCTGCTCTCCCTGGCATCCCCAGAGGCCAAGGGTCAATAAAAGGATGGAGACCATGAAAATAAAATCAAGACACTTTTTTTGAAAATGCATATATCCTCCGTTTTTAAGATAAACCAGGTATATCTTTGTAAATATTCTGGTTGGTAATGTAAATGTTTGGGCATCACCCCATATTTACATATCTTTTTTTCTTAGTTTTGGGATTTTATTAATAACTGCCATATCTACCACCGACAAAACAAATAATAAAAATGGCATAATGCCGCCCTCCTAACGCCCCTTCCCAAAAAACACCTCTCGAAAGGTCATTAAAAAAATCAGCAAATCCAGGTACCATGAAAAATGCTTGACATAGTAGAGGTCATAATTGAGCTTTTTCTTGCTGTCTTCAAAATTTTCCCCATAGGGATAATTGACCTGGGCCCAGCCAGTGAGTCCCGGGCGAACGGCATGGCGGAAATTATAATAGGGAACTGTTTTTTCAAGCTCTTTAGTAAACACCTCCCGTTCGGGTCTGGGTCCCACAAAATCCATATCTCCCTTGAAAATATTAATGAATTGAGGCACTTCATCCAAACGAACTTTACGGATAAACCGCCCCACCCGGGTAACCCGGATATCATTTTTCATGGCAAAGGTGGGACCGGAGTCCTTTTCCGCCATGGCGGTCATGGATCGAAATTTAATTAAATTAAATTTTCTGCCATTCTTTCCCATTCTTTCCTGGAGATAAAAAATCGGCCCTGGAGACTCCAGCTTGATTAAAAAAGCCGTAATAAGCAGAACAGGGGACATGAAAATGAGCAACAAAAAGGAAATAATCAATCCCTGCAACCGTTTAACGGCTGTGTGAAGGGAGGTATGGTAAAACCCTTCCTCAAAAATAAACCAACTGGGTTTAAAAAAATCATCAATAATCAGTTTACGCTGGGCGGTTTCATAAAACTGGGTGCCCTCAAGAACCCTGATATTCTTGAATTTACACTGCAAAAGCTCCTTCACCGGCAATTTCCCCCGGCGATTTCTCAGGGTAACCACAATGGTGTCAACGGTGCGGGAAGAGACCAATTTTTCCAATTGATCCATGGTATCCAGCACCGGAACATCATGGATCAGCTGCCCCACCTGGGAAGCCAGCGTGGTAATAAATCCAATAACTTCAAAGCCCACACATTTTTTCTCCCGGGCCTCTTTTATAATTTCAGCTGCCTGGGAAGTTATACCCAAAATTAAAATTTTTTCACGATTATAGGAAAGAAAATAGAATATAACCCACCGAAAAAGAAATATCATGGTAAAGCTAAACATCAGGGGTAACAAAAAAAAATAATGCCTGGGAACCACGGCAGTGGAAAAGAAAAAAAGGGTGGCCGTAAAAAAAAAGGTGAAGAAAAAAGCGGGAATTATTTTTTTAAACAGATCCCACAAATAATTAAACTTCACAGGCATATAAAGCCGCTGGGACAGCAAAGAGATGATGGTGGCTACGATGAGGGTGACAATGGCTATATTCCCACTCAAATGTCCAGGATTAAACAAATCGGTGAGGGGAGAAATAAGAGGTGTGATAACCCCAAAAGCGATATAGGCAATCACCACGTCCACCAGCATGATACTCAAGGTTCCAAGGGGGGTGCGGGTAGAAAAAAGAATGGGTTACTCCTCCATGTGCTCAAAAAGTTTGATGGCGTTTCCCCCCATGATTTTAGCGGATATAATAGCTGTCTGAGCTTTTTGCACCAGACTTTCCGGGGTGTCGGCATCCATGGGGAATCCAGCAATCCCACCGCTCAAGGTGATGGGGGATTTCAAATTCAGATGCATCTCATCGGAAAGGTGCTCCACTGCCTCCAGAATGCGGTTGGCAATCATCTGGGCAGATTCTTTAGAGGACTTCAGCAAAATCACGCCGAACTCTTCTCCGCCAATTCTGCCCACAACATCGTTGGTGCGGACACACCCCAGGATTTTATCTGCAATGAATCTCAGAATCTGGTCCCCGGCGTAATAGCCATGGGCAAGATTGACCTGGTTAAATCGATCCACATCCAGCAGCAGCAAGGCAATAATTCCTTTTTTTTCCCTCCGGAGTCGACTGAACTCTTCGTTGAGCCGCTTCCACCACAGGCCATAATTATAGGTACCGGTGAGGCTATCTGTGTAGGTGAGATCCCGGAACCCCTGGTTGACGTTTGAATTTTGGATGGTTTCTGCTGCCCGGGTACAGATGGTTTTCAGTATCCTTTCCTGCTCTTTATCAATGGCGGGTTTTTCGTGGTTGAACAACACCAGCTGACCCTGGCCGACACTCTTTTCATCGGTGGAGCTCAGGGGAAACACCACCACAAATTCTTCATTGACAAAGGCATTCTGGCTATGCAGGGCCAAATCTGCTTTGTTGAAAATCTCCATGTAGTGGGGGGGATCTGAAAGTTTTGACTGGATGGAAGGTGCCAATTCTTCGTACAGGCTGCGATGGTTACCGGGTTCAAACCCATAGCCAAGTACCAGCTCAAAATAATTTGAGTCCTTATTTTTAAGGAAAAATACTCCTTTTTTCTGGATGCCACTCACATCGGTGATAATCTGGAAAATATAATCAAAAACAATTCTAAGCTCCCGGAGAACATTATATTCTCGAAACATATTCATCATGTGCAGCTGGGAAGGTGGTGAGTGGTGAGCAAGTGGAATTTCGGCATTGACAAGGTGGTTATAAAACCGGGAGACAATATCCTGGGTCAGCAGGTGCTTTTCTGCCAATTCTGATTCGGTGAGATCCATGGCGTTGATATTAAGGGTACCCAAAGTACCGTTACCCAGCTTCAAAGGAATGATCAAAGAGTGATCAATGTCTTTCCGGGTCAAATCCTCGGGGTTGATTTGATCCCTGCGGTCCTTGCCATCCCCCTTAATATATATGGCAAAATCATCTATGGCCACCTTACCTGCCACACCATAGCCTAATCGCGCACGGGTATTTTCAATGATTTCTTTTTTTAATCCTTTTGCACTTTGAATGGTCAATTCCGGAGAGGAACCATCGGTGAGCATGATGGAGCCACTTTTACTTTTCATCACATCCAGAACGATATTCAGTAAAAGGTCCAGAGTGTGTTGGGATATCTGATCAACCACGGCCAGTTTCCTTTTCTTTTGCATGCCTTCACCATAATTGCCCTTATTTTTATTCAGGTTTATGATAAATACGGAAAGAATGCAAGTGTTTCAATGTTATCTGGATATTAAAATACTCCTTGTTAATTTGATCTGGTTTGGGTATGTAAAAAAGGATACTTTTCAATGGTATCCCTATCATCCTTTTCGCTGACGATGAGCTATGGAGGTTTATAAACGCTTTTATATAGTGAATGCCATGCTGACATGTAAAACCAATCGAGAGCTTTTATTACCATATGCATTGCCATATATAGTCTGGGTGCTTGTTTTTACGCTACTGAACGGTTGGCTGGATATGGCTTGGATCTACGCACTGCGAACGGTGGTTGTAACAGCCTTGCTATGGTATTTTCGCAAATGCTATCTTTCCATATTTTCAGGTCACTCCAGGTCCAACTCAATTTTTATGGGTATCTGCTGGGGTATCTTAGGGTGTGTCCTCTGGGTGATGCTGGTGGCCCCTTTTATCTCCGACAATGTGCTTGCCTGGGACACCCTGCCTTTTTTCATCAGGGTGACTTCTGCCGCATTTCTGGTGCCTGTGTTTGAAGAATTACTCATGCGGGGGTATCTCTTTAGACTGGCCTCCCAATGGGAACAGTTTAGAAAAAGAAAAGATGCTCTGGCACTTGCTCTGGATCATGGCAGCATCGCTGCTGGCACGGAACCCTCATGGTCCATGCCAGCAGTGGTGGTTTCCACAGTCTTTTTTACCATGGGCCATTCCATCCATGAATGGCCCGCAGCCTTTGCCTATGGCCTGTTAATGGCATTTTTGCTCATCAGAACAGGGGGACTTTTGGCCTGCATAATAGCCCATGGGACCACCAATCTGGCCCTGGGCATTTACGTGTGGTTTACAGGTCAGTGGGGACTCTGGTAAAATTTTTCCAAACACAAAATCACTGCACTTCATTAACCGCTTTTTCATACAAAGAGATATAAATAAAAATCCATGTATCTATCCTATTATAAATTAAAAACCCCACCCTTCCAGATCACATCAGATCCAAGGTTCCTCTGGCTGGGTGAAACCCACCAGGAGGCCTTGTCCACCCTCAAGTACGGTATTTATGAGAATAAAAGTTTTCTGATGTTAACCGGAGATGTGGGCTGCGGAAAAACCACATTGATCAACGCCTTTGTGAGCAGACTCAAAAAAAACGTTATCTGTGGGGTGCTGTGTGATCCTGGACTTTCTTTGATGGATCTTTTCAATCATATTGCCTATCTATTTGGCATGGAGCACACCTTTAGATCAAAGGGGGAATTCCTCATTGGCTTTTCCCGATTTCTCAACAACGCCCATGATGCAGGCAAGCGAATTTTACTTATCATTGACGAATCCCAGCGAATCAAGACTGACCTGCTGGAAGAAATCTGCATGCTGTCCAACATTGAGAGGCAAAACACCAAACTCATCAATATTTTTTTTGTGGGGCAAAATGAATTCCGGGAAATGGTGGGTCTGCATTCCAACCAATCCCTGAGGCAGAAACTTACCTTTAGCTGTCAGATAACCAGCCTTGACGAAAAAAATCTGGCAATGTACATCCGGCATCGTCTTAAAATTGCCGGTACCACAGATCCTATTTTCAACGACGAGGCTTGCTCCATCATTTACCGATATTCCGGCGGAAATCCCCGGGTTACCAATATTATTTGTGATCTTGCGCTATTGACCGGATTTGTTCAGGAAGCACACATTATTGATGGTGATATGATTCTGGAGTGCGTCCAGGAGTTACAGCTTTCACCGGTGGTAACCGAGGAGCATGGGTGGACTTCACCGGTTCCCATGAAGGAACAAAACAAAACAGAGAACTGGGAAGACGACATTAAATACCCACCAGAAATCCATGGAGCTATGCGCCATGGAGAACAGACCGAAAAAAAATTTTCATATCATGGAGGAGGCGCAGTTTCAGATGTTTACCAGGAAACAAAGTACAAAGAAGATGCCATAGCACACGATAAGTCACCTTTTGTGAAAAAGGCCCCTGGGAAAGAACATTGGACCAATCGTCTACGAAATGACAGCCAGCTGTTAATACTTCTTGGCCTTGTGGTGATTGTGATTGTTTTGTCTTTTTATATCTTTTATAGGGTTTGATCATAACGTCGGCAATTTTCCAGTGGAGCGCTAACAGCAAAAGAATATTATTATTCCAAGCATTTGTAATGGTTAATAATTTATATCCAACATAATGGCCCACTTTATGACCAGCACCCCCCTTTTTTAAAATCAGGGAGGGTAAAAACTGTTTAAAAATTCATAAACTCTGGATGAAGCCGCCGCCCTCACTTGGATCAAACACTGGTTTTAAAGAAATTCGGAATATCCTAATTTTAGCAAAACGACCAAATGCCTACAATATCAGCAATTCTAATTTTGGAGGCATATGCTTTTAAAAGCAATAGAATAATAATTTTCATCACTTGATTTCAGATAGTTACACGCCAAAGGAGTCGATTAAAAGCCATAATTAGAATTGCTGCTACAATATTGATGGCATTCCTTATCTGATAAGGTGTCCTGGTACATGCACCGTTTACCTAATGCTTATTATGTGCTTATTTTTTATTTTGGTAACCCACATTGCAGTAAACACCTACCACAACAAAAAGCCTAAACCATAATAATTACAATACCTTAGACTAAGCTCCGTATAAACTACCACGGGCAAACAGTATTGGGGATCTGGCCTGCCACAACAAATATCGAAACTCCAGTTATTACAATTCATTGGACGGAGTTTCATATAAAAAAAGGATTTCAGCAAAAATGCTGAAATCCTTTTTTTATTTTTATATGGTGCCGGAGGAGAGACTTGAACTCTCAAGGGCATAAAGCCCGGAGGATTTTGAGTCCTCTGCGTCTACCAATTCCACCACTCCGGCGTATTTACTTAAATATAGTTCCACAAAAAATTCAAAATTTTGAACCAGGAACCAATTTGTTTTGCTTTTTAAGCCAAAAAAAATATTTTGTCAATGAATTCCTGACACACATTGCAAAATTTCAGCTTTTCCAATTTCTCCCTGGCGCAATACCTTGGGCGGAAACTGGGTCACATCCACCACAGTGGAGCCTTTACCCCCTTTTAAGATTCCTTCATCCAGCACCATATCAACTCCTTGTAACACCCGGGAATCCAGTTCATCGACCCTGCGGCACCCATTCTCACCGGAGATATTGGCACTGGTACCGGTCACCGGAATTCCAGCAGCCTTTACCAGAGCCCGGGCAACAGGATGTTGGGGCAACCGCACACCAATCTTGCCGGTGGCGGCGGTCAACACCCCTGGTAAATCTGCTCCGGCCTCAAACACAAGGGTTACATCACCGGGCCAAAAATGTTCCATGATGGCCCGGGCAGTAGCAGGAATCCTTGCCACCAATTGCCCAAGCCAGGACACATCAGAAATCAACACCAAAATGGGGTTGGATGGCGGGCGCCGTTTGACCTTAAATATCCGGGACACCGCTTGAGGATTAAAGGCGTCCACAGCCAGACCATAAAGGCATTTGGCCGGAAAGACCACCATCCCCCCTTCTTTAATGAGATTCGCTGCCCTTTCAATGTCCAACTCTTTACCAGGCAAGATTCTCAGCCTTTTTATTGACCTTATCTGCCATCTCTTTTTTATAGTCTGCCAGTTTTTCCGCCAGCACCGGATCAGACACAGCGAGAATCTGGGCCGCAAAAATACCGGCATTCATGGCACCTGGTTTTCCCAGGGCCATGGTGGCCACAGGAACACCCGGGGGCATCTGAACCGTTGCCAGCAAAGAATCCATCCCCTTTAATGCCGAAGAGTCAATGGGAACTCCCACAACGGGAAGGGTGGTGTGGGCCGCCAGGACACCGGCCAGATGGGCCGCATGGCCGGCACCGGCAATGATGACGCCCATGCCCTTTTCCCGGGCTGTTCTGGCAAAGGCTTCGGCCCGGGCAGGGGTTCTGTGGGCCGAGGCCACGGTGACCTCATAGGGAATATCAAATTTTTTGAGCATCTTCAGGGTCTGCTCCATCACCGGTAAATCAGAATCACTGCCCATGATCACCCCCACCCTGGGGGCCACGGACAGTCGCGCAAGGGCCTTGGCCCCAATATCTTTACGATAAAAACAGTCTTTCCAGGAGATCTTTGCACAGGCAGCATAGGCTTTATCCATGGCATCCTTTACCCCGTCTCCCAGGGCCGTGACGCCCAGTACCCGTCCTCCCACAGCTTTCACATCATTGCCATCCAGGCTGGTTCCGGCATGAAAAACCACCGCATCTTCAAGGTTTGCGGCATCTTTAAGGCCTTTGATCACGGCACCCTTTTCATAGGTCCCGGGATATCCACCGGCGGCCATGACAACACACATAGTGCTTCTGGGATCAATGTCTGTGGTGTATTTATGAAGTGTACCATCCACGCAGGCTTCCATAAGGGGCACCAGATCACTTTTCAAGCGCATAAGAATGGGCTGGGTTTCAGGATCACCCAGGCGTACATTAAATTCCAGCACCTTGATCTGATCCTTGTGGATCATGAGCCCGGCATAAAGAACCCCCTTAAAAGGAATACCTTCGGTGGCCATGCCTTCCACCGCAGGGATCATCACCTCTTTCATGGCCCGATCCCGGAGCATAAAATCCAGCACCGGGGCTGGAGAATAGGCCCCCATCCCGCCCGTGTTGGGGCCTTCATCGTTGTCAAAAACCCGCTTGTGATCCTGGGAGGTGGGCATGGGCAGCACGGTTTTCCCATCGGTCAATGCAATAAAGGAGGCCTCTTCACCTTCAAGGCACTCCTCCACCACCACCAGTGAGCCAGCATCGCCAAATATACCCTCCTGCATCATGGCATCCAGGGCATTCAGAGCCTCTCCTTCACTGGTGCACACAAATACTCCCTTGCCAGCGGCCAGGCCGTCGGCCTTGACCACCAGGGGAGCCCCCATGCGACGAATGTAATCCCGGGCCTTGTCCACGTCGGTGAAGGCTTTGCCCCGGGCCGTGGGAATACCATATTTTTCCATAATATTCTTGGCAAAAATTTTGCTGGCTTCCAGCTGGGCACCACCCCGGGAGGCCCCAAATGCCTTGAGCCCTTTCTCTTCAAACAGATCCACAATACCCTGGGCCAAAGGCGCTTCCGGCCCCACAACGGTGAGGTCAATTTCATTGTCCCCGGCAAAGGTCGCCAGGGCCTCAATATCTTCGGCTCCAATGGCAATATTTTCAGCCTCAATGGCAGTTCCGGCATTGCCGGGTGCACAATAAATTTTATCCACCAGATTACTCTGGGCAATTTTCCACACAAGCGCATGCTCTCTGCCGCCACTTCCCACCACAAGAACCTTCATTTTTATCTTCTCCTGAGTCAGTTATCTATATTTTTCAACGTGCTTTGGTGTCGGATACACCGAAAAAACCACGTCATTTTTTGTTCGAGCTTGATTCGACACAATAATCATTTTCTGGCATCCTGGATTTTTCAGTTTACACTTGTTGGGACGACAACCCATGGGGGATAGCCTACTCCATGGCCAGGGCAATGAGGCGATCCAGAAGCATAGGAAAAGAGTATCCAGCCACTTGGGCAGCCTGGGGATATAAACTGGTAGCGGTCATGCCGGGAATGGTGTTGGTCTCCAGTACGTAAAGCCTGCCCCGGGAAAAAATCATGTCTGTGCGACTGTATCCTTTCAGGAACAATGCTCTGTGGGCGGCCATGGCATGGGCCTGGACCTGATCCCGAATGGCATCTTCAATATGGGCAGGACATATCTCCTCGGTGGCACCTGGGGTATATTTGGCAGTGTAATCAAAAAACTCAAATCCCTCACCAGGCAAAATTTCAATGACCGGCAGGGCCTCCAGGGTATTGTTTCCCAACACCCCGCAGGTGAGTTCCACCCCATCCACATAGGTCTCAACCATGACCACATCATCAAAGGATAACGCCGTTTGAACCGCGGCTGCCAGTTCTTTTTCTTCCCGGACAATGGACATACCCACACTGGAACCTGCACAAACCGGTTTCACCACCAGGGGCAGTCCTAACTTTTGAACATAGTATGCCGTATCCCGGGTCATGGATTTATGAATCACCAAATGTTCTGGAACCGGAATCTGTGCCTGGATATACATCTCCTTAGCTGCCAGCTTGTTCATGGCAAGGGCGCTTCCCAGCACACCGGCTCCCTGGTAGGGAATTTTCAATAAATCCAGAAGTCCTTGAACAGTGCCATCCTCTCCGTTGGGGCCATGTAGGATCAACAGGGCCACATCAATGGATGCGGCCTGGGCCACAAGAAGTGCCAGATCTGTTTTAGGATCGTAACGAACTATATCATATTTGTTTTTATCCAGGGCCTCATAAACCTGTTGCCCACTGTTCAGGGAGACATCCCTTTCCGGCGTATCTCCGCCCGACAACAATGCCAGTCTTATTTTTTTCATTCAATTTCCCCTGGTTTATCCATTTGCGAATTTTGATCCAGAATATTATCCACACTGACGGTTTCCGGAGGGGCATCATGATCCCCGGAAAAAATCTGTTCCTTGGCCAAGTCAAATTCTTCCCTGGTAATTAAATCACTCAGATAGAGCTGGGCCAGATCAGACAAGCGTTTGTCCGGTGAGTCCGACACGGCTTCAAGCATGGGGATGGCATTCCCCTGGGATGCCGGGGTATGTTCCAGGGCCATCATATTAGAAGCAGATGGAGTACCGCCATCAATTTTAACAGATGCCATCCCCCCCAGAAGCTTGATCTCAACATTGCGGCCCTGGAACTGGGGAAATGCAAGGATCTCTTTTATCTCCCGGGTGTTTTTTTTTATCCTCAGATAAAAAATCCAGAAAAGCGCTATAATAAGAAGGGCAAGGCCTGCCATGATCCATGGCAAATAATGGTAAACCCCCTTGAACAGAACCACTGTGACACCAGTGCCAGCCAATAAAAACACATGTAGAAGCAGAACAAAATATGCGGCAAAGAGGCTCTTAAAAATCCCCTCCTGGTCTCGTCTTTTATTTTTCATAAAATCCTAACTCGTCAGTCATAGGCTCTTCTATTTCCTGCCTATGATGTGGTCAATAAAAATTTAAAACAGCACATGAAGTATCGAGAACAAAGGACTTACACCCCATGAGTTCTTAACTATATTTATAAAATTCAACCGTTTACGACGGCATCCCTGCAATGAACTCCACCTCCGGGCGTGATATATGAAGTACGCTGGCTCCCCATGAGCAGTGCGGGTTTGCCTATAAAATTTTTTTAATCACACGGTCCTGATAAAGGCCGGGAATATGACATTTGTCGTGCTGCCCCCGGGAAACGTTCAATCGGGTAATCAAAAAATTTAATTTTTTTTGAGCCTTGTAGCGTTCCGGTGCATCAGATGACATTGTGTGCAGAAGCAATTCGACATTTTCAATCTCCTTTCTTAATTTCACCTCCGGTGGTAGAAATCCTGCATTTTTAAGCACCCGATGGGCCATGCGGAAGTCCTCGGGGAGTTTCATGTCTTCAAGGTTCAAGGGCTTTCCCGCACCGGGCAGATTATCCAGCTCTCCCTTTTGCTGGGCCATTATGATCCTCTGTTCCACCAGCTTTTCAAATCCGGTTACCATGCCAGCCTCTTTAGATTGTATCTCTCAAACTTTCAGAAACCACAACCACAGCACTGAACCGGACAAAAGAGTCAGGGGCCAAGCGCATAAAACCATCTCACAGCCAATGCTGGGGAGCGAAAGTTGATCTGACAATTAAATTTTTAATCTTATATAAAAGAGCCTCTGTTTGCAAGGCAAAATCTTTTCAAATGTTTATTTTCTTGACACTTTTTGTCGGTTCCTGTATCCAATTTAATCTTAATTAAACAACAAAATTTTACAGGTGTGGTCACATCTCACTGCCCAGTGATAAACAATGGCTGAACAAACCATTGTTCCTGATCAAAGGGTAGTCTCATCCCAGACGCAGACTGGAGCACACAGGTCTGACCCCGTTGTGCCAAGAATTGGCCGGGACGGCTGAAATTAAAACCAAGCCATTTTTTCAATGCGGCCCCCTGGAATCCTTCACCATAAGCAGGCATAGATCATGAGTAAAAAAACACCCATTTCCCAGATACGCAATATTGGTATTATGGCCCACATTGATGCGGGCAAAACCACAGTCACCGAACGAATCCTTTATTACACAGGCAAATCCCATAAAATCGGCGAAGTCCACGATGGGGAAGCTGTCATGGACTGGATGGAGGATGAACAGAACCGGGGCATCACCATCACCTCTGCTGTCACCACCTGTCGGTGGAACAAATCCCTGATCCAGATCATAGACACCCCGGGCCACGTGGATTTCACCATTGAAGTAGAGCGTGCACTTCGGGTCCTTGACGGGGCGGTGGGGGTGTTCTGTGCCGTGGGCGGGGTGGAACCTCAATCGGAAACCGTGTGGCGCCAAGCAGACAAATACGATGTTCCCAGAATTGCCTTTATCAATAAAATGGACCGCACCGGTGCTGATTTTTTTAAGGTGGTCAACATGATCCAGGAACGTCTCAAGGCCACACCATTGATGCTCCAGATTCCCGTGGGCTCAGAAGATCAATTTTCCGGGGTGATTGACCTCATCTCCATGGAACAGATCACTTGGGATGACGAAACCCTGGGGGCGGAATTTTCCAAAGGCCCCATTGAATCGGACATGGAACCCCAGGCCCTTGAATACAGGGAAGCATTTCTGGAAGCCCTGTCCGAGGTGGATGACACCATCATGGAAAAATACCTTGGGGAAGAGGACATTTCCATAAAAGAACTCCAGGATGCCATCCGATCTGCCACCATCTCCCGGGCACTGGTTCCGGTGATGTGCGGCACTGCTTTAAAAAATAAAGGCATACAACCCCTTTTAAATGCCATTGAAAATTTTCTGCCAAGCCCCCAAGATATCCCTCCAGTGAAGGGCATCCACCCACACACAGAAAAAATTGTTGAATATCCTGCCCACAAAACGGCCCCCCTTTCCGCATTGATTTTCAAGGTTTCCATGATTGAAGGGCGCAAACTCTCCTTTGCAAGGATCTACAGCGGAACCCTCAAGGCCGGTGAAGATGTATTCAACCCCACCCTGAACAAAAAAGAAAAAATATCCCGGATTCTTAAAATGCACGCCAACAAGCGGGAACGGGTGGAAGAGGCCTATGCCGGGGACATCGTGGGCATCCTGGGACTGAAGAAAAGTTCCACCGGGGAGACCCTGTGCTCCTCCAAAGACCAGGTGCTTCTGGAGAAAATGGAGTTTGATAAACCCGTCATCTCCATTGCCATTGAGCCCAGAACCCATGCTGACCAAGAAAAACTCGAAGAGGTGCTGGAAAAATTCACCATTGAAGACCCCACATTAAAAGTGAATACCGACGAGGACACAGGCCAGACAATACTGTCCGGCATGGGGGAGCTCCACCTTGAAATCATCATCAGCCGCATGAAAAGAGAATTTAAAACAGATGTAAATGTGGGCAGTCCCCAGGTGGTTTACAGAGAAAGCATGGATGCCCCCTCCACCGGACATTCTCTTTTTGACAGGGAAATTGCCGGGAAACAGCATTTTGCAGAAATAACCCTGGAGTTGTCCCCCCTGGAGCGTGATAAAGGCGTTGAATTTGTCTTCCAGGCCCCGGAAGACTCCATGCCTGAAAGTTATATTTCTGCCGTGGAAAAAGGGGCAAGGGAGGCCTTGGAAGGTGGTTTTCTCAAGGGATATCCCATGGTGGACACCCGGATCACTGTCAAGGATGCCTCATGCCGGGAATCCCAGAGTTCCGAACTTGGATTTTCCGTGTGTGCCTCCATGGCCTGTAGAAATGCCATGGAACAAGGAGCCGTGCACCTGCTTCAGCCCATTATGGATGTGGAGGTGCTGGTACCGGATAATTACATGGGGGAAGCAATTGGTGACTTAAACACCCGGGGGGGTAAAGTTGAATCCATTGAATCCAGAAGTGACATCCAGGTGATCAGTGCCACGGTTCCCCTATCCAAAATGTTTGGTTACTCCACGGCATTGAGATCTGCCACCCAGGGCAGGGGAACCTTTTCCATGAAATTTTCCCGATTTGACAAGGAATAGTGCGTAATACACCAAATCTTAAATCTATCGGAGGATAACGCAACTGAAAAAGCCCTGATACTCAAAAAAATTTTCACGAATATCCCCGAGGAATTTATGATCCGGTGTAGTAGATCCAAGGCAAATGCATAGCCGAATTAAAATTTAGGATTGATGATCTTGTAAAAAGTCAGAGATCCATTCACCGGAGAAACCACCTTCCTGAAAAGACAAATACGGTTATGCTATGATCAGGCCTTTTTTTTCTTTTCCATCTTCCCAAGAATCTCCCGGGCGGTTGTTTTCATCTCTCCATCGGGAAGCAGATCAACACTTTTTTTCAAATGAAAAACCGCATTTTTAAAGGAGTTAATTTCATGGTAGTAGCGACCCAGGTAATAATGAGTCTCATCTGTCCGCTTCTTTTGTCTGACCAGATCAGCCATGAAATAATAGGACTTGGGAAACACATCCCCAGCTGTTTGTATGGTTTTTAATAACCCCCGTTCCCCTTTATCTCCATCCCCCATCATCCAAAGCGCCCAGGCCCGGTAATAAATGGTCTGGGTGGCAATGGCCGGTATTTTTTCAAGGCCTCCCATGAGATCAAAGGCTTTTTTACCATCTCCGGCCAATAGATATATGTGGCCTGCCTCCAGGAGGAGATAAGGGTCAAACACCCTCTGGGCCAGTGCCTGGCGTACATGCACCAGGGCTTCATCCAATCGAGACACCCGGGACAGTAAAACCGCCATCCCATAATGCACCGCAGGGTCATCTGGATTTTTTTCCAGAAGATGAATAAATTTTTGCTCTGTTTCATCCACTTCCCCATAAAGGCCAGCCAGACGATATTTCACCAGATCAAAACGAAAGGGATCAATGCCATTATTGGCTTTAGTCTCATCCCCATGTTGATCCAGCCAGGAAGAAATATAAACAATGCGCTCAGCAGAACCGGGATGGGTCTTCAGGTATCCAGGAATTTTCTCAGACCCATACCAATCCTGGGAACGAATTTTTTCAAGACCTGTCAACAATCCCCGGGGGGAAAAAGAGGCGGCCTGGGTCAGAAGAATCCCCTTTTGATCCGCCTCGGTTTCATTTTCCCGGCTGTAGGCCAGCATGGAGGTCTGTCCCGCCGCCATGGACCCCATGACCACGGCCTGTCCGGCATCAGAACCACCGGCAACCCCCACCAATACCCCTGCCAGTACCCCTGCCAGGGTCCCCATATTCACCACCTTGGACCGGTCTATCATCTGGGAGACATGGCGACATGCGGCATGGGCCGACTCATGACCAAGAATTCCGGCCAATTCATCCACATTATCAAGAGAGGTGATCAAACCCCGGTGCACAAAGATATTCCCCCCGGGGGTGGCAAAGGCATTAAACTGACCATCATCCACAATGTAAAATGAGAAAGGAAACGGCTGGGGGGGCAAATGGTCAACAATGCGTCTTCCCACCTCGGATACAAGGGCCACAGACATGGGATCTTTGATGAGTTTATTCTGCTTGGAGATGGCTTTCATGAACTCCCCGGCCATCTTTTTTTCCTCGGAAATGGAGATGGCCCATGCAAAATTAACCTGTGAGTGTAAAAAAATCAAAATAAACACCCACAATACTTTTCTCCCCGTTGTCATATTTAAACTCCCTCATTTTTCATAATCACCACGGATGGGCACATATAATACAAGAACATGGTGCCCTCCCCGCAAATAAATAATAAAAACATCTCCCAGACTTGACTCCTCCCCAGAGTGGCCGATGTTATAACCAACCCCGAGAACCATATCCTATTATCTTATACCCAGGATTGAATATCAACCACCTCATCATTTTTTTTGACAAGATTATCTTTTTTTATTATAAATCAAGCTTTTGAAATTTTTAACCATCCCCCCCCAAGAGGAGACACAATGCAAACCGGAAAAGTGAGCCAACGCATCACCTATTTCATGGAAAAAAGAGACATTGACCTGGAAAAGCTTTCCCAACTCACGAGTCTTGAGGCTCCATTTTTAAACACCATGCTCACCGACAATGTTTACCCCCCGCTGGGACCTTTGATGAAAATTGCCAGGGCACTGGGAGTCCGTCTGGGAACCTTTCTGGATGACCAGGATAGCACAGACCCCTTTATTGTTCGACGTCCGGACAGAGAAGCTGAAATCAGCGTGCTCGGTGGCAAGGGGAAACCTGCAGCCCTGAAATTTTACTCCCTGGGAAAGGGAAAGACCGACCGTCACATGGAACCTTTTTTCGTTGAAATCCTTCCGGAATCTGCCAAAGAAAAAATCCTTTCTTCCCATGAAGGGGAAGAATTTATTGTGGTACAGCAGGGAAGTATTGAAATCATTTACGGCAAAGAGACTTACCTGCTCAACCAGGGTGACAGCGTTTATTACAATTCCGTGGTACCGCACTATGTCAGCTGCATGGGGGATGAAAAAGCGGAAATCCTTGCGGTTATCTACATTCCCAAATAAGCCAAACCAATGACCATGGAGACGATAAAATGGAAACGCAAAAAGGCTTGAGGGAGATCACCCTGGGTCAAATTCTTGATGAAACCGTCAAGAAATATCCAGACAATGAAGCCATTGTCTATGTAGACAGAGATTTTCGACTCACCTACCGACAATTTGCCGATGTGGTGGATGAGATGGCCAAGGGCCTCATGGCATTGGGGATTAAAAAAGGCGAAAAGGTTGCCATATGGGCCACCAATATTCCCTACTGGGTCACCCTGCAATTTGCAACGGCCAAAATCGGTGCCATCTTGTTAACGGTGAACACCAACTATAAAAAAGCGGAACTTTCTTACCTCCTTGAGCAGTCAGAAACGGAAAATATCTTTCTCATTGATGGCTTCCAGGACACCGACTATGTCAACACCCTTTACGAACTGGTACCGGAGCTAAAAACCCAGCAGCGGGGAGGTCTTTCATCGAAAAAATACCCCCACCTGAAACGGGTTTGTTTCCTGGGCCAAGAAAAGCACCGGGGCATGTACTCCATCCCGGAAATCCGGGGATTAAACACCATTGTATCAGATGAAGAATATCAGGCAAGACAAGAATCTCTAAATCCCCATGATGTGGTAAACATGCAGTACACTTCGGGTACCACAGGCTTTCCCAAGGGGGTCATGCTCAGCCATTACAACATTGGCAACAACGGCTTCTGGATTGGTGAAAATCAAAATTTTTCAGAAAAAGACCGCCTGTGCCTGCCCGTGCCCCTGTTCCACTGTTTTGGCTGTGTGCTGGGGGTCCTTGCCGCTGTGACCCATGGTACCTCCATGGTAATTCTGGAAGGGTTTGATCCCCTGCTGGTCATGGCATCGGTGGAGCAGGAAGGCTGCACCGCCCTTTATGGCGTACCCACCATGTTCATTGCCCTGCTGGAAAATCCCCTGTTTTCCAAATTTGACTTTTCCACCCTTAGAACCGGTATTATGGCAGGCTCCAATTGTCCGGTGGAGATCATGAAACAGGTCATTGAAAAAATGAACATGTCCGAGATTACCATCTGTTATGGCCTCACCGAAGGCTCTCCGGTGATGACCTATACCCGCATCCATGATGAACTTCAAAAACGGGTGGAAACCGTGGGCCAGGCCCTGCCCCACATTGAAGTCAAGATAATTGATCTGGAAACCGGTGATACCCTGCCCCCCAATACCCAGGGGGAGGTGTGCTGCCGGGGCTACAACGTCATGAAAGGCTACTACAACAATCCTGATGCCACCGCCGAAGCCGTGGACAAAGACCAATGGCTTCATTCCGGCGATCTTGGCATATTGGACCCCGACGGATTTCTTTCCATCACCGGTCGACATAAAGATATGATCATCCGGGGCGGTGAAAATATCTACCCCAAAGAGATTGAAGAATTTCTTTACCGCATGGAGGGGGTCCAGGATATCCAGGTGGCTGCAGTTCCCAGTGAGAAGTACGGCGAAGAGGTGGGGGCATTCATTATTCGCAAAAAAGAGTCGGACATTGAGGAGAGTGATATAAAGGATTTTTGCCGGGGGAACATCAGCCGACATAAAATCCCCCGATATGTATCCTTTGTAGAGGGCTACCCCATGACCGCCAGTGGTAAAATTCAAAAGTACAAATTAACGGAAATGTCAGAAACCATTTGGCCGGATCGAAGGTAGTCAGCACTTATTCTCCACTGCTGCAACTCTTCGCCAGACCCCTTCTGAATCTCTGATTCAGGAGGAGGCGTTGACTCCTATCAAAGATTTAGGCTAACCCACTTAAGCTTGGACAGTTTGTAAAACAAATGGCTTGGATAGCCTTGATCTGCATAGTCATCAAGGCTAAAATTCGTCCCGCTTTAGGGGCGTAGCCCAAAAATTTAAACAACATCTTGCTCAGGAGACCTCCAGAGCAAGATGCTTTGCAGCCCACAGGGCAGCTTGCAATCTACCGCTGACATTAATTTTCTGAAAAATATTGTGCAGATGGCTTTTCACGGTATGGGGACTGATGTAAAGCGCCTCGGCAATCTGACGGTTGGAAGCACCCTGGGCAATTTGCTCCAATATCTCCTGTTCCCTGGGGGTTAAAATGGTATTCTGAGATACCTTTTTTTTATCAGGCCCATATTCAAAATCAGCCTCTCCCTGGAAAGAAAATGCTGTGCCCTTTTCCGTTGATCGCACCACCCTCCCCCTGACTGATACCCGGGCACGACTGCCCGCTGGCCCAAGGTAACCCAGAGGAATATCAAGATTCAACTCCATCACCATGCCCACCTCCAGGCCATTACCCGGATTTACCAAGGCACCGGTGGAAGAGATATCTTTGCTTCGAAGATTCATGGTGCCCTGGGAATGGGTCTCTCCCTCCACAAATTTTAATTGAACCGGGATCTCAAGATCAAACCGCTCAACTGCCCTTTTATTCTCCATGGATTCCACGATGCACACCCCTTTTTATAAAAAATCGGCAAAAACGCCCCTGGGTCTTCAGCTCAGAATTGTTGACTGTCTATCCCCATCCATTGCCTTGTAACCTCAGTATATCTTAGAGGACACTGCATTCCCTGTCAATGTGTGCCAGCATATTTACACCCCTGATTAATTAATCTATGCCCTGCCGTATTGTTTCAATTTTTTCAACAAAGTTTTTCTGGTAATTCCCAGTCGCCGGGCCGCCTCACTGCGATTTCCACCGGCCGAATCCAGGGTCTGTAGCACGGCCTCCCGCTCTACTTCAACCAAAGGGATATCCTTCATGGGCAAATGGCTTACCAGCCCAGATTGATCTTCTCCAACTCCCTCATCCCCCGGGGCAAAGGGAAGATCGTCAAAGGTGATATATTGGGACCGGGCCAGCACCACACATCGTTCCACACAGTTCATAAGCTCTCTGACATTCCCCGGCCAGGCGTAATGAATCATGGCCTCCATGGCCTCCGGTGCAAACCCTTTGATATCCCGATGATTTTTTTCAGCAAACTTTTTAAGAAAATAAAGAGCCAGCTCTGGAACATCCTCCCGCCGCTCACCCAGTGCTGGAATGGACAGGCGTACCACATTCAGGCGAAAAAAAAGATCTTCACGAAAGGTGCCCTGGGCCACCATGTCCGCCAAATCCCTGTTGGTGGAGGCAATGACCCGGACGTCCACCTTTATATTTTTATCCCCCCCCACAGGGGTAACCTCCTTTTCCTGGAGAACCCGTAACAGCTTTGCCTGCATGGCAAGGGTCATCTCTCCTATTTCATCCAGCAGGATGCTGCCGCCATGGGCCTCCCGGAACCGCCCCTTTCGCTGACGTTCCGCCCCGGTAAAGGCCCCCCGTTCATGGCCAAACAATTCCGATTCCAGCAGGGTTTCCGTGATGGCGGCGCAATTGATGCGCACAAAGGGGGCAGCCTTTCTGGGACTGTTAAAGTGCACCGCCCCGGCAATGAGCTCCTTACCCGTACCCGAAGCCCCTGTGATGAGAATATTTGCATCCGAAGAGGCCACCATCTCAACTGTGTCCAAAAGGGTATTCATGGCAGCGCTGCGACCAATAATTCGCTCCCGGTCAAAGCCCTTTCCCAGCCGTTGCTTCAGGGTTTCATTTTCCTGTTTCAGATAAATGCTTTCCAATATGCGGGCCATGGTTAATTTTAGTTTCTCAAAATCCAGGGGTTTGGTCAGGTAATCACAGGCCCCTTTTTTAAGGGCATTCACAGCGGTTTCCACGGAAGAATAGGCTGTCATGATCACCACCGGTAAAGAAGGATTGTATTGATGAATGGCCTCCAGAGCCTCCATTCCAGACATGTTCACCATGCGCATATCCATCAGAACAATATCAAACCCACCCTCCTGAACTTTTTTTACCCCCACCGTGCCATCGTCGGCCAGGGCGATTTCATACCCCCATCCGCTGAGAAGCGTTTTTAACATGCTTCGATGCCCGGCATCATCATCCACAACCAGCACCCTCTTTTTTTCTTTCATATCTGCCTGCCATCCCGTGTCTTTTTCTGGTTATTCCATGATCCATTCTTTAAAGAAACGTCCCAAGTTTAGCTTATGGAGCGTTATAAATCCCCATCCAACGCAAGCCATGTATTCCCAAAATGATGCCCATAAGCCAATCCTGTCCCCTCTGTCCCCTCCCCAATATGTCGACATACAAACAAAACTGGCTCATTGGGTAAAAACCAGTAGGCACACTCTTTTTGTATATATCAAGAGGCATCTTCCAACTGAATGAAAAATCGTGCTCCCCCACCCGGTGAACTTTCCACCCAGATATCCCCTCCCAACGCTTCCACCGCACGATATACCATGGCAAGGCCAAGACCTGTTCCAGTGGATCGGGTGGTAAAATAAGGGTCAAATATTTTATCCAGATCCCCCGGGGAAATCCCCCGCCCTGTATCTGCCACCCCAATGACAATGCCACTTCGGCCCCGGGCATTGGTCACCGTGACAGACAGCGTCCCCCTATTATCCATGGCTTGCAGGGAATTTAAATAAAGATTTAACAAAATCTGATTCACCCGATCAGGGTCGGTGTTCAGCCACACCGTATCCGTCTCAAAAAGGGTTTTCATGGCAATCTGCTGTTTTTTTAAATCAGGGGCAATCAACCGGAGGGAGTGATCAATCATCTCTTTGATATTCACCCGTTTTTTAACAACGGGCACAGGCCTTGCAAATTCCAGGAGTTGGGTCACTGCCCGGTTCAATCGTTCCACCTCCTGGATCATTATCCCTGCCACCTCCCGATCCTCCGGGATATCTTCATAGCGTTCAAAAAACCAGGTGGCAAAGCCCTTGATGGAGCTTAAGGGGTTTCTTATTTCATGGGCCACCCCGGCGGCCAGCTTACCCACTGCGGCAAGGCGTCGATTCCGGTCCACCTCCTTTTTCATGGCTTTAAATTCCGTTAAATCATGGAAAAGAAATAAATAGCCAGACTGCATCCCCTCCCCACTGAAGATAGATGAGGCTGTCACATCCAAAAGCAACTGGCGGTCTCCATGCACCGTGCAGGAGATCTCCCCGGCTGTCTTATGGGGGGTCCCTTTGATTCCTTTTACCAAAACAGCCATCTCAGGGGGCAATTTAATTTCCCCCTGGTTTACAGGCCCGAGGATTTCCAGGGCGGCACCGTTGCGGGAGGTGATCTCCATGTTTTTCCCCACGGTGATCAAGCCTGCGGGCATGTTGGCAATGACCTCATCGGAAAAGGCCTTCACCCGGGACAGTGAACTTTTGGCAGATCGATATCCCTGCAAGGCCACCACACACACCACCCCAACTCCCCCCAGGGCAAAGAAAAGGATGCCCATGAAGATGGCATGGCTCACTGCCTTATGCTTAATCTGGTCAATTTCCTTCATATTGATGGCTGCAAAAATCACCTGGTGCTGACGTCTTTCTTCTCCATTCCCCAGGGGGGAAAAATGGGACCTGAACCAGTCCATCTTCCCCGGCATGGGGGGGGGGGCTTTCCATTTTTCGTCCAAAGACGCCGGGGGGCAACGGATATTATCCTTATCAATCAGGCATTCAGGCGACACCCTGGAGGGCCTTTTGTGTCTGAAATTTCGATGTACCGGCGTAAATTCTTTATATACTTCAAAAACATGGGCCCCGTGTTTTGAAGTAAAATCCCGGTGAAAAAGAGGCAATTTCCCCTGGTCAAAAACAATGTCCGGCATCTTTTCATATATCTGCCCCACCTTTGTCTCATCACTGTGGGCAAGAATGAGGCCCCCGCGGTCGGTGATCATCATATATTCAATTTCAGGCTGCTCCGCCGTTTCTGCAAGCAATCGCTGAACCCTTTTCCCTCCCCACCGGGTGGTGATCATACCCGTGCGGGTTCCTGCCTCAAAGGAGCGAATCAGCAAAAGCCCCTTACCGGTAAGCTTTTCCTTTATTCTGCCGTGCTGTTCCCGGATATTATCAATGGTCATCAACACAAAAATGGGCACAAGGATGACAAATATCCCGATGATGACCAGGGGAGAAAGTCCGGGCAATCCTCCTTTGAACATTTTAAATCTTATCATATTTTTTCCCTTTGCTGCCCACAACGAAAATCGAAACTTTAATTATTACAGCATTTTAAATGGAGTTTCATATCAACTCACATAACAGGGCAGTGCTCGGAGGCTCTGCTGGCGGCACGCTGGTGCTACATTTTCATATAACCCACATGGCTGTAAGCACCAGCCACAACGAAAAATGAAACTCTAATAATATCAGCATTTTGGGCGGAGTTTCATATAAACCCACATGTCCTAGCGGACACAACGAATATTGAAAAGGCTATCATGCCGCCCCCCCGACGG
>CAKZLA010000213.1 GCA_937124525.1 uncultured Desulfobacterium sp.
CGAACAGACAGACGCTAACCCATTGTGTAATATCAGTGGAACAGGATAAGCCCAATTGTCTCCATTTGAATATGGAAGGTGAACCGGACAGCAAGGGTCTCCTTCTTTTTGAAGATTGAAAAACTTTTCAATGATGTGCTTCCAATGAACTTTTTTGGAAACCCTTGCTGCCCGTTACCCAAACATTATCAAACAAAACAATTCAAATCGGAGGCTATTGTATGCCGATAATTTCGATGTTTTACGGAATAATAATCCGTATGTATCTGCTTGATAACAAGCGCCGCATATCCATGCAAAGTATGCTGAGTTTGAAGCATCAATCGGTATTGATGACGGAGAGATACTTGCCGGAAATCTACCCAGAAAGCAGTTGAGACTTTTTCAGGCCTGGGTAGTGCTTCACCAGGTTGAACTGTGAGGGACTTTCGTATCCGACACGGTAAGCGGTGCTGGTGGCATTCTGCCTTTCCTTATTACATATTGTGGATATAGATGACTGCCCGTACTAAATCAACAGGCTCATCTATTCGGATGAATTTATGTCACAACGAAAAAATTAAAAAGCAGCCTCTTAGCGGGGATCGATCTCGGGAAGGGGCCTGAGTTTTTTGTCCCTGTCCAAGCATACCAGATGGATTTCTCCGGTGACAGCAGGCTTTTCTCCTCCAGGCCGCCACACTTCCTGGTACCATATGACCCTGTAAAGACTCTCTTTATCCCACCGGGTACGTATGTCCAAGGTATCTCCAAACACCGCCCCTTCATGAAAGGATAGGTCTGCCCGGTACACGGCAAATCCCACCCCCTCCTCACGCCAAAGCCGAGAAAGTTCCCCAATACCAATGATATCTTCCCTGGCCCTTTCAAAATATTTAAGATAGTTGGCATGGTAGACAACGCCGGAATGATCAGTGTCTTCATAATAAACCTGGGCCGCGAAGTGGTGCTCTTGGGATGACATAGTATTACCTTTTTTTCATAAGAAACTCCGTCCAATAATTTGTAATAACTGGAGTTTTGATATTTGTTGCGGGCAGACCAGATCCCCAATACGGTCTACCCATGACAGTTTTTATATGAAAATATGCAGCATCAGGGCAGTCCTCGGAGGCGGCATAATACGATTTTTGGCTTTCTTTTTAACATTCAAAGGGCAGGATGTAAAGAATGACATGGCGCTGGTTTTCTGCTATAATCCCCTTGTTCCAGGGATGACTCTCTTCCGGTATCAGAAGACCGTATACATCCAGTCCAGTGAAACCGTTAAAAGGGATAACATCATGAAAAAACTAAAAACACGCAAGCCGAAACATAAACACATGAACAAAACCCCTCTGGCACCGGTGGTGGCCAACAAAGAGGGGGAAATTTTTGAACTGGAAGGCTTTGGCGCAGCGGCCATGGCCGGTGATCAACCAGTACTTCTCACCCAGGGAGATACCATAGAGATGCCCTATGGCAGTGAAATGATGATGCTGCCCGATCGGTTTCCCCTGGTGTTTAATTTTGACAAATTCTGTTTTGAAATCCTTAAAAAAAACCCCTACAACCCCGAAGAGCCCATCCATGCGGTGTCTGTTTTCAACTCTCCAGGATACGTGAACCGATATGTTGCCGCCTATGAAAGTGCCGTAAAAGGAGCACTTTTGCCCCTGTTTTCATATGGTGCCACAGGCTGGGGAAAGGGGGGCTTCAGGTCCGCTGCCATTTGCGTGGACCGGGAAAGACGCCAGGATTTACGCCTCATGCCCCGCAAGGGAATTGAGGCCGGAGTCAAGGCCATGCAGAAAAAATACCCGGATAACCGCCTCATGCGTCATTTGGAAAAATGTGCACTGCTCTACAGTTGCCCTGCGGCAAAAAACTTTTTTCTGGGCCGATTTGAGGCGCCCTTACCCACCTCCCAGGTCTGCAACGCCAACTGCATGGGCTGCATATCCCTACAGAAAACAGACAATCTGGCCGCCTGTCAGGATCGAATATCCTTTACACCAGAACCCCATGAAATTGCCCAGGTGTGCCTTGAGCATATCCCCAAGGTTAAAAAAAGTGTGGTGAGTTTTGGCCAGGGGTGTGAAGGAGACCCCCTCACTGCCTTTCATGTCATTGCGCCTGCCATCCGCCAAGTGAGAGAAGAAACAGACCAGGGCACCATTAACATGAACACCAACGCCGGCATGCCCCATCAACTTGAAAAGCTGTTTGACGCAGGCCTTGATTCCCTGCGTGTGAGTATGAACTCGGTGCGGGAAACCTGTTACACCACCTATTTCAGACCCAAGAGTTACACATTTCAGGATGTGGTAAAAAGCTTTGAAATTGCAGAACAAAAACAAAAATTCATCTCAATTAATTATCTCAATTGCCCCGGCGTCACAGACTCAGAACAGGAATTTGAGGTTTTGAACCGGTTTTTATCCACCCACCGGGTGAACATGATCCAGTGGCGCAACCTAAACTATGATCCCCTGGGATATTTTAAAACCATGGAAACCGCCGGGGGGAAAAGCCCGGCATTGGGCATGGAGTTTATCATCCATGAGCTTTCCCGTCGATTTCCCCATCTCATCCACGGTTATTTTAATCCACCTGTCAGATGAGTTAAGCTACTTAAGGAATGAGGATTCATTAATAATGTCAACTTCTGACCGGGTATCCATCAATACCAAGGCTTCCACCAAAATTAAGTTCGGGTGTTATTAAATTCTCATCCATGGGCTGGCACAGACCTTCCCTGGACCAGCAGGGTGTTCCACACCCCATCGGGGCTGATACGCTCCACCAGGGTAACCGGCTTTTCTTCCAGGCGATCACACACCTTATCTGCCTCACTTTTCAACAGGCCAGAAAGGATAAGCCAGGGTTTTTCCACAAATTCCGGGGCTTCAATCAAGGTTTTCATCACATCATAATGGATATTTGCCACCACAAGCTGGGCTGGTACATCCATAAACGCCTCCCCCCGGGCCTGGATGGCCAGAATCTTATCCTGAAAATCATTCAATCGAATATTATTCAGGGTGGTACGCACAGCCAGAAGATTAAAGTCCAGTGCCAGCACCTGTTCACACCCCAATGCCGCAGCCCCCAATGCCAGAATGCCCGTTCCGGTGCCAATATCCACCACCGTTGAAATGTTTTCTTTCCGGCAAAGATACTCCATGTATCCCAGACAATCCTCGGTGGTCTGGTGACGACCGGTGCCAAACACCACACCGGGGTCCAGCAGAATATGGGTCAAATCCGGTCGATTAACAAAGGGAATCTTCCAGGGGGGTGAAATCACCAGGCTTCCGGCGGTGTAAGACTCAATTTTATCTCCATGCCACTCATCACTGGTCATTTCATATTTATCAATGAGGGACAGATTCTCTTCCCGGGCAATGATCTTTTCCACCAGGTCATCATGGGGATAGGAAAAAAAAAGAAAAGAAAAGCCATCCTCCTCCCAGTTACCAATGAAGGTACTCTCTTCCGTGGCCAAGGCAAGGGAGGCGGGAATGCCCTCCAGGTAATAGATGTAAAGATATTCATAGGGATTTGACAAAAACATACCTCCTGGGATGGATTGAATTGCTGGGTTAGTCCACAGCCAATAAGCATTGGGGATGATCATAAGGTTTCAGGACTGGTTTTGGTACCCACCCGGCCTTGTCCAGTATAATCCAGACGGAACAAGGTTAAAACCAATCAGGGGTTGATGATAACATCGGCCACTCTGGGGAGGGTCAGCAATTATGATGACTGGCCAATGTTATGACCAACCCCACAAATCCATATGTCATTATATCCTTGTGGTCAGAAAGTAAATGGCAAAAATCCAGGCGTCCGTCATTTGGCAGTTTGCAATTGGAGGAATAACACGCCAATTTTTCAGGAATAATTCCCAAAAATGTCCATTACCTCTGGAATGACATAAAGGATGCCAAGATCAACACCATTTTTATTTTTCACCCGAAATCGAAGAAAACCCACCGTTTTTTCCCCCCCCTTGAACGACCCTGTCCCGGCCCTGGGCCTTGGCAGCATAAAGGGCCTGGTCTGCCGCCCTTAACATCTTTTCAAAGGTTTGGCCATGATCGGGAAACACCGCCACTCCCAAAGAGGCGGTAACCGGACTGATCTGCTGCCCGTCCCAGAAAATATTAAGGGATTTGATTCCCTCTCTCAATTTCCAGGCCCGGGAGCAATAATCTTCCGCTCCCCCGGAAGTCATCAGGATAAAGAACTCTTCTCCACCAAACCGGCACACCAGATCCTCAAGCCTGAAGACTGACTTAAGAAAATACCCCACTTGTCTTAACACCTCATCCCCGGCATCATGGCCAAAGGTATCGTTAACATTCTTGAAATGATCCAGATCAACCATAATCGCTCCAAGGCTTGTACCGGCTCTTTTGGCCCGCATGATTTCCCGGGGGATACTTTCATCCATGTGCCTGCGATTGAATAAGCCGGTGAGGGGATCTTTCAACGTCAATTCATGGAGACGTTTCTTCAACCTTAAATTGACGATGGGCAGTGCAAGATATTCTGCCGTGACAAAGGCCAATCCTCGGTACCCGGCTCTGACTTGTGCCGTTCCTCCACTTAAACACAGCATGCCAAAGGCGTGATCCCCATCACAAAAAGGAACGCAGCACCCACCCCGGTGGCACGCCTTGCAGGAAACAGCCCTATTTTCCCGGGTATTGACAACAACGCCACAGGTAAAGGCCCGGCACTGGGCAAAATCCGGCATTGCCATTTCTTTTCCCGGTGTTCCCCAGGAAAACGCAGAATGAATTTCTTTACTAAACGCATCCTGTAAAAAAATTTCACCATAAAATTCCGGGAACAATTTGGGCAAATAGATATAGGTGACATCAAACATCTCATTTTCCATGTCACAAGTTTGAAGAAGCATGCCCATTCCGGTAAGCAGTTTGATTTTTTTAAGATACTGAGTTTCATTCATCATGACATCCTTATTTGTATCCGTTTTTCACAAACCCAGTAAAAAAATAACCGGGGTATGTTTTCCTGTCAGCAATTCTAATTTTGGCTCAAAATTTGGGAAAGGGTATGAACCACTCTGAAGCCCCGAAATTACAATTGCTGATTTCCATGTTGAAAGGAATGCTTTTTCCATGGTATTCAGTGATTGATCTTCATTCGCCCCTCCGGTTTCGGAAATTTTAAATTGTAGATCCTGGCACCCTTTAATTTTTAATAATCCCCATACATTTTGTAAGGGGACCACCCAGTGAAAGAAAACAAAAACTATGAAATGGATACAAGTGAAAGCCGTCTTTACCGGCGATGATGCCCAACTGGCAGAAGAGCTGGTCACCGATATTTTCTTGAACCTTGGATTAAAAGGGGTGGTGTGTGACGTCCCCCTGCCGCCGCCTGTGGATGGATTTGCCAGCGACGCCCTGCCCTTGTCCACCCAAAGTTCCATATCTGGATATATCCCGGACACAGATAGCTCCCGGGAGCTTTTGCCCCTCATTAAACAACGATCCGGAGAACTTTTATCCACCGGGATAAAGGTGGGTATCACCACTCAATTGGTGGACCAGGAAGATTGGGCCGAGTCCTGGAAGGAGTTTTTCTTTGTCACCCGCATCACCGACCGGATCATCATTAAACCAGAATGGCGGGAGTTTGGGGCCAGTGGTGACGACCTCATCATCCACATTGATCCAGGCATGGCCTTTGGAACAGGCACCCACCCCACAACGGCCATGTGCATTGCCATGATTGAAGAGCACCTTAAACCGGGTCAGACCCTTTTGGATGTGGGCACTGGTTCAGGCATTCTCATGATCGCTGCCGGGCTTCTGGGGGTATCCGCCATGGCAGGCATTGACACTGATGAAGTGGCAGTGCAGGTGGCCAGAGAAAACCTTGAAAAGAACAAAATTTCCCCACAGATTTACCACCTGGAGCAAACAACCCTGGACAAATACCAGCACAGGGGAACCGGACTCTTTGATCTGGTGGTGGCCAACATCATTGCTGAAATCATTTTAGAGATCATTACAGATATCAAGCAACGTATAAAACCCGGGGGAACGGCTATTTTATCAGGCATTATAACGGAAAAAAAAGAGGCCATTGTGGAAAAACTCCAGCAGAATGGCTTTGCCGTCACAGAAATCCGGGAAGAAGGCGAATGGGTGGCCATTTGCGCCACCTTTACCAGCAATGATTAATACTATATCTGCTCCCATCAATCCAGTGTCACCGCCAGCTCAGAGGCCCTGACAATACTAACCTTTTCCTGCATTTCCGGTAACACAAGTGCCAGGGTTTCCAGGGTGGCCGGGTATGGATGCCCGATACCGATGGCAGACCCATGGCGCTGGCTGATCTGAATCAACTCGTTGATCTGGCCGGTGATATAATTCTTATCCTGGATATTATCCAGAAAGACATCCCGCTGGGCAAAGGAAAGCCGAAACAGCCGGGCGGAATCTCTGCATATGGAATGCCTGGCTGTCAGGCTGTCAATGAAAAAAAGATCTCTTTTTTTCAACACGGTAAACACTTGCCGCATCTGATCGGACAGAGTAGTTAACCGTGAACCCATGTGATTGTTCACCCCCTTTACGTAGGGTATGCTGTCCAGGTCTCTTCGCAGGGTTTCCAAAAGCAGGTCCGGGGGCATGTCTGCCATGAGGGCCCCGGGTCCCGGGTTCACCGCCGGGTACTGCATGGGTTCCATGGGCAAGTGGAGCATGAGTTCAACGTCCCTGACATAGAGCCGATCGGCAATGGCCCTGCCAAAGGGGGATTCCGGCAATATGGCCATGGTGATATGGGGGTTTAACCGGGAAAACGCCATGGCCACGGCCTTATCAAATCCCACATCATCAATGATAATGGCTACCCGTGGCAACCCCTCTTTGCCTTCAGGCCCAGGGACATCCCCCCGTCCCAACGACGGGCCAGGCTCTTTATCAAACACCTCATATAGTGGAGTATTGTCTTGTCCACTACCATTGCCAGGTTCGTTGTCTGTGGGGGGGGGGGGATTTATTTTTTCGAAGGCGTTCTCATTGATTAATTCAGAGTATGGCACCTCGGGGTGTATCAGGTCTGCCTTCCCAGGTAAAATTTGTTGACCCAGACCCTGCAATGGCACCTTGTTGTGAATATCCGTCCCCGGGGCATGAGAATCCTCCGGCCCAGGGGCCAGGGAGTGTTTCCGGGATTGACCACTTGAAATCAGCACTGTGGTGTGGGAAAAACCTGGTTCCTTTGGCAACTCCCCATGGTCCATATAAATATATATCCCCATGGCTGCCAATGCCATAAAAAATACAAAGCCGACCAGGAAAAGGACCCTCTTTTTTAATTCAAGGTCAACAAAGGGGGGGGAATATTTTTCCATTTTTTTGCCTTGTCTTCTGAACGTTTCGGCTCACCGGAACCCTTTTACCCTTGTGTTGCGTCTGTACATGGTCATGGGTTACAAGGTCCCCTTTCCCTGGTTCAACAGACTGTACCCCATGAGGATGGCCAGGGCCTGCTGGACCTGGGAATCCTGTTTAAGCCCTTCAAGCCCAATGGGTCCCCCCGGGGCAAAGCCATCTGTCTTTTTCTTGATCTTGTCCCCTGATTTCTCAAGTAGCTCGGTTTCCGGTTCAAGATGATTTTTCAAGTCCTTTTCCCGGAGCATGTGGGCCATGGAAGATCTTTTTTCATCCGGATCTTCTGCCTCATTTTCCGCCTCATCCGTTATTTTTCGGAAATTTACTTCAATGTCCGGGTGGATGCCCTGGGCCTGGATGGATCTGCCATTGGGGGTATAATATCGGGCAATGGTATACTTGAGCCCAAAGCCCTCCTTCAGGGGCTTCACCGTCTGAACAGATCCCTTGCCAAAGGAGGTGGTCCCCAGAATAACGGCCCTTTTATGATCCTGCAAGGCCCCTGCCACGATTTCCGCAGCACTGGCACTGCCGCCATTGATCAGCACCACCATGGGATAGTCCCGCTTCACCGAACCAGACCGGGCCTCAAAAATTTCGGTGTGGTCCGCCTGCCGACCTTTTATGGACACAATGACGCCCTGATCAAGAAAGGCATCTGACACTTCCACTGCCTGGTTTAACAGCCCCCCTGGATTATTCCTTAAATCCATGACCAGTCCTTTTAAAGGCACCTCTGCGGATTCCAGTTTTGTCAATGCGTCCACCATCTCATCGGCGGTATTATTTCTGAAATTTGTCACCCAGATATACCCATACCCCGGCCGAAGGGTGGTGCTTCGAACACTGGTCATGGGGATAATATCCCGTTCCAATGAAAACACAAGGGGCTCTGCCTCTCCCTTGCGGACAATGGTCAGCACAACAATCTCTCCCCGGGCCCCCCGCATTTTTTTGACACATTCCCACAGGGCAAGCTCAGTGGTGGCATGGCCATCAATCTTTGCAATGACGTCTCCTGCCATGATGCCCGCCCTGTATGCCGGGGTGCCTTCAATGGGAGACACCACCGTCAAAGCTCCTTTTTTCATGGAAATCACAATGCCGATGCCCCCAAACTCTCCCTTGGTATCATCCTGGAGTTCATCAAAGGCTTCGGGGGGCATGAAATTGGAGTGGGGGTCCAGATTATCCACCATGCCCTTGATGGCATCCTGAATCAATTGTTCGGCATCCACCTCATCCACATAGTTTTCCTCGATTTCCTGCAGCACATCGGAAAAGAGCTTCAACGACTCATAGGTCTGCTCTTTTTGTGCCATCAGGGACCCCACAAAGCCATCTCCCACTATCAGCATCAGGGCCATTACAGTTAAAGGCAGCCAATTCCACATCCGCCTTGTCAAACGCATTCTCATCTCATGCTCCTTTTTTCAGCCATTTAAGGGGATCAACAGGTTTTCCATGGTGTCTGACCTCAAAATGAAGATATGCGCCCCGAATAGCACCAGTATCCCCTGCCGTGGCAATGACTTCCCGGTCCGCCACCACATCCCCCTTTTTCTTGAACACCTCTTCCACATGGGCATACAGGGTATAATAGTTATCCCCATGGTTGACAATGATAAGATTGCCATATCCTTTTAACCAGTCGGCATAAAGAATTTCTCCCCTGAAAACGGATTTCACCGGTTCTCCCATACCCACCTTTATATCAATTCCCGCTTGAAAAGTGAAGGTTTTGTCATCTTCGTCAACTCGGGTACCAAATTTCGATAGAATACGACCTCTTACCGGCATGGGTAAAGACCCCATGCGGGATAAAAAAAGGCCTTTTTCCCCCTTCCATGCCCCGGTGTTAGTCTCTTTTTTCTGCTTTTCACCAGGGGGGGAAGGAGTTCCCAGGGACTGCATGATTTTTGCCAGGGCGTTTCTGGCCGACACCATGGCGGCCCGTGTCAATGCCCTTTTTCCCTTTACCTCTGCCAACAGGGTCTGGCGAGTTTCCTTTTCTTTTTCAAAATTTTCAATTTCCAGATTCAGATGACTGTCAAGGAGCTTTTTTTCCCCGGTTTCCCCTTCAAGCAGAAGCGTTGTTCGCTCCAACTCCTTGAGGTTTACGGCCTGCTGTTCCAGGAGTGCCAGATCCGAACCCAAAATAATGGTCAACGCCTGTTGACGTTTCCAAAAATCAAACAGAGACCGGGGTTTTGAAAAAAGATACCGATATCCGGTTCCCTTGATGCGATGCAGTGCCCGAAGACGTCCATTAACCGTAGTACGATTTTGTTCCATGGTCTCCATAACAGCCTGCTGTTCCTGCTCAACCTGCTTAATTTTATTGGTTAACTCATGGATCTCCTGGGAGATAAGAGAAACCCGAAGCCTGCGCTGATTGATGTGATGATTCACATCATCCAGTTTTTGAACAATATCCAGTTGCTCCCGGGTCAGTTTATCTTCATCCTTTTCCAGTTCCTGGATACGATCTTCAAGAAGATGGGTATCCACCAGATTTTTTTTCCGGGTCATTTTTTTAAGGGATTTTTTATGAATCCCCACAGTCCCCCCCTGGGCCGGAGATACCATGAGAATCCCCAATGAGACCACAAGGATCAATCCAAGGCCCAAAAGAGCTGTTTTTTTCAATTTTGTTTTAATGAGATAAAACATCCCAGCCATCCCAGGAAAATGCCTGCGCCCATGATCAATGCAACCATGGGAAAAGAGAGAAATTGAATCTCTGACAATGGAATAAATGAAGCCTCCGGGGGAATTCCCCCCCGGACCCACCGAAACAGGAAAAAAAGAATTACCAGACCCAACGTGCCCCCGCAAAACCCCTGGAGAATCCCCTCCAGGTAAAAAGGGGTATTGACAAAGGCATCTGTGGCCCCCACAAGGCGCATGATCTCAATTTCTTCCTGCTTTGCACAAAAGGCCAGCCGCACCGTGTTGGCAGACACAAAAAGGGCTGTTACCACAAAAAGACTCCCCAGCCCCAGAGCACCCATCTTCAAGCTATTGACCATGGGCAGGAATGTTTCCACCCAGCCATGCCCATACACCACCTCCTGAACATGGGCTTTTTGTTGGGCAACCGCAGCAAAAGCGTCCACATCATCAAGGGTGTCAAGGGAAGGAGATAAAAGGATTTCAAGGGTGTGAGGAAGGGGATTCTCCCCCAGGTCAGACAAGATAACGCCGCTGGAAGTAAGATCCCTTTGAAGCTGTTCCAGGGATGCCTCCCTGGAAATAAACTGAATATTCTCCACCCCATGAATACTCCCCAGATCCGCAGTTACCCCGGCCAGATCCTGGGGGGTAAATTCGGCATCAAGGTAAGCCATGACCAGGATGCCCCGGT
>CAKZLA010000214.1 GCA_937124525.1 uncultured Desulfobacterium sp.
AAATGTCGGGGGTTTTATCACATCTTTAACCGGACAAGATAATTGTCGTCATCGGCCAAGGTAATTGTCGCACAATATTCAAGGGCTCCATTTAAACTTTGACTGAAAAGAAGCATACTCCGTAGCACAGTACCGATAATATCGATGGAAAAATGTTTTTCTCGCGGAATAAAGCTTGGTAGTAACGAGAATTTTTGTCCACAATCACTGCACTCCACCATGCGGATCCGGAATTCTTCTTTGTGTCCTCCCGGCACAACAATTTTACGGGGGCATTTACGAAAACCTTTCATGTTGTAGATACCTCGACACCTGCATCCTGGCTTGTGAGCGCTATCTTGTTGATAATGCTTTAAATTTTCAACAACCTCACGCCGAAATCTATTTTTATCTTCCACAAGATCATGATACTTTTGTAAGTCTTGCCAGGGAAAAACAAAGCTCTTTCTACCTCTTTGAGACAAAATGATTTTGCGGTGTCGCTCTTTTTGAGCCCTCAAAAGACTCTTTTCAAGTGATTCCGCAAGCGCCTTCTTTATTTCATCATTGATTTGAGTATCAGGCTCTTCCAACTTATCAGCATACTCTACCAAATGATCAAGCATTTCTCTTATGGAGCGTTGGATACTTGCTTGCTGTTTTTGTCGAAGCGTTTTCCTTTCCTTTTTTTTGCCCGGTGAATACTGACTCGTTTCTATCAAAATAGAAACTTGATCGGCAATTCCTGCTATAAAAATAGCCAGAGATTCCTGAAAAGTCTGGATACCGCTAAAAACTTTATAATCTTTAGCCCAGGTGCGAAGCCAAGATATGGTTGAAAGAATTTCAAAATAAATCTCAGGATATTGCTTTTTGCCATACCAACGCTGCCTTGCCAAGCGTTCAAGTGTTTTTTCGAGCATGGTCAAACACCGGAAAAAATTGCTCAATACTTGTGCGTTTTCATCAGATATTTTTTGCTGTTCATGCTGTGGTTTTTCCTTTACAATGCTCATATTATTATCTCCTTATTTAAATTAATTTAAATGGTGTTAGGAGATAATAATCATTTATTCCAGCATTTTAAACCAGGTCAGCACTTGTAGTGCTTATCCGGTTTTTTATATTACCAGATAGGATTAAAAGAGATCTGTCAATATTTTACCCAAAAATGAGCCATTTTTTTTGTAAAGCGTGCCACACTTTACTAACATGCACTATGAACAGGCATCTCAAGGTTTTAACGCTACCATGAGGTGGTGATATACTGCTTTGCCAGACGTTCAAATTTTTTCTTCAGCATGGTCAAACAGCTAACAAAATTATTCAATATTTTTTGCTGCCCATTTTGAAAAATTTCTTCTATTCTGCTCGTATTATCTCCTTTTTTAAAATTTTAAAATTTAGATCTGGTGATAATAATAACGCTTTATTTCAGGAGCTTAAGAGAGGTCAACACTTATAGGCTTATCCGAATGAAATGTATTGAACTCATGGCTGTTATTCCTTTGGCCTTTGCTCTTTTGACCATATCCTGTCACCGACCAGCCCTCCCCGCTAAAGTCCTCCTTTTTGGGAAAACAGGGTCAGGCTGGTGATGTGATCAATGAGGCATTGAAATTTTTTCAGGTGTACATTCCGAGGTTTAAGATAGATATTGATGTGATCATTCAATATATCCAGCTCCGGGAACAATCCCACAAGACGTCCCTGGGCAAGCTCCCTCAAAACCGCGTAACGGGGAACAAATCCCACCCCCATATTACAGAGGGCAGCATTGATCATTCCCCGGACATGATTGATCCGGGTAACACGATCGAACAATACCTGCTGCCCCTGGGGAAACGCATGGATAAAATTACGCCACCAGGAAAGTTCCTCGTCCTGTGAAAAAACATTGCACCGGGCAAGATCTTTGACGGTTGTTATGTGATGGTGTTCCAGATAGCGAGGAGAGGCAATCACGACATACTCTTCCCGGAACAGTGTGATACTCTCAAGATCCGGTCTTACATGGGGTTTGCAATCAATGATGAGATCCAGCTCATCATCCAGAAGGGGCTGGAGCAAGTCATGACTCAGACAGAAATCAATATGTATACCCGGGTATTTTTCAAAAAAAACTTCCATGCCCTTGATCAGCACACTTACACCGAATTCCACCGTAGATCCCACGCGCACACGTTCCGGATAATTACGTGTTATCATTAATATATCCCGCACATTATCCACTTCTGCAAAAATTTTTTGACAGCTTTTAAATAAAATTTTCCCCTCTTCCGTCAAAGCAAAACCATTTCGTTTTTTTTCAACAAGAGTTAATCCCATACTCTCTTCCAGATTTTTGATGGCATGGCTGACAGCGGACTGGGTGACACATTGTTTTTCAGCACACCGGGAATAATTTTTTACCTGGGCCAGCATATAAAATGTATTTAATTTATTTAAATCCACTAACATTCCTCCCACACAGGCCTGTGATTCTATCCCGATAATCTCCAGAGATTCAAAATGAGCACTGATTTTTTGATAAAAAACGGGTCCTTTCAAAAATGTCCGTTTGCCGCAAACCCTATCCTTCCTGTTGATATCATATATGAAATAAATTCAATTACAATATGAATATTATGAATTTTACTTATCCATTATTTTATGGGTATATAGAAAAAATACATGGTCATAAATTCTCAACATTTACCGATACACAGTGCACCCAATTAAAATTCAAAATTCAACACCAAACATATAGCATGGGCGTGGTCCCAGGAAATATCAACAAAACAGCCCCAAAGGAGGTTATGATGTCCAACGCCATTTATCAGATCGCACAACCAGAAACTGCAAAACTTCTTTCTTATCTGCCGGGAAGTGATGAAAAAAAGCGACTTAAAGAACGCATTGCTCAAATGAAGTCGGCTCCCATTGAGATTCCGCTGATCATCAATGGTAAAGAGGTCAGAACCGGGCGCACCGGAACATGTATTATACCCCACAACCACTCACACGTACTGGCCACCTATCACATGGCAGGCCCCCAGGAGATGGAAATGGCCATTGAGGCATCCCTTGCTGCCAAAAAAACATGGGAAGCCACCTCCTGGGAACATCGTCTGGCTGTTTTTTTAAAAGCCGCAGAACTCATTGATGGTCCCTGGCGGGAGATCCTCAATGCCGCCACCATGCTGGGGCAAGGCAAAAGCGTTTACGAATCAGAGGCAGAGGCCTCATGTGAACTAATGGATTTTTTCCGGTTTGGCAGTTATTTTGTGAAACAGATCATAGAAGAGCAGCCCAAGGCCGTGCAGGGAGTGTTTAATCGCATGGAATATCGTCCCCTGGAGGGATTTGTCCTTGCCGTGACCCCCTTTAATTTCACTGCCATTGGGGGGAACCTGCCATCGGCTCCGGCCATGTCTGGAAATACCGCCATCTGGAAACCGGCCTCCACGGCTGTTTTTTCCAATTACTATGTCATGAAACTGCTGATGGAAGCCGGATTGCCCGATGGGGTGATTAACTTTGTTCCTGGCCCTGGCAGCGTGATCGGCCCCATTGCCATGGATCATCCCATGCTTGCTGGCATCCATTTCACGGGTTCCACAGCCACCTTTAATAATATGTGGCGCACGGTGGCTGGGAATATGGAAAAATATCGCAGCTATCCCAGAATTGTGGGGGAAACCGGAGGAAAGGATTTTCTTTTTGCCCATGCTTCGGCGGATGTTGATGCGGTGGTACATGCCATCATCGGCGGGTCCTTTTCATACCAGGGACAGAAATGTTCAGCCACTTCCAGGGTATACATTCCCCGGAGTATCTGGGAAGAGGTACAAAAGGGATTGATTGAAGAGACAAAGGATCTCAAACCCGGAAATGTGGAGGATTTCAGCAACTATATGGGTGCCGTCATTGACAAGACATCCTTTAATAACATCAAATCCTACCTTGATGTGGCTGAAAAATCGCCGGAAGCCGAAATTATCATTGGGGGAAAGTGCAACGATACAATTGGTTATTTTGTGGACCCCACGGTGATCGTCACCACCAATCCCCACTTTAAAACCATGGAAGAGGAGATTTTTGGTCCGGTGGTGACCATTTACGTATATTCCGACGAAGACTTTGAGTCGGCCCTGGACATGTGCGAATCCACCTCTCCCTATGCCCTCACCGGTTCCATTTTTGCCCGGGATCGTCTGGTGATTGCGGCCATGGAAAAACGATTGACCTATGCTGCCGGCAACTTCTATATTAATGATAAAACAACGGGGGCCTATGTGGGGCTCCAGCCCTTTGGCGGTTCCAGGGCCTCGGGAACAAATGAAAAGGTGGGAAGCAAACACAATACTTCCCGGTGGATGATTCCCCGGAGCATTAAAGAGAATTATAATCCTGCCAAGGATTACAGACTTCCCCTGATGCAGGAATCCTGAAGCTGGAAATCATCCGATAATTATCCAACATGAGGGCATGTGGATCATGCGGGAATGGAGAGTGTAAAGGCCGTACCCCGGCCTTTTTCACTGTTTACTCTCACCTTACCATGGTGGTATTGAACAATGTGCTTGACAATGGCAAGCCCTAGGCCCGTACCCCCTTCATTGCGGGTTCTTGCCTTATCCACCCGGTAAAAACGGTTGAAAATTTTGGGCAGATGGGCCGACTCAATGCCATGACCATTGTCTTTAATTACAATTTTCACTTCTTGGTCTTTTTTAAGGACCTGTATATTTATATTTGTTTCATGGGGCGTATATTTAACGGCGTTGTCCAGAAGATTTAAAATGGCCTGTTCCATGAGAAGGGGATCCACCGGAGCGCAAAGATCTTCTGGGCAGTCAATGGTGATGGTCATTTGTTTTTCTTCTGCCTGGGCATGACAGGTGTGCACAGCGCCCTGTATCAATGTGGCAATGTCCTGATCCTCAAATTCAACATCGGTTCCCTGGAGCCGTTCAAGCCGGGATAATGCCAGAAGATCATTGATAAGAGCCACCATGCGGTTAACATTCTTCTCAATAATTTTCAGGAAATTATCACATGCTTCAGGATCATTGCGGGTCATCATCTCCTGCAAAGTTTCAATAAATCCTTTTATTGCCGTAAGCGGGGTCTGGAGTTCATGGGATACATTGGCGGCAAAATCCTTGTGCATGGTTTCAAGGCGACGCAGCCGTGTAATATCATGGAAAATAATCAAGGTGCCCATGCGAATGTTTTCGGCATCGTAAAGGGCTGTGGAATGGATGTTTAAAATCAAATCTCCATTTCCTGACAGCGCGATATCTTCTTCCACGGGCTCATGGGTGGCCAATGCCTGCTGGATGAATTTTTCCAGGGCCATGTTTCTGACAATTTCCAATATATATCGGGCCTTGAGCTTTGAGACTGAAAATCCGAATACCCTTGCAGCAGCTGCATTTATGGTGATGATGCGTTCCTCATTGTCAATGGCAATCACCCCCTCTTGCATACTCGAATGCACGGCCTCAAGCTCCATGGTGCGACTTTTAAGGCTTGTGATTTTTTCATCAAGATTTTCTGCCATGTGATTCATGGTCAGGGCAAGCTCAGATAGTTCTTCGGAGTCTGGGATGGCCAGACGTGCCTCCAGGTTTCCCCTGGCAAATGACAGAGCGCTTTTTTTCATCTGTTCAACAGGATGGGTAATTCTCCTGGATACGAATAAACTGGCAATGGCCGCCGCCATAATCGTTAAGAACAGGGCAATAAAAACATTGTTCCGGATGGCTTTGATTTTTTCGTCAATGCTGGAGATGGAAACTGCGGTGCGAACAACGGCAATCACCCGTTGATCTGCCATCACAGGAAGCGCTATGTACATCATGGTCTGGTTCAGTGTGGCACTGTATCTGATGGAGATTCCCTTTTGCCGTTTTAATGCCGTCATGATTTCAGGTCGTTTCATATGATTTTCCATGATCATGGTCTCACCAAAGGAGTCACCAATAACCCTCCCCGAGGGGAGCATCACAGTTACCCGTGTACCTGTTGACTCACCAATTTCCTTGCACTGGGCATCAATGTAACCGATGCGGTCGTAATTTTCGCCCAGGAGATCGGCAAATTGATGTTGCAGCATTTTTGCCCGGATGGTCAGCTCTTTTTCAGAATTTTCCAGAAAAATTGTTTTAAAGTAACGGCTGGACCAGGAGGTCACGGCCAGGAGCGACAACACGGTTATCACCAGGAATGCCGGGAAAATCTGCCAGATTAATTTTTTTTTCTTGTTCATGATTTTGACCCTTGATGATGCGCTATTCCCTGAAGCGATATCCCACGCCCCGGACGGTTTCAATGAGAGAGGCATGGGTTTTTAATTTTTTCCGCAATCCCACAATGATCACATCCACACTTCTTTCAGTGACAGCATAATTGTCCCCATGGATTGCATCAACGATTTGATTTCGGGTGAACACCCATCCTTTTTTGTTTGTTAGAAAAGAGAGCAGTTCAAATTCAGAAACCGTCAGGTCCATGGCCTCTCCCATGAGGGTGACCACATGACGTTTTCTGTCAATGATTAGGTCCCCCTCCTGTTTGATGTCCGGTGCATCCATGGCATCTTTTTTGCGACGACGCAGGATGGCCCGGATTCTTGCAATGAGAATTTTTGGGCTGAAGGGCTTGGAGATGTAATCATTTGCCCCCAGTTCCAGGCCTGTAACGATATCGCTTTCTTCTCCCTTTGCCGTGAGCATGACAATGGGCAGCTCATGGGCGCTGGCTTGACTTCTCAGGTATCGGGTGACTTCAAGGCCATCAATTCCAGGAAGCATCAGATCCAGTACAATGAGATCCGGCTGGGAACGGGTGGCTATTTTAATGGCCTCCTCACCCGTCTTTGCCGTCAAGATGACATATCCTTCATGGGTTAAATTATATTTGATCAGTTCCAGGATGTCTTCTTCATCATCCACAATCAGAATAGTTTCTTTTGCCATTTTATCTCTTCCTGTGTTTAGCCTGAGTTGCTGATTTAAGTATTGGCGATGGATGTCAGGCTTGTGTTCTGATTAAGCCTGTAAACTTAAACAAAAGTCTGGCTTGATCATAACGTCGACCACCTTGTGGTGGAATTTTAATAGTGAAGAATAAGTGCTGCTATTCCAAAGATCTGTGATAATTGGAAATTTATCTCCAGTATAGTGGCCCATCTTATGATCAATCCCCAAAAATCTCAATAATGCAAGCCCGATGTTTGAAATCGGCGGGGCATGAAAATCAGTCCAGCATGGTCCCATTATCACCCACCGACCCATCAATCACTTTTTCACGTATGCCGGATAATTTCCCCTTCAATGAGATAGATCACCTCTTCTGCAATATTGGTGCTGTGATCACCGATGCGCTCCAAGTGCCTTGAAATCAGGTACATGTTAATTATTTCACTTACCATTTCCGGATGTTTCTGGATATCTTTTTTCATGGAATCATAGGCTTCATTTCTCATGAGATTGACCTTTTTATCCATATCCCGGACATCATAGGCCATGTCCACGTTCCAGCGCACCAGGGCATCCAGACTCAATTTCAGCATTTTTGATGCCTGGTTGGCCATGGCGGTATAGTCATATTTGAACTTGTCAGGGTCATGGGAAGAGGTTTCAAAGCGTCGGGCAATGTTGGCCGCATAATCTGCGATTCTCTCCAGATCATTGTTAATTTTAATCACCGCCACCAGAAACCGTAAATCCGTGGCAACGGGCTGGTATAATGCCAGGATTTTCAGGCACTCTTCTTCCACTTCGATTTCCCGCTGGTCAATCTCAAAGTCCGTATCAATGATTTTCCGGGCCAGTTGGCTATCAGTGGTTTTAATGGCATGCATGGCCTGTTGAAGGCGATGTTCCACCATGGCCCCAAGGGACAAAAGTTCTTTTTTAATTTTTTCTATTTCATTCTGCAGGTGCCCTGCCATGGGTTTTTCTCCTTAACCGAATCGTCCGGTTATATAATCTTCTGTTTGTTTCAATTCCGGTTTTGTGAACAGGGTATCTGTATCATTGACTTCTATTAATTTGCCCATGTAAAAAAAGGCCGTGCGGTCAGAGACCCTTGCCGCCTGCTGCATATTATGGGTGACAATGATAATGGTCAACTTTGAAGAAAGTTCGGTTACCAGGGCTTCAATTTTCTGGGTGGCAATGGGATCAAGGGCTGAGGCAGGCTCATCCATCAAAAGCACCTCAGGGTCCACTGCCAGGGCCCGGGCAATGCACAATCGTTGCTGCTGTCCCCCTGAAAGTCCCAGGGCAGATTCATTGAGCCTGTCTTTTACCTCATCCCAGATTGCCGCCTGCGAAAGGCTTTTCTCAACTATAAGATCCAATACCCTGCGGTTTTTTATTCCGTGAATCCGGGGGCCGTAGGCAATATTGTCATAGATTGACATTGCAAAGGGGTTGGGAGCCTGGAATACCATACCCATCTTTTTTCTAAGCTGAATTATATCATACTTCCCATAGATGTCTTCATCGTCGTAGAGGATTGTTCCGTCTACTCTTGTGCCGAT
>CAKZLA010000215.1 GCA_937124525.1 uncultured Desulfobacterium sp.
CATCGGGGGGGCTCTGCTGAGGCAAACTTGGAGGCTACCTTTTCATATAAACTGCCACGGGCAGACCGTATTGGGGATCTGGCCTGCCCAGAACAAAAATTGAAACTCCAACGATTACAGATTATTGGACGGAATTTCTTATAAAATAACCTAACCTCTTTTCTAAGTTTACGAGCAATTGACTATATTTTGTTTTGATTATAATGAAAACAAACTTGTTATCTATCTTTATTTTTATTATAATTAAAGCACTCAAAACAATCTGTATAGGATTTCACTATAATGAAATTATTTCCCAGACACAAATACTTAGAAAAGATCCGGCCTTATTATGGAAAAAATATCATTAAGGTGTTAACGGGTCAGAGACGCTGCGGCAAAAGTTATTTAATGCTGTTGATACAAAAAGAGCTCCAAGAGAGTGCTCCGTCAAGCAACATAATCTATATCAACAAAGAAAAAATAGCTTTTGATCATATCCGGGATTACAAAGATCTTTATGAGTTTGTTATCCAGCACACCATTGATGACCGACAAAACATATTGATGATAGACGAAATTCAGGAGATTGAATCTTTTGAAAAAACCATCAGGGATCTAAATGAGGAGGACAAATACGACGTTTTTTGTACTGGCAGCAACGCTACTTTGCTGTCAGGAGAGTTGGCAACCCACCTTGCCGGCAGATATATTGAAATTAATATTCATAGTCTGTCTTACAATGAATTTCTATCGTTCCATAAGCTTAACTCTTCCATGGAGTCACTAAAAAAATATCTACAGTTTGGCGGAATGCCTTATCTCATTAATTTTAATTTTGAAACAGATGTTGTCTTTGCATATCTAAAAACACTATATGAAAGTGTTGTATTGAAGGATGTTGTAAGCCCGAATAATTTACGAGATATCAATCTACTTGAACGCCTATTATTATTCCTGGCTGACAATACAGGCAGCCTAACGACAGCCAGCAATATTAGTGGGTACCTCAAATCCCAACGTATTAACATGTCAATCAATACGGTGATGAACTATTTAAAAGCCCTTGAAAATGCTTTTATTATTCATCGGGTAAGCCGGTATGATATTATTGGAAAGAAACGATTTGAAGTGAATGACAAGTACTATTTTGAGGATATTGGTATTAGAAACGCCATTGTAGGATTTCAACAACAAGACATTGGTAAAATCCTTGAAAACGTTGTGTACAAGCACTTAAGGATAAAGGGATACAAGGTTTATGTCGGCAAATACAAAAACTTAGAAATTGATTTTGTCGCTCAAAAAACCGGGAAAACAATATATATTCAGGTCGCATATCTTTTGCCGTCCAAAGAAACCAGAGAGAGGGAATTTGGCAATCTGTTAAAAATCCCAGATAATCACAGAAAAATAGTGGTTTCCATGGACGAGTTTGCACAGGGAGACATGGATGGTATTGAGCATCAGCATATTTTGGACTTTCTTAGCTGGTAGCCGCTGAAACGTGCCACGCTGGGCACTCCTCTCATATGGCCTCAAAAGTACTTTACAGTCTTTTGGGAAAAAATCCTGCAAATGAGGAATACTCTAAAAAAATTCGAGCTGTGCGGGTAGCACTTTGCTGACCGGGTTTGAAGCAGCATTCCTGTGCTATTTGTAATCTAACAATACAAATTGAAGGTTAAACTTGATCTATTTGCCTTGGCAAACGCTACAGATAATTGGTACCCGCACAGCTCGAAATTTTTCTCACATTTTTTAGGAACAAAGCTTACAAAAGGAGTTTCACCGACTTTTCATAATTACACCCATGGAATGACAGCCATACGTCACAAGACGTCACCCACCACCAGGTGCATCTGTTCCCCCTGGAATTCAACAATATCCCCTTCAAAAATTTTCTTTCGTTTCCGGGTCTCCACCCCACCGTTCACCGTCACCAAACCTTGGGCAATAACATGTTTTGCCTCCCCACCGCTCATGACAAGGTTTTCAAACTTAAGAATTTTATACAGTTCCACCGGCTCCTGATTCAAAATAACATCTCTTGGTTTCATTTTATTATATCTTCTCCATTCGTTGGCCATAGCCCGGGGGCAGCACAACCTCATAGCGTTTCATCTGATTCCAGACACTGGTGCGGGAAATTCCAAGTAATCTGGCGGTTTCTGTTCGATTTCCTCCGGTGGTTTCAAGGGCACGGACCAGGCGCTGGCGTTTGATTGAATCAAGGTCTCCCCCGGCGAAGGATATAGGGGGGGGAGCCGAAGGCTTTTCTCCTTCACTGACAACAATATGCCGGGGCAGATGATTCGGCTGGATCATCCCCTCCCGGCAGGTGACAAAGGCATATTCAAAGGCACTTTTCAACTCCCGCACATTACCGGGCCAGCCATAGGCCCCAAGACTCTCAAAGGCCGCAGGAGAGATACCCTGCACCTCATTTCTGGCACTTTTCAGACGAATCCGCCGGAAAAAAAATTCTGCCAGCAAAGGGATATCCTCCCGGCGTTCTCTTAAAGGAGGTAACTCAATGGGAATCACATTGATGCGGTAATAAAAATCCTCTCTCAGTTGCCCGGAATCCACCAGCTTTTTCAAATTCCGGTTGGTGGCGGATATGATTCTGGCATGGATGGGCACGGGTCGATTGTCCCCCACCTTTTCCACCACCCTTTCCTCAAGAACCCGCAACAACTTAACCTGGATGGCGGGGGACAGGTCTCCAATCTCATCCAGAAATATATCCCCCTCCCCGGCTGCTTCAAATTTACCCATGCGATCCCGGTGGGCCCCGGTGAAGGCCCCACGCACGTGGCCGAACAATTCACTCTCCAGAATGGATTCATTGAGGGCCGAGCAATTCACCTTTATATAAGGGGCTTTTTTTCGTTCCCCCATTTCATGGATGGCACTGGCCACCATCTCCTTACCCGTTCCACTTTCACCATAAATGATCACCGGTGCATCGGATCTTGCTGCATTAGCCACAAGGTCAAAAACCCGCTGCATGCCAGGGGAAGTACCGATCATGCCATGGAAGGAGTCCTTTAATTCAAGCTCCCGGCGAAACACTTCGATCTGGCGATCCCGCATGACAATCTGGGTGATATCCGTGAGGGTCTCCACAGCTCCTGTGACCCGGCCGTCAGGTTCCTTTAACACCGAGGCATTTTTCACCACATGCACATGCCTGCCATCCTTTGTCACAATTTTACACTGTTTGTGGTGGAGTTCTCCCTCCCGGAACAAAATACACCAGCGCTGATCTTCCCGTTGTCTGGACACCCGGCAGACATTACAATCTAAAATAGTACAGGGTTGTCCCACAATATCTTCCCGGGCATACCCGGTGATCTTTTCAAAGGCACGATTGACAAACACAATGATCCCCTTTGTGTCCACAATCATCACACCGTCCTGTATGGTTTTCACAACGGTCTTCCAGTATTTATTCAAGGCATGTTCACTCATTCCCCATCCTTACGTTCAAAATTTTAACAAAAATGTTCACTTTTTTAACAGACTTTAGCGGAACATTGCAATTAAAAATCTAAACAAGCGCATTTTATTTTTACCGGATACTGGATTATGGCCAGTGGTCATGGATTAAGACTATCCAACCCATGACAGGACCCCGCTAATGAGATAAAGCCTATGGAGGCGGGCATTAATATTGCTTATGGGCTCTAAAACGATGGTAAAGGAAAAATCCAATAGTCACCGTTACAACCAACCCCGATAAAAAATAACGGGTTGGCCGATTTCAAATCATTTAGATGCTAAATAAGCTCAAGTCATTTCAGCAATTCTAATCATGACACTTGATAGCTTTTAAAACAGCAATTTTATGGTTTTGGTCAACGTAATTTCAGCACGTTACCCACCTATTGGTGTCACCTGCAATCCATAATTAGAATTGTTAAAATCATCGGCCCAAGGTTGACAAAAAACATAGGATTATATATGAAGTCTTGGTGAGCATATTGTAATTATAGGAACTTTGTTTTTAAAAAAAAGGCATTCTTCATATCCCCTGAAAAGTAGTTGACACTTTTTTAAGGAGATTCCCAGAAAATAAGAGAATATTTTGAGAAAGTGTCAACCAGTTAATAAAGGATGCCAAAAGAATATCATTGGATAACTAAATTTTTTCGGGGTTGGTCATAACATCGTCCACTCTGGGGAGGAGTTGGGTTTAGCTTATGAGCATTATTTTCAATTTTTTGGGGCTTATTGTGATTAATAACACCCATAAGTCAGGCCTGACCCCATTATCCCATGTAAAATTATCATTATCGCTGTGACAAAGGGTTTTGCCATGGCTGTTATACAAGTTTCCAGTCATAAAGATACTGGAAACAAGAGTGATGGATTAAGGAGAAGAAATGTCCAAAAAAGTACTTATTATCGGCGCTGTGGCGCTGGGTCCCAAGGTGGCCTGTAGATTACGACGTATTAATCCGGATGTTGAAATTACCATGATTGACAGGGATGAACTCATCTCCTATGGCGGATGCGGGATACCCTATTATGTGGGCGGGGATGTGGCAGACATTGAGGGGCTGCGCTCCACCATTGCCCATGCCATCAGGGATGCTGATTTTTTCAAGGCCACCAAGGGGGCCGATGTGCTCACCAGTGTGGAGGCCGTTGCCATTAAACGGAAAGAAAAAAAGGTGGTGGTGCGTCACCTGAAAGAAGACAGAGAAGAAGAATTATCCTATGACCAGCTGGTCATTGCCACCGGTGCCACCCCCATGCGGCCCCCCATCCCCGGGGCAGATCTTCCCCAGGTTCATGTGGTGTCCAATCTCCACCATGCCAAAACCATCAAGGATGCCATTTCCAAAGGTGAGGTGGAAAATGCTGTGGTCATCGGTGCTGGTGCCATCGGCCTCATAATCGAGGGCCTCGCCTGGTTTCAGCTGCAGATCGCCGTCGACGACCTCAAAGCAGGCCTCATCCACGGAATAGGTCAGGGAATCCCCTGCATTCGGGTCTGTTCCGGTCACCGTGCCGACGGTTGCACCGGCGTCGTTTTCCGTCACCGTGCCGTCCGTCGCCGTGACGCTGGGACCCTGATTGACCGCATCGCCGGGGGTCACATCGCCATCGCCAAAGCGCAGGGCTACACCTGCCACGCCATCAGCTTCGACTACGGCCAAAAGCAGCGCGTCGA
>CAKZLA010000216.1 GCA_937124525.1 uncultured Desulfobacterium sp.
AAACGATCAACAGAGCCATATTCCGGGGTCGGGTACCCAGGGCACGGAGTACGCCAAATTCAAACATGCGTTCATATAAAGACATGAACAGTGTGTTCACGATACCGGCGGCCACAATACCAAAAAGAATAAGGCTCATGATGAGCATACTCACATTGAGCCATTTCAGCATGGCCTTTAATTCCGGCATCAAGTCGAGCCAGCTGAGGATTTTCAGATTCGGATCATCCACAAGGTGCCACACGGGGTGTTCCGGCCGGGTGGACAGGTTATGGTCTTTGAAAGTAAAGGCAATTTCATGCACATTGTTTTTAATGTTAAAGAGTGCCTGGGACGGTTGCAGGCATATAAACGCCATGGAACGATCCATCTGCCTTATCTTGAATTCAAAGATGCCGCCAATGCGAAACATCTCCTGGGCCGTATCACCTGTTTCTGCCTGGGCAACGGTGAGGATGATTTTGTCTCCCGGTTCCACCTCAAGAATATCCGCCAGTTTACGTCCAATGAGTATTTTGTTTTTTTTAGTGTTTTCTTCCAGAAAGTTTCCTTCAATAATGACCTCATCCAGTTTTGAGATATTTTTTTCCGTCACCGGATCAATGCCGATGATTATAATGCTTTGTACATTCCCGGGGCTTGAGATCATGCCAAAGCTCTGGGTTCGTTGGGTAACCCAATGGATATCCGGATTGGATTTAAGTCTGTCCACCCATTTTCCAGGATGGTCAATGGTTTTATCCACTTCCAGGGTGTCTCTATACCCTTTGTGGTGCACCTGCCCCTCTCCCATGAAGGTGGAAGTGGCGGTGCGGATCATGTTTTCTTTCCATCCGATGAGCAGGGCATCCACAAAAATAAGGGCAGCAACTCCCACACCAATGGCCAGTGCGGATAGAAACGTTCTGCGTTTATTTCTGAACAGGTTTCGCCAGGCAAGTTTCAGATAAATCATGATCGTCTCTCCATTCGGTGGGCAGGTGCCAGTTGATCAATAGGTTCTCATCGCATCCACCGGTTTTATCCGGGCCGCACGGATGGCCGGGATGACACTGACCAGTGTTGACGTTATAACTATGACCAGAAAGGGAACGATAAAGGCTTCCGGTACAAAACCAGCTCTGAAGGTCGCAATTTCAATGCCGCCGATGGTCATTGGTTGTCCCATGGGGATTCCATACGTTACAAGGGGCCATAAAATGGGAAGGGTGAGCAATCCGCCCAACGCCACAGCCATCAGAGAGAGCAGCAGTGTTTCCAGAACAATCTGGAAAAAAATATGGGAGGGACGTGTTCCCACAGCCCGCATCACCCCGAATTCCCGGGTTCTCTCCAGAATGGACATCAGCACCGTGTTGAGAACCCCCAGGGCCATAATGAGACCGATGATAAACAAAAAGACCCAGTTTCCTTTTTTGTCTGCCTCCATGGAGCGATAAAAGAGCGATTCCACAGCTTCCCAGGGGTGAACCTCAAATCCAGTCAATTGGGCCTTATTCAGCACTTCCTTGATTTTTGCTGTAATCTTCCTTGATTTTTTGTGGCTGGAAAGAATCACAGCTACTTCATGAACCCTGTTGTCCATGGCCAGAAATTCCTGGGCTTTATAAATGTGAATATAACCGTTGTTTCGATCTGTGCTGTCCACCTCTTTTTTCAGGATTCCTACTACTTTGAATAGATCATTGGCAATGGAACCATCTGCACCCTGGGAGACCATGGCAATTTTGTTTCCAATGGTGGCATGGAGAATTCGGGCCAGGCCGCTGCCGATGATAATCTGGTTATGGGGAGAGTTAAAGGGGGTGGTCTTTAGAAATTTTCCTTTATCCACCTTGTCTGCCAGGGTGGACAGGATTTTCTCCTTAAGGGGGTCCACCCCGATGAGCTGTATCGCTGTGGTTTTTTTATCAATAAAGGCAAGGGCTCCGCAATACACCCGGGGGGCCTGGGCACGAATGTCGGGAATGGTGTTTAAAGCTGCTTGCAGTTTTTGGGTATAATCAAAATTCTTATAAAGACCGGGACGTTCCAGGTATCCTTGAGCGTGGATCTGAATGTGACCGGCGTGGGAATGGGTGAATAGTTCAATGATATGCCCATAGCCCCCTTCTCCAAAGGCAAAGGATATGGCAAGGAGAATAAATCCAATGATCATGGACAGGGCCGTGAGAAATGAGCGGCGTTTCTGTCGGAAGATATTTCTAAATGCGATTTTCGGGATTATCATCATTTTGTCCTGTCAGCAGGGAACCCTGGTCTTGACTTATTTGAACGTCCCTTAAATTGGCCGGTGCTCTGATCAATTTCTATAGAAGTATGTATTTCCGGTGTGTTCACCGTCGTTTTTTTTGCAGGTTTCGCAGGGTAAAAGTCTCTTTGTCAAGGGGTACATCAAACACTGCTGAGGTGTATCGCACAATGGTTTTATGGTCTTTTTTTGTGGTTGGGATTAATTCCATCACCGCCGGGATGGTTTTGTTGCCAAAGGTTTTCACCTCTTTAAAATAGAGTTCCCGGATTTTTTTATTTTCTTCATCATAAAAGATTTCACTGATGGGCAACAGGGTTTTTTTGTCAATTTCAGAAATGATCTTACCCCAGAGTGACACTGTTTCTTTAAGGGGAATGAATTCCACAAGACAGGTTGGCCGGTTTTTTTCCTGGAGCAATCTGGCATGGTAATCTTTTATACGGGTACTCTCCTTGACCAGATCATCATTGGTAAAATCCGAGCCCATCCAGCTGCCCATCATCATACTGGGGGGAATTTTCATGACTTTATTAATTTTGGGAAAGAAATTCCACATCTCATTGCCCTTGCGTAGGGTGGTGATGCCCCTTTCTCTGCGGGGAGATTCAATGACAATAAAGGTCTTATTCAGGCCTTCACTCCAGCTTTTCATGGTCAGTGTCCGTTCCCAGTGGGGCGTTTGAATGGTCATTTCCATTTCGGCATAGGCAGTATCACTGCGATAAAGGGCATCCAAACGTTTTATGATGGTTTCCAACGTCACTCCTGGAATGACGTTGTCATCTGTTTGAACATTATCTGGAGGTAGGGTTTCACAATTTCCTGGCGTTATCAGTGACGCCGTGAAAATTAATGTAAAAATGACCCAATAGATGACTTTTGTTTTCATTTTTAAATTTATCATCCTTGCTCGTCAGTCCTAAGTTCTTTGTCCGTTGTGTATGGAGATTTGCTAACCCCCTGAAATTATGGAATCTGTGATTTAAGGCTTGGTTTTATAGTCTTTAATGATTTCACTGAGTTATGAGAACTTAGGACTCTTGAGATCCTTGATGGTGTCGTAAAATATTCGAGGTCTATTTTTCCACTACAATCAATTGTGTGTAAATAAGGTCTAAATTCAATCCACATGATCCCATGGAGGAGATCATATTGACATCTTATGGGATTTTAGAATCCAGTGAACGGCAATACCTACCATAAACCCCACAGAAAGATTGGAAGCAAGGGTGATGCCCATGATGAGCATGGCCACAAAGAACTCTTTTCTCTCTTTTAAATCCATTATGGTTAAGGCCAGCTGACTTCCGGCAAACAGCAAAAGCACCCCCAGGATGGCCATGGGAATGAGGTGAAGAAGTAAAATGAGCCCAGGACCCAGTAAAAGGGTCAGAATTACCAGAAATCCGCCAATGATTAAATTGGATCCTGCGGTTCTGGCACCAAATCGATAATGGGCAGCAAGGCCTCCGGCACCGTGGCAAAGGGGCATTCCTCCCATGAAAAAAGAGACAAAATTGGCAAGGGCCATTGAAATGCAGGCAGCCCTGGAGGTCACTTTTTTTGATTTGTCGCCAAAATAATCCTTGGAAAGA
>CAKZLA010000217.1 GCA_937124525.1 uncultured Desulfobacterium sp.
ATAAACAACCGGCAAAGAAAGAAGAACCAGCGGATTTTTTCAGTCCCCACAAAGGTATTTTTTTCACTTTATTCTTCACCCTGTTTGCCACGGTGACCGGGGTGGGCATCGTGGTGCCGCTGTTGTCGGTGTATGCAGAAAACCTGGGGGCCGCCGGTGTCCAGGTGGGGCTTATATTTGGTTCCTTTTCTCTGTCAAGAACCTTGCTTTTGCCCTGGTTTGGTAAAATGTCGGACCAGAAGGGGCGAAAACCCTTTATTCTCATGGGGCTTGCCGGATATACCCTGATCTCCCTTGCCTTCATTGCCGGCGACTCGGTGACGGACCTGATCCTCACACGATTTTTCCAGGGGATTGCCTCGGCCATGGTAATGGCCGTGCTCCAGGCCTATGTGGGAGAAATCACCCCCCGGGGAAAAGAAGGGTACACCATGGGCCTGTTTAACATGTCCATGTTTGCCAGCCTCAGTCTCGGCCCCATTCTGGGTGGGGTCATCACCGATGCCTGGTCCATGGATACGGCCTTTATCTGCATGGGGCTGCTGGCAGCCGTTGGCTTTGGCTTAAGTGCCTTTTTTCTCCCCCCTGTGGCCCGGGAACCTGTCAGCTCCAGGGATAACATACCCATTGCCTGGAAACCGCTTTTTAAAACCCCATCATTCACTGGGCTCTTTATCTATAGATTTTCCTATACTGCCTGCATCTCCATCATCTGGTGCTTTATCCCGCTGTTTGCCCAGAACCGGTTCAACCTGTCTGGATCATCCACGGGAATTCTGGTGACCCTTGGCATTTTCATCAGTGCTCTTCTCCAGATCCCCATGGGAACCTTGGCCGATCGTATCAATAAACGATGGATGGTGATCACAGGGGGACTCTTGTGCGGGGCATCGTTCATGCTCATTTTTGCAGCAGACACATATAAAGATTTGCTCCTGGCCGTGTCGGTATTTGGACTTGGGGGTGGCATATCCATGCCCGCCATCATGGCCATGGGGGTAATTCTGGGACATGAAAAAAAATCCATGGCATCGGTGATGTCCATGTTAACAGTGGCCCACAGCGCCGGAATGATGGTGGGGGCCATGGGGGCCGGGGGGGTAATGGACTATTTTTCCCTTGAATATGCCTTTCCCTGTGGTACCATTATCATGGCAACAGGGGTGATTTTCTTTTTCATATCCACCCGTTCCCTTTCATTGCTCCCCAAAGAGCCATCCCCGGCACCACCCAGAGAGCATGATATCTGCTGATAATTGAGGCATCCTTCGAAAGTCCTTTACACTTTTTTAGAGCATTCCTCGTTTGCAGGGGTTTTCCCAAAAAGACTGTAAATTACTTTTGGGGCCATATGAATGATGCCGGGAATTTACCACCTGACACGGGTGGATCAAACCTGGGGAGTTCATAATCAATTCGGACCTACTTCAAACAATTCATTAAACTCATTGAAGGAAAATACGTTTATCATGTTAATCATCGGAAGTTACAACGACCTTGTGGTGGAACGGGAAGTTTCGTTTGGTTTTTACCTCAACCCCAAAGAGGATGAGGTATTGCTCCCCGGTAAATATGCCCCCAAGGGGCTGAAACCCGGGGACAGCATCACTGTATTTGTTTACACAGATTCAGAAGACCGACCCGTGGCCACCACCCTTCCCCCCCGGGCCGTGGTGGGGGAATTTGCCTGCATGACCGTGGTGGACACCACAAGCTTTGGGGCATTTTTGGACTGGGGACTTGAAAAGCACCTGCTGGTACCGGCAGATGAGATGTCCCCCCGACTGAGAAAAGGAGAAAGCCATGTGGTCAAGGTGTGCCTGGACCCGGAGACCCAGCGGGTTTATGCCACGGCTCGCATCGAGCAGAACCTGAGTAAATATAAGGCAGGCATATCCCAGGGGGATGGGGTGGATCTCTTAATTTACCGCATCACCGAAATGGGATACCAGGCCATCATCAACAACAGCCACAGCGGCATGCTATACAAGGCAGACACCTTTCCCACTCTTGCCATCGGGGACAAAACAAAGGGATTTATCCATAAAATCCGGGAAGACGGAAAGATAGACCTGGTGCTAAAACAACCCGGTTATGCATCGGTGTCCGGTTCCAGTGCCATTGTCCTTGATATCCTGGAAAAAGCCGGGGGATTTATCCCCTGCCATGACAAAACCAGCCCGGATCTTATCCGGGAAACCTTTGCCATGAGCAAAAAAGAATTTAAACGATCCATTGCCCTTCTCTACCGGGAAAGGCAAATAGAAATTTCATCCACTGGCATCACCCGGAAATATTCTGATGTTCAGGACGGATCAGATCATTCACCGATTTCACCGGATTAAAGGTGGAAAGGGGTACCTTCCACAAACACCGTTGTACAGAACGCCATCAAACCCCATTCTTTGTTGGGGCAGGCCTTGATGAATCACCTTGGCCTGCCCATGGCAGTTATTAGAAGCTGACACCTGTTTAATGTTTAAGGGACTTCACAAGAATAAAACTACCCATTTTCAAAGTAAAGAGCCTTTAATTACAGCTATGTTCAATTAAATTTGGGTAGATTATTTGTTATGAACTCCCTACGAGGCTTTTTTGATGGTGACAAAATGCTCCTGCATGGCGACGGCACCCCCGGCCTGGTCCCATTTTTCAAGACCACCGGTCATCAACTCATGGTCGGCCACCCCCTTGCCAAAGGCCCGGGACTCCACTGGCAACTTATGCCCGAAACCGTGGATCATGAAAATACAATCTTTATGAATAACATCGGTGACATTGGCACCGGTCACCGCAGCATAGCCAGATCCACTGACTTCCACAGGATCACCGTGCCGGATGCCCATCTCCTGGGCCACGTCCGTATGAATCCACACGGTGTTGGTGGGCATCATCTCATGGAGAAGGGGATTATTCACGGTGTGTCCCTGGGTGTGCAGGGCGCAGCGGCCAAAAATCACCCGGAAACGCTTTTCTCCATCTGATTTTGCATCCGATTCCGGGTCTTGGTAAGGCGGCAGGGAATCCAGTCCTGCCTTGGTGAGCTTTTCGCTGATGGCTTCGAGTTTTCCCGAAGGGGTTTTCCAGGTAAAGGCATCCATGTCATGGTAAATGGGGGCTTTGGCAAGGGGAACCTGGGCACCTTTATCAAAATCTTCAATGGCCAGGCCGGTGTCCTGGAGCTGATAGTTCCAGATATCTTCAATGGTTTTAAATTCTCCCAACTTACCCACACCCAGTTCCCGGGCCAGACCCGTAAAGATTTCCCAATCGGCAAGGGAGTCATAGCGAGGCTCCAAAGCTCTTTTACGCATGAAAAATTTCGGTTTCAAACCCCCTTTATGGGCAATGATACTTTCCCGTTCCATGTAGGTGGACAAGGGCAGTACCACATCGGAATGCCATGCCGTATCACTCCAGGAAAAGGTGATGGATACCAACAGATCCAGGTTTTCAAAAATCTTCTTCTGAGCCTCGGGGTCCGGCAACGCTGTCAGGGGATCATGGCGAAAGGCAATGTAGGCCTTCACCGGATAGGGATCTGCCGTTTCAATGGCTTTGAATGCCAGATGAAGAAGACCTGGACCGGCATCAAAATGGTTGAATTTCCAGCCCACCCCATCGGCCCGTTTTTCATCGGGTTTGGGATAGAGATCGGCCAGGGCCTTTAACCCCTTTTGATTACAGTCCTTAGCCTTGTTGGTGATGGCAAGGCCGCCCTTGGCTCCCAAAGACCCCAAAAGTCCGTTGATGAGATAGGCGGTCCGACTCACGTAAAAGGAATTTTTAAACCGGGCCGTATTCCAGCCGGGGTGCCAGATTACCCGTGGAGCGGCTTTGGAAAGCTGCCTGCAAAAGTCCACAAGCTGGTCTGCATCAATGTCACAAACTTCTGCGGCCCAATCCGCTGTATAGGGTTTTACAAAGGCTGCCAGGGCGTCAAAATCCTTAAAATGCCGCGCCACATAGTCTGCATCGTAAAGGTTATGGGCAATGAGGGTGTTGATAACGGCCAGGTTAAAGCCATAGTCCGTTCCCGGTCGAACCAGAAAAAAATTATGGGCCTTGGATGCCGTCACCGTGGAGCGAATGTCAATGACAGACAGTTTGCAGCCGTTTTCCATGGCTGACATCAGCTGGTTCACTTCCCCCACGTTGACGGCCTCAAAAATATTTCTGCTCTGGAGCACCACATGTTTTGCATTTTTAAGGTCATAACTAACCCCTTTTCTGCCCATTCCCATGACCGACTGGGCCGCATGGTGTACGTTGCGGGCACAGGAGGCATCATGGTTGCAGTAATTGGGGGAGCCAATGCTTCGCATAAAGGCCTTGTGAAGATCGGGAAACGGGCCCCCGCGATCGGACAGAAGGACACTTTTGCTGCCATATTCAGCCATGATATTTTTGAGTTTATCCCCCACATAGGAAAAAGCCTCTTCCCAGGAGGCTTCACGCCATTTTCCCTCCCCCCGCTCTCCCACCCGGATGAGGGGCTTCTGGGGTTTTTCAGGGTCGTTTAAAAGGCCTACACCTGCGGCTCCCCTGGGACACACGGAGCCATCCAGGCCTCCGGGACGGCTTCCCTCAATGTTGACTATCTGACCATTTTCAGTGAAAATCTCAATGGGACACCGAACCGTACACATACCGCAAATGCTATAAGTTTTCTCCATGCGTTTTTATAAACCTCCCATGTAAACCACGTACCTGCGGCTGCCTTGGCACCTTGCAATACGTAATTCAACACTGTTTTTATGGATTTTTTCAGATTCAATCCAAATACTGATTTCTAAAGTGTGGATATTCCTAAGAGCCTGTTTAAATGTTCAGATTTTTATAAGCAATTTTCATACCGCACAAAGAAGGTAGAAGATAGAACCATGCAGTCCCCGGCGGGGGCTCTGCTGTCGGTGTTTTGATGCTGGCTTTTCTTGTGAAAAAATTGTCGGAAAGATATCCGGCACATCCCGGCGCAATAAAAAAAATGCAACGCAATAAAAAAAAGGCGTTGCATCGTTGATTTCAATTTTCGTTGTGACAGGTACCCCTGTCAACGCGGCCATTAAGGTTATCCGAAAGGAGTGCAATAAAAATTTGCCCCCATGGGCTAGCCAACAAACATTAAAATTGCAAATTGCCGGGATAAAAAAAGGTAAAATCAGGAAAGGCACTCTTCAATCTGATCAATAAAGCGACTCTTATTTGCATACTGTCCCTTGCGATAGCTGGCATGGGTCAGATAAAGAAAACGTTCAGCCCGGGTCATGGCCACGTACATCAGTCGCCTCTCCTCCTGCAACGCCTTGGGACCGGAATCCACGGAGCGCCAATGGGGAAACAATTTTTCTTCACACCCCACCACAAACACCGTATCAAACTCAAGTCCCTTGGCAGAATGGATGGTCAAAAGGGCCACCCCGGCCTCGGGTTCATCTTCATCATTGGTATCCTCCCGGATCAGGGCCGCCTCTTCAAGGTATTCCAGAATATCTGATTTTTCCCGGGCAGTGTATCTTAGCTGCTCCAGGTTTTCCTTCTTGGAGATAAACTCCCCCTCGGTTTTCAGCTTTTTCTTCAAATATCCATAATAGTCCGTTGTCTCAATGACACGATCAATGGCTGCATCCGGGGTCAAATCCCGGATATCATCCAGAAGATCCAGAAGATCGGCAAGATTTTTATGAACCTTGGGGGTGAGCACCCGCTCCTTCACCATGACCCGGGCACAGGCCTGCAAGCCCATGCCCTGCTCTTTAAGGGTGCCTATTTTTTTTACCATGGCAGGTCCGATACCCCTTTTGGGGGTGTTAATCACCCGATCAAAGGAGACATCATCGTTGGGAAACTGGGCTGCACTGAGATAAGAGTTGATATCCAATATCTCCATTCGTTCAAAAAAACCCTGGGCCCCCATGAGACGATAAGGGATTTTGAACATCCTGAAGGTTTTTTCAAAGGCCAGGGAACAAAATTTAGTCCGATACACCACGGCCATTTTATCAAAGGGAATGCCATCCCCATTGGCATTGAGGGCCTTGGCCCGGGCTGTGACCCACTGAGCCTCTTCGGCATCGGTGAAAAAATCATGAATTTCCACCGTCCCCCCCCGTTTTTTAGAAAAACACTTTTTTTCCATCTTGTCGGCATTAAAATCAATGAGCCCGTTGGCCACCTGGACAATCTCATCGGCGGATCGATAATTTTCCTCCAGGCGAAAAATCCTGGCATTATCATACCGCTTAGGGAAATCCAGAAAATGATTGACATTACTGCCCCGGAATCCATACACAGCCTGCCAGTCATCCCCCACACAAAAAAGATTGCCATGGCTTCCCAAAAGCAATCGGGTAAGTTCATCCTGAAGATTATTGGTGTCCTGGTACTCATCCACCAGAATATGGGTAAATAAATTCTGGTAATATGCCCGGATGTCGGCATGATCCCTTAAAATATCCCGGGTTTTCAGCAAAATATTATCAAAGTCCACGCTGTTGGCTTCAAATAATTTTTGTTCGTATTTTGTAAATATATCCGCGAGCCTGATCCCTGCGATGTGGGATTTTAAATCAAAATGGCGTTCCGGGTTCCCGCTGTTCTTTGCCCGGGAAATACCGGAAATAAAGTTTGACGCGTGCTTCTTGTCAAAATTACTTTCCACCAGGGCTTCGGTGACCAATTTTTTCTGCTGGTACACGGAACAGATCTGTATGGGCTCTCCATATCCCAAAAGGTGGCAATGCTTTTTAAAAATCAACAGACAGGCGGAGTGGTAGGTTCGCACCCAGGAAAATTTGGAATATCCCATGCCCGTGAGTTTGTACAACCGTTTTTTCATCTCTTCGGCGGCTTTGTTGGTAAAGGTGATGGCAAGAATTCTACCAGGATCTTCCCCTGTCTCAATCAAATGTAAAATCTTTGCCGTCAAGGTTCTTGTCTTGCCGGACCCGGCACCGGCAACCACCAGGGCCGGAGAACCGGAATGATTAACTGCGTTTTGCTGCTGTTGTGATAATTCCATGGTCTCCAATTTAAAACAGTGCCTGGAGGTTATACCCGACACTGCTTTTTACTTTTTATAACTGCCACGGGCAAGACCGTATTGGGGATCTGGCCTGCCCACAACAAATATCTAAACTCCATTATTACAAATCATTGGACGGGGTTTCTTATAAAAAAAGCAGGTAAAACAGGTGCCGGTCAGTGGCACCTTTGTTTTTTAACCTGCAATTATTTTTTTCAACTCGGTTTCAACTTGATTTCTAATTTCATCCAGGCGATCCGAAGTGTCCGCTTCAAACCGAAGCACCAAAGCTGGCTGGGTGTTAGAGGCACGCACAAGCCCCCATCCTCCCTCAAAAAGGGCACGCATACCGTCAATATCGATGACCTCATACTCTTTTTTGAACTGATCTGTTATCCTTTGTACCACGTCAAACTTGATATCATCGGCACATTCCACCCGAATTTCAGGCGTGGTAAAAGTCTTTGGCAGATCTTCAATGAGCTGGGAAACGGTTTTACCGGAGCTCACCATGATTTCCAAAAGACGCAGGGTGGCATACAGTGCATCATCAAACCCCAGAAAACGGTCACTGAAAAAAATATGCCCGCTCATCTCTCCTGCCAGGGCTGCATTTTCCTCCTTCATCTTTTTCTTGATCAGGGAATGGCCCGTGCGCCACATGATGGCACGGCCCCCATGTTTTTCAATATCATTGTACATGGTCATGGAGCATTTCACCTCGGAAATAAAGGTGGCACCGGGTTTCCGGGAAAGAATTTCCCGGGCAAAAATAACCATGAGTTGATCCCCATAAATAATCTCCCCGTTCTCGTCCACCACACCAATACGGTCTCCATCTCCATCATACCCCACCCCCAGATCAAGTTTTTTATCCTTGACCAGATCAATGAGTTCCAGCATGTTTTTCTTAACTGTGGGGTCAGCTTCATGGTTGGGAAAGGTCCCATCCATATCGCAATACAGCTCGTGGACCTCACATCCCAGAGACGTTAGCACCGGAAGGGCCGTCACACCACCCGTACCATTGCCCGCATCAATAGCAATGCGTATTTTTTTATCAATGGAGACATTCTCTTCAAGGTATGCTTTATATGGTGTCAGGACATCCACCTGATCAAGGGTGCCCTTGCCTTCCACAAAATCACCTCTTTCAATAATTTTGCGGACATCCTGGAGGCCCTGGCTGTGGATGGAATCAAACCCACTCATCAACTTGAACCCATTGTACTCTGGAGGATTATGGCTGGCCGTGACCATGGCCCCCCCCTGGGTTTCACAATGATGAATGGAAAAATAGAGCACCGGTGTGGGGCAGATCCCAATGTCAATGACATCACACCCTGTGGACAGAAGCCCCTGGATAAATAAATGGGCATAGTCATCACTGGTCACCCGGCAATCTCTGCCCACGGTCACCTTTTTGTTACCATGCTGGTTTAAAAGCGTTCCATAGGCCCTTCCTATTTTAACAATATCGTCGTCATTAAAATCTTCGCCTGCAACTCCTCTTATGTCATATTCCCTGAAAATTCCCGGATTCATGCAGCCTCCTTAAAATCGTTTTCAATCCTTGGTTTTATATATAAAAGATGGCGTTTATATATCATTTTTGCTAAATTTGACCATCTCAATCTTTGTTATGGGCAGCCCCATATGAAATACCCGGTTTGCCCGTGGCACTTTTACAAGGAAATCCCGGTAAAGAAACCCTGGATCTTTATCCCAGGAGGTGTTGATGATGTCAAATAATATGTCCCACAATGATGGCAACGGTTCCCAGTGCCCAGCAATAGGGGGCAAAAAGATGCAATCTCCCATTTCGGACAATGCGCAGCAAAAGTACCAGGGCCGCATACCCCACCACAAAGGAGATGAATGTTCCACAAAGGGTGGCACCCACATCAATGGAAGAGCCCTGTTCCATAAAATCCTTAATACTTAAGATCTCCGCCCCCAAAATGGCTGGAATGGAAAGCAAAAACGAAAACCTGGCAGCGGTTTCCCGATCAATGCCGAAAAAAAGCCCTGCTGAAATGGTTGATCCTGACCGGGAAATACCCGGTAGAACCGCCAATCCTTGGCACAGGCCCACCCACAGCGCCTGTTTGACGCTGAACTCCATGACACCATCCCCCTTTTGGGGGGCATGACGGGTCATCCATAGAAAGGTACCAGTGATCAGCAGCATACATCCCACAAAGGATACCGAGGAAAACAAGGTATGAACGTATGGTTTAAATCCCAATCCCAGGAACGCCGTGGGAATGGAAGCGGCAATGATTAAAAATACAAATCGAATATCTTCATCTTTTTTCAAGGTTTCCAGGGCTTCTTTTCCGGAGAAAATCTGCCTGATCAAACCCAACAGGGCCATGACCATGTGTTTGATATCCTGGAGAAACACAACCACAACGGCCAGTAATGTTCCCATGTGAAGGCTCACATCAAAAAACAGTGCAGGCTCTGTGATGCCAAAAAAAGACTGTCCCAATGCCAGGTGACCGGAGCTGCTCACGGGTAGAAATTCGGTGAGTCCCTGTAAAATGCCAAGAATAATGCCCTGATAAATTTCCATTTTTTTCTCCGGTTTGTCACTTTATTTTAATATGGTACATATTTTTGATGGTATAACTCAACGATCAAGCTTTTTTATTGACGATCTGACTTGGCTGAGTTTTATCGGTTTGAGTGAAAAAAATCAAGAAAAAGCATGGTGGCAAGCCTTCCATTCCATCTTCTCCCGGATATTGAGTAGACCCTAATATTAGCTGATACTACAATTAAAATGGCTGTGTTGTGGCAAAGTAGCTTGCAATATCAAGGATAACAATTTATACTCCACAAACAAGTAACGAAAAAACCCGCCAACACCCTGAACACAATATGCAATTAGTAGACATTATATCGACTTTCCATAACCAACCGATTTAATTGAGAAATTTATTTTTACAAAACTTAATAGAATCAATCACTTAAACAAAGATCGGTATAAGTCTATTCTACCACAAAGAAAAATAATGTAAAATTGATCCAGATCAAGTTTTTTTCTCCGTTACCTGTCTATAGTAGTGGTCAGCACAAAGTAAAAAATAAGGCACGATAACCCAAGCAAAGGAGACCTACCATGTTTTGTTTTCAATGTCAGGAAACTGCAAAAAATATCGGATGCACCGTAAAAGGCATGTGTGGCAAAGAAGAGGAGACTGCCAACCTCCAGGATCTTTTGATCTTTAACCTCAAGGGTATTGCCGTTATTGCCCAAGCACTAAAGGCCAATGGAAAAAGTGTGGGCAATGAAGTGGGCCTTTTTATCTCCAAAGCGCTTTTCACCACAATCACCAATGCCAACTTTGACGATGACAGCCTTGTGTCATGGGTGGACCAGTCCCTGGCATGCAAAAAGGAGCTTTTGGCAACCCTTGATGACAC
>CAKZLA010000218.1 GCA_937124525.1 uncultured Desulfobacterium sp.
TAATTGATGATTGAGTTCCGATGCCGTGTACATTGGATTGCAGTTGACGCACACGGCTCCGGCTTTTAAAATACCAAAAAAAATTTCAGGGAACTGGGGAATGTTGGGCAGAAAAAGGGCCACCCGATCTCCCTTTTTAATGCCGTATTGTGCCAGAAAATTGGCCACTCTATTGGCGGTGTCCCTTGCCTGGGCATAGGTTCTGGCCCTTCCATTGAACAGGGTAAATGTATGTTCCGGGTATTTTTGGGCCGTATCGTCCAGAATCTGGGTCAGGGGATAATGGTAGTCTGAAATGGTACGGGCAACCCCTTCTGGCCAGAAGGGTGTATCCCAGGTTGTTGTCGTCATTTGAACTCTCCTTACACTTGAAGATCAAGTTTTTTATATTTGAAACATCCCCAGGAAGGGGCAGAGTTTTATTATTTGCATGTTAAAAAAAATAAACATTGAGTTACACAATATTATTGCACAGCGTCCTCTGGAACAGTTCTGACACCATATGGGTTTGCTCCTGGAATCGGGACGGTGAGATCTGTTCCGTTTTTTCCTGGAGATCAAGGCGGTGAAGGGTTTTCCGGAGAACAATGTAGGTTTCTCGAAGGTTCCGGGCCTGGATACTGGATAAAATGTTTTCCTTTTCCAGGGTTTCAATGAGGCGGATATTGTCGGTCCATTGGATCAGGGCCGGGTGGTTCCAGGCATGGTTCAAAGCTAAAAATTGCACCAAAAACTCAATGTCCACAATGCCCCCTTTCCCCTGTTTTATATCAAACCCATGGGACAGGGAGTCCAGGCGTTGTTTTTTCATCCGTTGGCGCATTTCCCGGATTTCTTTCTGAAGGACCGGGGTGTCCCGCCTGATTTTCATTACTCGTTGTCGTATCTCATTGAATTGTTTCCATAAAAGGGGGTCACCGGCCACCGGTCGTGCCCGGATGATAGCCTGGTGTTCCCAGGTCCAGGCCTGGGTCTCCATGTAATCACAAAAGGCGTCGATGTGGCTGACGATCATTCCGGCCTGCCCACTGGGGCGGAGTCGCATGTCTGGTTTGTAAAGGGTTCCCGCCGGGGTGTGCATGGTCAGCATGGTGATGATTCTTTGGCCCAACAGTGTATAGAACTGCATGTTCTCAATGGATCGTTTCGTTCCCGTGGTGCGGCCTTCGATCTCTGAGTGGACAAACACCAGGTCCAGGTCGGATTTGTACCCGAGCTCAATGCCCCCCAGTTTTCCATAGGCAATGGCGGCAAATCCCGGTGTGGTTCCAGGGGCAGGATCAATGCCCGAAGGCACCCCGTATCGTCTTGCGGTCTGCTGCCAGGCAATGGAAAGCACCTGTTGGAGGACGGTCTCGGCAATGTCGGTGAGCGCGTCACTGACCTTCATTAAGGGATAATCTCCGCTGATGTCTGCGGCGGCCACCCGCAGGGTGCCGGTGAGTTTAAAAATGCACAACTCTTCCAATTGAAACTCAAAATCATCCAGGGGAATGGGGGCCATGCGATGGGCCAAATCACGCTCCAGAGAGGGACGATCCGGCGGTGTATAGAGGGTGGCAGGATCAAGCAGTTCATCCAGCAGGGCCGGGTGCTGGGAAAGAAAGGAGATAATCCACGGGCTTTTTGTGGCCAGGGTGGCCAGGGTATTTATGGCCGTGGGATTTTCCAGGAAAAGTGACAGATAGCATGTGCGCTGTTCTATGGCGGTGATGAGGGAAATAAGGCGTTGCAGCGTTAGCTCAGGCTGGCTTTGTTCCCCTGATATTTTTGCCACAAGGGGGATCAGGGCATTGAGTCTGCGTCTTCCGGTGTGGGTCAGTTTGCGGGTATGGGGATGTTCGGCCAGGGCACCCAGGATTTGGATCACTTTTTCCGGTGCCTTATAGCCTGAAAGCGTTTGTTCTTTTATTTCAGACTGGGGGTCGTTGATATTTTCCCAAAGATACCTGAAGGGGGTGTCTGCCTTAATTTCCTGGTCTTTATTCTCCTTTGATACCAGCAATTTATTGAAATGGCTGTGCACAATGCTCATATGATGGGTTAATTTTTTTTCAAATAGCTTCCAGGTATCAAATCCCATGGACAATGCCAGCCGAAGCCTTGCCGTATCCTCTGTGGGAATGTCGTGGGTCTGCTGGTCGTCATATTCCTGGAGTCGATGTTCCACAGTGCGTAGAAAAATGTAGGCGGTTTTAAGATCATGGGCTGTGTCTTCATTGATCAGGCCCTTCCCGGCCAGAAGGTCCAGTACTTTGAGGATTTTTTTTTCCTGGAGCTGGGGAGCCACGCCTCCCCTGATTAGTTGAAACAATTGGCCAAAAAACTCAATTTCTCGTATGCCACCAGCCCCCAGCTTAATATTGTTTTTCAATCGCTTGTCCCGGACCTGCATGGTGATTCTTGCCTTCATGTCCCGGAAAGCATCAAAGGTGCCATAGTCAAGATATCGCCTGAACACAAAGGGCTTCAGGCTCTCCAGGAGGGAGTGTCCTGCCATAAGATCACCGGCCATGGGCCGGGCCTTTATCAGGGCATATCGTTCCCACTCCCGTCCCTGGGACTGGTAGTAGATCTCCATGGCTTCACAGTTCATGACAAGGGGCCCACTGTCCCCAAAGGGTCTCAGACGGGTATCCACCCGAAAAATAGGAAGCCCCATGGCCCCAGTGTTAAATACTTTTAAGAATTCCCGGCATAATTTTGTGAAAAATAGTTCACAAGTGGGCATTCTATCCGCGTTCTGGATGCTTCCCTCCTGGGGAAAGGCAAATATCAGATCAATGTCCGAAGAAAAATTAAGCTCACCTGCCCCCAATTTCCCCATGCCAAGGACGATGATTTTCTGGGGGCTGCCGTTTTTGTCCACAGGCACCCCATGGGTGGCGCATAATTTTTCATAAAGAACGGCCAGGGCTGTTTCCACACAGGTGTCGGCCAGGGCCGAAAGATCTGTCATGGTTTCTTCCAGGGGGGCATGCCCATTAAGATCCCGCCAGGCAATGCGTACCATTTCCCGCAATCTCAGGTTGCTCAAAAGGGCTTGAAGGCTTTGGGTTTCTCCAGCAATGTCAAGGGCCTGGTGTATTTTTTTAGTGTATTCACCAATGGTGTATGGGCGGTGAAGATCTCCAGACTCCAGGAGTTCCATGAGAATTATGGGGTTTTTTATTATGGAGGTGGCAAGGAAACGGCTGAACATAAATGCGGTGTTCAGCTCCTTTGAAAAGGTCGTGTCCCGGGGAAATTCAAGGTTGTGGTCACGCAGAGATGCCCCAAGAGATTCTCTTAAAATGATTGCCTGTTCACTGCAAGAATCCACGTCTGCCCCCACGTAAATCCATCAACTCACACCGTTGAGGAAGAAATTCATTGAAAAAAAATCAATTTTTGCTTATATTTAAAAGCTTATATATTGCTCAAACATGTGAAAATAACAAGGAGAAAAAGAGAATGTGCCGTTTGTTTGCACTTACAAGCAAAGAGCCTGTATCTCCCATGCTTGCCATCAAGGCCCTTGATGTAATGAAGGAGGGGCACGATGGTTCCGGCGTGGGAATCCTGCTTCGAGATCTTGGGGGCCCCTTTGAAGAGATGAAGGACGTGCCCATCCTGTCGGGTATTTTCAGTGAAGAGGGTATACGAAAGCTGGATCTGTTCATGATGGATCGTGGGTTTATGACAAAGTACAAAATGAATATCAAGGTCCCCAAAAAAGGGTTGGAGGGAACCCCCAGAAGGGGGATGTATCTCATCCGGGCCTATGAGTATCCAGAGTCGTGGGAAACATTTGATAAGGACGAAATTGCCCATCGTCTTATGACCATGCGCTTAAAAATTCGTGACATGGGAGAGGAAAAGAAGGACATGATAGTCTATTCTTTCTGGCCCGACACCATTACGATTAAAGAGCTGGGGGACCCCATGGCCATTGCCCAATATCTGGGACTGGATCGCAAGGATCTTAAGGCCCGGACCATCATGGCCCAGGGGCGTCAAAATACCAATTATGCCATTAACCTCTATGCCTGTCATCCGTTCTTTATTGAGGGCTTTTCCACCATGACCAATGGTGAAAATACGGCATTTATCCCCATCAGAGATTTTCTGTCAAGCCGGGATTTCCCCGGTTACAGTGGGTATCAATCTGATTCAGAGGTGTTTGTCCATATCCTTCATTACACCATGAAGGGCCTGGGTCTTGGTCTCGATGCTTACAAGCATGTCATTACACCATTGCAGGACAAGGGTATTGATGTCCATGCAGACACGGAATTTTTAAGACATCTTAAAAAAACATGCCGTCAATTGATCATTGATGGTCCCAACTGTGTTATTGGTACCCTTCCCGACAATACCATATTCATGGCCCAGGATAGAAAAAAACTCAGACCCGGGGTCGTGGGTGGAAGACCGGGATTCTTTGCCTTTTCTTCGGAAATATGTGGTCTGGATGCAGTGATCCCGGACCGGGATAAAAGCAAAGATATTCAACCCATGCACCTTGATACCGCCATTGTCGGCCCCGATCGTCAGGAGATAAAAATATGTCGTCAAACAGAACCATTAAACCTTCCTCTTTAAGCCTCAATGATCTGCCCTGGCAGATCCGCTGGAGTAAAGACCGGTGCACCCTGTGCGGCCAGTGTACAGCTGTCTGCCCTGTCCGGGCCATCGAGCTTGGAA
>CAKZLA010000219.1 GCA_937124525.1 uncultured Desulfobacterium sp.
CCAGAGAAAAGGTACCGGACCCGCACATGCCATCAATAAGGGCCTGTCCCGGGGTATATCCAGCCGCTGAAAGAAGGGCAAAGGCCAGGGTTTCCCTGAGGGGTGCGGCCCCCACATATTTTTTTATCCCCCGCTTGTAAAGACCGTCGCCACTGCTGTCCAGGGATATCTCAAAGCGGTCATCCACGCCCCGGATTAAAATGCGCTGCCCCCCATCATGAAGCCCCCGGGCAAGCACAGCGGCCTTCTCCGGGGACAATTTCTCAAAATAATCAATAATACAGTTTTCCACCCGACCGGCAACGGCATCGCTGTGATATAATCGGCAATGGCTTGTCACCACATCACAGGAAAAGGTCACCCCCTTTTTTAAAAAAAGTTCCCACTCCACTTCCAGGAATTTTCTTTCCAGGGTTCTGAAATTTTCCGCCTTAACGGTCCCGATACGCATGATAATCCGGGAGGGACTTCTCAGATAAAGATTGGCTTTATAGCAGTCTTCGACACTGCCTGAAAACTCAACTCCGCCGGGAATCATGGTGATATTTTCCCGGTCCGGCATCAGTTCAGTAAGTTCCCGGTGGCACAGTCGCTGCATGCCCGGTGCGCACACGGCAAAGAAAGTATGATCCCGGCTGGTTATTCTTCTCTTGATTCTTTTTTCCAAAGCTGTTTTTTTCATCTATTTTATATATCCCGGCTTTTGTGCCATGTAAACAGTAAACTATGGTTTGCATATCATAAGAGGCTGTGCATATGCTTCCATTTCACCAATTGACGGATCTTTCAGATTAAGGTACAAAAACACAAGCAGAACAAACTCTAACCATTAATTTACAGGAGCATTTCATGGCAGGCGTCAATAAAGCAATTATTGTTGGAAGACTTGGGCGAGACCCGGAAATCCGATATTCCCCCCAGGGAATGGCCGTGGTAAAATTGGCCGTTGCCACCAGTGAAAACTGGACAGATAAAAACACCGGTCAAAAACAGGAAAGAACAGAATGGCATAGAATCACTGTGTTTGGGAAACAGGGTGAAAACTGTGAACGGTATCTTTCCAAGGGCAGCCAGGTTTATGTGGAGGGAAGACTCCAGACATCAAGCTACGAAAAGGAAGGACAGACGCACTATTCAACGGATATTATTGCCAATATTGTTCAATTTCTTGGCAGCCCCGGCGGTGCAGGTGGCGGCGGTGGTGGATATCAGGGTGGACAGGGCGGTGGCGGTGGATATCAGCCCCAGGGCGGTGGCGGATATCAAGGCGGTGGCCAGGGTGGTGGTTACCAGCCCCCACAGGCACCCCAGGGCGGCGGTGCCCCCGGTGGTGCTCCCGCAGCTGGTGGATATCAGGGGGGGGCAGGTCCTGGTGCCAGCCCGGCAGATCCTGGTATGACTGGGTCTCAGACTGGGGATGATGATATTCCGTTCTGATACGTACCTAAGACCAAAACGTAAAGTTTAACATGTAGAGCCCCTTATTTTGGGGCTCTTTCTGTTTTTAAGTGTAAAATTTTCTTTGACATCATTTATGGATATATGCTACCTTTAATTAAAGTAAATAATTGGAGGTGACATGGCTGATATTTATTCAACAAAACATATCATACTGAGAGATGGTGAACGCTATAAGTTGCTCGTCAATGCTGACACCGGAATCCCACTCTATTACCCAACCCTCTATATAACATCTCAAATAAGAGGCGTTGGCCAATCTGTTTCCACGATTCAAAGTTTTATCACCTCCCTTAAGGTGTTGTTGAAATGGCTTGATCACTATTCTGTTAATATGGAAGAACGCTTCAGGCGCAAAGAGTTCTTGACCCTCCAAGAGGTTGAGTCTCTCAGAGACTTTTGCAAAAAGCCTTTAAAGGAACAAATTCCGGAAAAATCCAATGTGATTGCATTAAAACGCACCAAAGAAGGGGCACGCATGGCTGTCTCCAAACCCTCCCCTGGTGTTTATTCCCATACGCAATACAACCGCATGACGTTCATTGGTGATTATTTGAGATGGCTTGCCGAAATTCTTACAATAGGTCAACATGGCAATACTGATAAAAATCATATTTCCGCAATGCATAATAGAATCAAGGCCCATAGACCCAAAAAGAAAAGGCGAATAAACAGGGAGAGGGATGAAAAAGGGCTTGATCTGAAAATTGTTGAACAAGTAATGGAGGCTTTAAAGCCGGGTCATGAAAAAAATCCTTTCCATGATCCAGGAATACAGATACGCAACGCCCTGATCATTGCCATGTTACGTTTCCTGGGTATACGCAGGGGAGAGCTGCTAAATCTGCGAGTTGAAGATATTAATTTTGTTTCAAACGAAGTATCTATTTTTAGAAGACCAGACAGCTTGTCAGACCCAAGAACTTACCAACCTCTTGCCAAAACCCTTGAGCGTACCCTTCTCATTAATGACAAGCTGGCAGAAAAACTAAGCAAGTATGTCACAACGATACGGTCAAGAATTCCTCAAGCCAGACGTCATCCCTATCTGTTCATTACGCATAAAGCAGGACCATACCAAGGCGCTCCCCTGTCTAACAGCGGTTTTGGCAAACTGATGAAAGAAGTACAAGGGATCTCAGAAAATTTTACCGGTGTCCATGCGCACTCATTTCGGCATACCTGGAATTACAGTTTCTCTGTATTGGTTGATACCTCTAAAGAAAATGTCAGTTCTGAAAGGGAAGAGCAGATGAGATCGTACCTGATGGGGTGGGCTGATGGATCTGGAACCCCAGCTATCTACAACAGGCGACACATCAAGGAAAAAGCCAAGAAAGCTATCTTGGAACATCAGAAAGGGATGATTAAAGGGGGGATATTCCGTGATGGAGAAAAATGAGAGTTTAGCATTCAGGCCAAAGGAATACCAATCCAAAGACGGATATCATTTTATTTGGCAAGATTCTGTGTGGAAACTCAATAAAGATATTGAGGTGAATATCGCATGGACATCAAACCTCAGTGCGGAGGTGAAAAACTCCTATCTCAGTGTACTTGCTTACTATGCGGAAAATACTTCTGCTGATCACACTTACAATATGAACAACAGGTTGAAAGCATACATTGAGCAAACAGGTGATAAGCAAATTCTGGTTGACTCGATGATTTCCTACCGTTCTACGTTAAGCAAAGAGCAGGAGCATTACCTTGGAGCGCTCAAAGGGTTTCTTCGCAAATGGCACGAATTGGGATATCCCGGTATCAGTGAGGAAGTCATTAAACTTTTAAAAGGGTGGCGCTTGAAAGGCAACGAAAAAGGCCGGGCCATTGCATTGTTAGATTCCAATTCAGGCCCCCTGACAGACGTTGAGATGTCGGCACTGCTGGATGGTCTTTTAAACCAATATATGAACGGTGGGCTCTGTTTGAGTGACTACGCATTAATCTCCATTTTAGCCCATAGTGGCCGTCGAGCCATACAAATAACAAGTCTGAAAATCAAAGACATCATTCGTAAAACAAATGGTGATACCCATGAATACATGATCAATTTCCCCCGGTCAAAACAGCGGAATAGCAGCTGGCGAGACGAGTTCAATACTTACCCGATTACCGAAGACCTCTGGCTCCTGCTTGATCTGCATATCAAAAATGTTATTGATCAAATTCAAAATTTCACAGCACTGCAACTGAATTCTAATACAATTGGTGATCTCCCCCTTTTTCCCAACTACGACTCTTTACAGAAAGAATTAGACGAAAAGACGCTGAATGATGAATTGCAGTTTGATTCTCACCATGTGAAAAGAAATACCTGCAACCAGGTGCTTAGAAAGGCTGTATCCACCCTTGGTGCCTACTCTGAACGTACCGGATTGCCCCTTAAGCTCACTTCAAAAAGATTCAGGTATACCCTTGGCACCAACCTGGCCAGGGAGGGCAAGGGTGAATATGTCCTTGCAGAAGCCCTGGATCATAGTGATACCCAAAATGTCGGAGTGTACGTTCGTAATATTCCTGATATCGTCGAGCATATTGACAAAGCCGTTGCTTATAAGCTTGCTCCACTTGCCCAATCCTTCCAGGGAGTGCTGGTTGATTCTGAAAAAGATGCCATCCGTGGTGATGATATCAACAGCCGGATCGGCAATGGCTAGGAAAATATCGGATCATGCGGCAGTTACGGATTTTGCGGAGCCATGGCACCCATTTCCTGCTACACCTGCACACATTTCCAGCCTTGGCTGTATGGACCCCATGAAATGATTCTTGATGAGTTGATTGAAAAACGTGATAAGATTTTGTCCGTTACAAAAGATATCAAGATGGCTACCGTAAATGATCGACTAATTTTGGCTGTTTCAGATGTTATCCTTCGCTGTAATCTGCGCAAGGAAGAGATGAACAAAAAGGAGTTGAATAATGGCTGAGATTATTCAATTTGAGGGGAAGGCAAACCGAGCAGCCAGGAAAAACGTCGAGGAGTTCATTGAAAGATGCCGTGATGATTTGACGGTGTTTGGTGCAAATCTGGATTGGGATAACTGGAGATGGAAGGGGGTTGTGAACTTCACCAAGGCGGGGGCACCCAGCCATGGTATAAAGCCTGAACAGCTTTTATGCCAAAGCATCATGCCTTTTGCAAAGGCCTATATTCGGTATCGACAAGGCCACAAACCGACCAAGCTCAAAAACGAAATCAAGGCAATCAGGTGTATTGAGCCTGCACTGCTTAAAGTAAAGGGCAAGGCAGATATTACAAAGGTGGATGTAGCTGTCCTTGACGAAGCGGTTGTTGTCGCAAGAGAGGTCTACAAAGCAACTGCTTATCAGGCTGGCAATCAATTAGCCCATCTGGCAGAATTCCTTTCTGAACATCATATGGCCAATTTTCCTACAAGTTGGAAAAATCCCATTTCAAAACCCAAAGAGATCAACCGAACAGGAAAAAAAGGAAAAGAAAGGCGCGAGGACAAGATGCCGTCCGATCATGAACTCAATCTAATGGCTGAAATGTTTGGCAGGGATCTGCAAGAACCCCGCGACAGGTACACCACCTCAACATTTGCGCTTGCTATCTGTGCACCAGGGCGTATTTCAGAGTTCCAGGATCTGACGTTTGATTGTCTTCATGAAGAAAAGGACAGCAATGGAGAAGTCAGGTTGGGACTCAGGTTCCAGGCAGGAAAAGGTTATGGTGCTGATATCAAATGGGTCAGCACTCCATTTAAATCCATTGCCAAAGAGGCTGTAAAAAGACTCAGAGAATTAACCAGGGAAGCCCGCACTCTGGCCCAATGGCTTGAAAATCATCCTGACAAATTTTATCGCCATGGGGCGTGCCCCCACTTGGGAGAAGACGATCCACTTACATCAAGGCAAATTTATAGTGCCCTGGGCTGGAAACTACCTGAAAAAGATAAGGGGCACTCCAGTCTCAATACGTATTTTAAAAATGAGTTGTTCTATCAAAATCATAAAAAAAACGGCGAACCCATCACTCTCCGTATCCTTAATGGCCATATTCACAACCAGCTACCCAAAGGATGGCCATGGAAGAACAAGGCACGCGGAATAAAATTTTCCAATGCTCTTTTTTGTATGAGAAGAAATGAACTGCATGGCAGCAGGGGCGCATCATCTGTTCAGATTTGGGTACCCGATAAAAACACTTTCACATTTGACCTCGGCCCGAGATCAGGGTTAAAAAATCATAAAAGCATCTGGGATCGTCACGGCCATGTAAATCCGGATGGATCCCCCATCAAAATCACTTCCCACCAGCTCAGGCATTTTTTGAACACCATTGCCCAGGAGGGCGATCTGGGTCAATTGTATATTGCCAAATGGTCTGGCCGTGTAAATATCAGCCAGAATCGCGCTTATAATCATATGTCAGAATATGAAATTCTGGATAAGGTTAAACAGATTGATGGAATTGGGGCATTAATGGGGCCACTTGAAAAAGTAAAAAAACATCTTCCGGTTACCCTGGAAGACCTCAATGCTATTGGTGAGTGTGTGGCACATGTAACCGAGTTTGGATTCTGTGTGCATGATTTTTCCATGGTGCCCTGCCAGAAGCACCGGGACTGCCTTAATTGTACTGAGCAGGTTTGTATAAAAGGCGATAAGGAAAAATTGAAACGGCTAAAAGTACAGCGCACCTGCATTAAAAAGGAATTTGATAAATCTGAACAAGGCTTGGCAAACGGATACAACGGCGCGGACCGGTGGTATGAGCACCACAAATTGAGCCTGGTGAGGATTGATGAACTGATTGGTTTATTAGAGTCAAATAAAATAGCGGACGGTGCTGTGATTCGGTTGCGCAATGACCAGGAGTACAGCCCTTTGAAGCGGGAAATAGCCGCCAGAGCAGGCCAGAAAAGGCTGCCTGGGTCAGGCAAAGGTCCCGACAAAAATGAAATGAGAGCGCTGCTGGGAGGTGGACTTGGCTAAGCATCTTACTGATATGGATATTGAGAAAATAGTTGGGATTATTGACGGGTGTACAGAAAAGCTCACCTGGGACTGGTTGTGCGATAACGCTACCAAGGCTGTGGGAAAGCGCCCTACCCGGCAATCCTTAAATACACACACACGGATTAAATCTGCATTTAAAAACAAAAAGGAAAGATTGAAGAGTGGCGCAGGGGAGATCAAGACACCACC
>CAKZLA010000220.1 GCA_937124525.1 uncultured Desulfobacterium sp.
CGCAGGGCCTGCGTCACGCACTGAGGCTCTACGCCGCCCCCCACCTGAACCACCTCCGGCGCAGCGCCAAGCAGACCGTTGACGACCTCGCGCAAGGGCAGCTGCCCAACTGCGCACACGATTGAATCAGTCTCAAAAAATACTTTTCTGCCAGCAGTATCCTCGCAGGCAAGTCCATCCCCATCAACGGCAATCCCTTTCATGCCAGTTTCTACCTGTACGTTATGGTGCCTTAGCATCTCAAGCAGAATTGGTTTCTGGCGAACATTGGCGTCCACTGCAATGTTATCCTGCATCTCGACAATAGTGACTGCCTTGCCCTGTTGTGCAAGAAAGACAGCGGCCTCACACCCTACAAGCCCTCCGCCGATGATGACGACCCGATATCCGACAATGAGATCCGGGTAGGAAAGTTCACCGGCCAAAATTACCTTTTCATTATCCATACCGGGAATGCCAGGAATAATCGGCGTGGCTCCCACGGCCAGAACCAGAACGTCGGGCGAAATCGTATCCACAAGTTCTCCGGTCACCTCGGTGTTCAAACGAACTTCCACCCCGGCCTTATCCAGTTGGCCGGCAAGACTGTTGATCAGGGCGTACAGATCCTGCTTAAAGGAAATTACCTTAGCAAAATTCAAGGCCCCGCCAAGTACCCCGCTCTTTTCGCACAGCACTACCGTGTGCCTGCGCTGGGCTGCAGTTATGGCGGTCTGCATTCCTCCAGGGCCCCCGCCTGCAACCAGCACCTTCTTCGGCCTGGAGGGCGGCAGTGCAAAGAAGCTTTCATATTCCCTTCCAATGACAGGGTTGACAGAACAGATTCGCGTCTGAGTATGAACTCGCTCAGCAAGACAGGTAAAGCACCGGGTACAACTGACGATCTCGTCATCCCGGCCAAGCATTACTTTTCTGGGCAGAAAGGGATCGGCCAAAAGTGCCCTGGCCATCTCCACCACGTCTGCCTTGCCTGATGCAACAATGTCTTCCATCTGCGAAGGATCATTAAGAGCGCCAATGCATGCCACGGGAATCTTGACATTGGCCTTTACCGCCTCGGCCAGGTGTACGTTGATACCCCGGTCATCGAACATGGAAGGATGGGTTCTCGAAAAAGAGCTTTCGTGTGAACCGGTGGAGACCTGTAAAAGATCTACCTCATTTTCCAGAAGTTTGGCAAAGGCAATGGCGTCTTTAAGGCCGTGCCCGCCTGGCATGTAATCTTCGGCACTCATCCTAAACTCTATGGGAAAGCCTTTACCCACTGCTGCCCGGACGCTCTCCAGAACTTCCAAGGCAAAACGGGCGCGGTTGGCCAGAGTCTGCCCGCCGTATTCATCCCCTCGACGATTGACGGCAGGAGAAAAAAACTGATGGATCAGCCAGCCGTGCCCCCCGTGGATCAACACCATATCGAACCCGGCCCGCTTGGCTAAAGCCGCCCCTTTGCCAAAGGAATCCACGATTTCGTGGATCATGGGTTTGGGCATCTCTTCTACCCGGGCGCCGTTGGAAAGTGTCTGGGGACTTGGGCCATAGCGCAGGCCACCTTCGCCTTTGGCCATCTGATCTACACCGGCATACATACCGCCATGGGACAGCTCTATGTTGGCCAGTGCACCATGTCCTTGCATCATTCTTGCGGCCTCTGTGAGCCCGCCCAGGACATGCCCGTCCTCAAGGTTGATATGCCGGGAATGGCTCATGCCCGTCTTGATGTGGACTATACATTCACTCAAAGTTACAAAGGCTGCCCCGCCTCTGGCCCGAAGGGCATAAAAAGCTGCGGCCCGTCGAGTCACATGCCCCTCAGGCGTGATGTCGGGAAAGGCCATGGGAGCAGAGACCATGCGGTGTTTGATAGTGACATCACCGATTTCCAGGGGACGACACAGATTAGGATATTTTCTTTTCATCATAACTTAAACAATCCTTGTGAACAGGTTTACAGGTATTCCTTGAGGGTCCGAGCGTACTTAGGGACGAGGAGTCATTAACTACGACAACTATCAGCCAGATACAACTTCAATGCTGAGTTTCTCATATAACTTACGGGTGTTATTGAATCCTCATTCCTTATTAAATTAATTATCTTACGTAAAGCCCGTCAGATCGCATGCTCAGGGAGCCATATCACAATTTCCGGAAAAAGCAGCATGAGAATGATCACCGATACGTCAATAATAATGAAGGGCAGGATTGCTTTATACACGGTGGCCATTGTAATGTGTTTCGGTACCACCCCTTTCATGACAAAGAGTAGAAATCCGAACGGTGGGGTTTCCATTGCCACTTCCAGGTTCACCAGCATGATCAGGGCAAACCAGATTTCGTTAAAACCCAGGGCTGTGACCATGGGCATGAAGATCGGCAAGGTGATCAACATGATGGAGACCTGCTCCATGAACATGCCAAGGATAAGGATAACAAACTGCATGGAGATCATAAGTATCAGTGGCGGCAGGGGAAGTGAAGTGACGATTTCGACTAAGCTGGAGGTTGCACCTGAGTATGCGAGGATCTGGCTGAAAGCCAGCGAACCCGTAACGATCAGAAACATCATGACGGTTATTCTCAAAGTTCCGGCCAGGGATTTTTTGAGCAGTTCCAGATTGAACCGTTTATAGCAGGCAGCAAGTATAAAGGTGGACATGGCTCCCATGGCAGCGGACTCCGTCGGGGTGGCAATGCCCAGAAAAATCAGGCCTATAACTGAAAAGATGACAAAACCCAAAGGAAGAATGTACTTAACGGTTACCCGAATTTTCTCCGAAAAGGGAATGGGCTCTGGGGTATAGGAAGGAGCCATCTCGGGCTGAAGAATACACCGGCCTACAATGTAGCCGATGTAGAGTATGGCCAGCAGCAGTCCCGGCAAGATCCCGCCAATCAGCATCTTACCCACGGAAACGTTGGCAATGGCAGCCAGAATAACGGCCAAGGCACTTGGCGGTATGATCATGGCCAGTGCCCCGCACATGCAAGAGCCAATGGAAATGGAGGGATGATATCCACGTTTTTCCATATCCGGAATCATGACCGAACCCAGCATGGCTGTGGTTCCGATACTCGATCCACTCAAGCAGGAAAACATGGTGCCCGATGCCAGGGCTAGCACCCCCAGCCTTCCGGGAATCTTACCCAGCCACTTGTCCACTACATCAATGGCCTTTAAGGCGAGTTGGGAGTGGAACAAGACCTCGCCCATGATTACGAAAAGCGGAACCGGCAACAATGAAAAAGTTGAAACCGAACTAAAAATACTATCGCCCAGCTGATAAAATCCGACCACTCCGTCCCAAAGAAAATAGGCACCGAACAAGTTGACCACTATGAAGCAGAACGCGACCGGCATGCCCGTGATCAGCAATCCCATCAGACCGCCGATGATAAGTGTTAGTGAAATCCACCATTCCATATTACAACGCCTCCGTTTCTGATGACTGGGATGCCATAAGCTGTTTCTGTCCCGACAAGTTTTGATTTGAACCCATCAACAGAGAAAAAAACTGACGAATGGATTCAAGGCACAGGAAAAAGCAGCCAAAGGGAATAATCCACACCACACTCCACTTCGGGAGCGTCAGCATTTTAATCATAATGATATGCCGCTGATACAGATCCCATGTGCCACCGCAGGTGAAGATGAAAAGAACGAAAGTCGCAATGGATATCACAAAACAGGAGAATAATTTAAATTTGTGGATCGTTCGTTTTGAACAAAAGAAAAACAAGATATCAACGTTAACATGCCCTTTTTCCCTTAAAAGCCACGGGCTTCCCAGAAAGGTAAGGTAGACCAGCAGATACTCGCACACCTCCATTGCCCATCCCGTAGGATTCCGAAACATGTAGCGCATTACAACATCATAACAAATCAAAAGCATCATAAAGAGTAATATGGCACCGGACACCACGGCCATGGCATTGAGCATGCCGTCGAACCACCGTTTGGACCTTGTTAGCAGTGTTGTCATCATTAATCTTCCATTTTTTGATTAGAGAGTATCCCGGTTGCCTCGCCCTGGGGACCAGGCAGCCGGAGCAATATCCTTATGTCTTGCGACCTTATTTTTTCAAGGGCTTTGAAATCATTTCTTTCAACATAGGCCCGTCCTCAGGTGCTTCTTTAATAATAGCCGCCCAGGTTTCATCGTAGGCCATATTGACAAATTTTTCAGCCTCTGCAGGTTCCAGATGTATTTCCTGGATGCCAGCGGCCTTCATTTTTTCCCATCCTTGCTCCTTTTCGCGCAGGATACGGACAGTATCCACTCCCTCAAAGACTTCCACGCAATGTTCGAGTACCTGCTGAAGGTCCTTGGGTAGGCTGTTATACTTCTTCAGGTTGATCAGAGTGGCGTTTTCAAGTTGAAATACACCTGGTATGATCTTGTACTTAGTAACCTCGTGCCAGCCCCAGTCGGGAATCTCGAAATCGGAGGTAAACATATAGCCGTCCACGACGCCTCGTTGCATGGCCGTATAAACGTCGGTGGGTGGAATGATGATTGGTTTGGCACCAAGTTTTTTGATAAACGGGGTGTAGAGTGGCATCGCCCTAATTTTCAAGCCCTTGAAATCGGCAATTTTTTCTACCTTCTTGGAGGTGTAGATGCTGAAGTCAATCACGGAATGAATTGTGCCCAGGTACTTTGCACCGATCTTCTCCTGACAGATCCTGTCCCAGACGTCATGAACGCCTGTCTGCCGTTCCTCCCAAGATGTCAGCCGGGAAAGGCCCTTAGCCTGCAGTGCAGGGGCAAAGGATTTCATATATCCGAAAGGCGTATACAGAATCATGTCGATGGTGCCGCGGCGGATCGCTTCTCCCTGGTCAAATGACTTGACAACTTCCGGCCCGCCCATGTAATTGATCTTCAGACGTCCGTTTGACTGTTTATCAATCATCGCGATCAGGTCGGACAGTGCCCGGTTGACCATCCCGCTTTTGGGAAAGGATGTCACAGCTTTAAGCCGAATTGTGTCCGAAGCCTGCGAAGCCTTTGGAGCGATCAACATTGCTCCCAGTGCTATAAAAATAGCTGTCACAAAAAGCCAATTCCTCAAATTCATCTTTTTCATACCAACATTCCTTATTATTATTTCATTGTATATGTAAGCGATTTATGCCGGATCAAGTATGGAACCCCCCAGATCCTTATACCTATTCGTTTTTATTTCATCGATAATTATAGATTGAGATAAATATGTCAACAAAAAAAGCCTTTTCTTTCAAGGTTTAATTAAAACTGAAAAAAAAAGTGCATTTTATGTTGACAAACTTCCTAATATTAGTAGCAGCAAATTATAAAATTATTTCTACCAGGACAAAACAATGAAACTCAATAAGACCGACTTTCTGTGAATCAAGGCACTTCAGGAAAACGGCATGGACCTGGCCGAGGGACATGATATAAAACCAAAACCATCGCAAAAAAACGGAGCGCCTGCTGAAAAAAAATAGGTGATATCAATTATCAAGGTATAGTTCATTCTGTAAAAACAAATGGAAGGGTCAATTTTCCATAAAATCGACCCTTTGGTTTCAGATTTGCATGTAAAAAATTAAATCGCTCAATTACATGTCAATAAAATTTCTCCTAAATTTTTATCAATATCCGTTTTGAGATCAATTGTTCTTGGTTTATAACCATCATTTTCGATGATGATCTGAAACGTCTTGCCAGCCTCAAGGCCCTTAAATTCAAAATCACCGAAAAAATCTGTTGTACTGATTTTTTCCGTTCCATTACCTTTAAGGGTCACCTTAACCCCCTGAGCACAGACGTCCTGCGAATCTTCAAGCATGACTTCACCCATGATAATCCTTTTGGGAATATTGCGGTAAACAACACTGGGCTTCAAGGCATAAGCGGGATTGAGTTCTTCCGTGGCTGCTGCTGCAATGTCCTTTGCAATCTCACTGTTAGGATCGTCGAGATCACCAAACAAAAGAGCACCACTTGGGCATGCCTCTACACATCTTGGCTCTTTTGCTCCATTTTCAAGAAGATGCACGCAGAAGCTACATTTTTGAGGAACATCATAAATCTCATTCCAGGTAATCGCCCGGTGAGGGCAGTAGGTCATTATTTCTCTATTACCCTTTGCCTTTTCCGGATCAATCACAACAATACCGTCCGGACGACGGTAAATTTCTCCGTCAACCGCCTTGTCTACACAAGGTGCATCTGCACACTGGAGGCATGGCATGACAACATAGTCTACCTTAACCTTAGGGCAGACTCCCATTTCCTTTTCGGTGACTTTCATAAATGGGCTGCCTTCATTGGGCATTGCCATCGAAAAGGGCGGATAATCATTGCCTGTATATTCATCCTTACATGCTAAAAAGCAGCTATAGCATCCATTACATTTATTTACATCTATTCTCATTCCATATCTGGCCATCGTATTAACCCTCCCATTTTCCAATTTCTATCAGACAGGTATTCGGTGTCATTCCGGGTACATTTTTGGACATCATTCGTGACGATGTGAGGATATTGACACATCCTCCTCTGTCTACCGAATCTGGCTTGCCGGGTTCCAAAGGGTCATAATTGGCTGCTGATCCATAACTGTGGACGACTCCGGGAGGAACTCTTTGTGTCAGAACCGCAACACAAAGAACCGTGCCACGGTCATTATAAAGTTTTACGATATCTTCATTCTGAATACCGCGTTTGGCGGCGTCAACCGGGTTGATTCTTACAGGCCAGTATGCATAGCCATTCTTTTTGATGCGGTGGGTCGGGATTTCATTGAGCCAGTCGGTATGTTTGTCATACATGGTATGAAAACTAAACCGTGGATGGGGACTAATGATCTGAAGTGGATATTTTTCTCTGATCGGGCTGTTATGACCTTCCCAGCTTTCGATATAGTGCGGAATGGGCGGTCTTTCCTCGTCATCTGGAAGATTTTGTGCCAAACTCTGGGATGCAAATTCAAATTTCCCGGAGTATGTGCTCAGTTCATGGCCCTTGTCTGTTCCCCGTTTCGGATTCATGGAATCAGGGGTATCACAGGGACGGCCTTCATTGAACCAGCGTAATGCAGGTGTGGATTTGTAATCTTCCGACGGACTGATAATAATGTAGCCCTTTTTATCAAACTCTTCCCAGCTCGTAATCTTGGGCAGGTCTGATATTGCATAATAGGCTTTGGCCCAGTCCATATCAGTTTTTCCGCCGTCTGTATAAAGATCCTTCATCCCCAGTTTTTCGGAAAGGAGCGTAAAAATTTCATAGTCCGGTTTTGACTCCCACAGGGGTTCAATGGCTTTTTGCTGACGGACGATTATCCTAAAGTTACAGCCATTGTTGCCGTGGTTGCTGTATCCACCTGCAGCTGCCCATTCTCCCCAGTCATCCCTTTCAATAGCCGTACAGGCCGGAAATATAATATCTGCGAACTTGGTTTCGCTGCAATACCAGCAATCCTGGTTTACGACAAATTCCAGGTTCGGACTCTGGTACATCTTTACCCATTTACTCGTATCACTCATGGTCCCAATGAAGCTGCCGCCATATCTGTAAAACATCTTTATTTCAGAATAACCCTCCATGGGGTAGCTAAATTTCTGAAACTGCTGTTCCAGGCTCTGACCGCAGAAACCGGATCCGGTCCATTCATCTTTGCCGTTTATTATGGCTTCCGGTAGTGTCAGCCTATACAACCGCTGCTTGGTCGGGTTGGTGATCTTGGTCTTGGCTGCTTTTGTGATGGCCATTCGGGTATCAAGGTCGGCGTATCCTGGAACATAATAAGAGGTATCGGCAGGGCATCCCATGGTCGTCCCCCAAATGGAAGTTCCGGGTTTTCCAAGCCCCTGCATGGCCTGCAACAGGACCATCAGCCTGGCCCATTCTGTTCCAAAAGCAGTCCTGCAGGCGCCGCCTTCACCACCTCGGGTTCCAGCAGAGAGAATCGTTTTTTTGGCAGCCCATTCCCTGGCAAGGGATCTGATCTTTCTTGCGGGTATCCCTGATTTTTCCGCCGCCCACTCAGGGGTTTTGGCCTGGCCGTCTTCTTTTCCGGTGACGTACAATTTAAACTCGTCAAAACCAATGGTCCTGTTTTCCACAAAATCTTTATCATAGGTATCGTCTTCAATCCATGTGAAGGCGATTGAAAGAGCAACGGCTGCGTTTGAATCCGGATTAGGTGGAAGCCATGTGCCGTCCATGTGGGCGGCGGTATAGTTGAAATATGGATCAAGGAAAACCATTTTAACGCCTTTTTCCTTGAGCCATTGTCTCCAGATGACTGCATCCTGGCCGCAGTAGATGGCTCTGGTCGTATCCGGGTCATTGGACCAAAAAACGATCATCTCGGCATTCTGCAAAGCATCTTCAAGAAGATCATACTGTTCGGGCATACCCAGGCGCCAAAAAAATCCCCAGGTATGTGTAGCGCCCCAATGCCAGCCTTCCCAGGAGTCAGGGTTATCCAGCACCGGCGTAAATTCCAGCATGTCCATAAACCGCGGGAACGGCCCCATTTTATATCCGACAATGCCCCAGTTATGGTGGGATGAGGTCATGCCTGAGATGGCAGAGCCGCCGTATTCCTTTTTGATTCTTTTGATCTCGTTGGCGGTAATATTTAACGCCTCTTCCCAGCTAATAGGTACGTAGGGGGATTTACCCCTGTTTTGGGGATTCCTTTCACCATTGGGATCAAAATCAACCCGTTTCATGGGGTACTTAATTCTGTCGGATGAATACAGCCTCGTCCTTTCTGCATGGACAAACGGTGCCAGATTTGCCTTTAACGGCGGGCTGTATTTCTTTCCATCGGCCTCGATTGTCCAGGCTTTAAAATCGTTTTCTTGCATAATCAAAGGCTGCACCCTCGTAACTTTTCCTTCTTTCACTGTTACTGATATTGGCCCTTCATTCGTACAGCTTGTAAATACTTTTTCCATAACATTTCCTTTTGAAGGTCTATAAATGCAAATTGGTATGAAATTATAGATAAATGTTCACTTTTATGCTAATAATTTGTGTTGTATGCTAATAATAAGCATATTGTCAATAAAAAAAGAGCATATTGTTGACAATTATGATTAAAAAAAGGGGAGCATTCGAAAATTATCGCTATCGTGATGCCATGCTTTCCAGCAGCCGTTTCCGGTTTGGTTAATAACTATATCAACTGTGAAACTTTAGTTAATAAGTGTCTTAAGAAGCATTCACGCCATCAGCGATTATGGATTAATCAATTATTATAGTTCGAGATAAAGCTGTCAAGATAAAAAAAATGTTTTTTTCAAAAAAAATTCAAATTGAAAAAAACGGCATTTTTTGTTGACATTGTTGCTAATATTCGTAGTATATACAATTTACAAATTACTTCTTCCAGGACAAAAAGATGAAACTCAATAGAACCGATTTTCAGTTAATCAAGGCACTTCAAAAAGACGGCAGTGCAAGCTATTCGGACTTGGCCGGAGAACTTGGTATTACGGCCAAAACCGTGGCAAAGAAAACTGAGCGCCTGTTGAAAAATAAGGTGATATCTATTATCGCACGGCCCAACCCATACAAATTAGGACTTTTTGAAAGTGCCTTCATTGCCCTGAAAACCAACCTGTTAAAAAATGGGGAAATCTGTCGTCACCTAACTGATAATTTCCATGTTAATCTGGTCCAGACGGTATTCGGAAGCTTCGATATCCTGGCAATTGTCTATTTCCCCGACCTGCAACAGCTCCACAATTTTATTGATAACGAACTCTATAACCTGGAAGGGGTGGTTAAAGTTAAGATTTACTTTATTAAGGATATATATAAACGTTACGATTATTTTTTCGAAAAAGAGTCATTCTGCACAAAGCACCTGAAGATGAAGGAAACGGACTGGCAGCTTGTAAAAGCTTTGTCAATGGACGGTCGATCCAACCCGGCGAATCTGGCAGAAGCATTCGGCATTCACTTGTCCACGGTCTACCGGCGGACCGAAACACTGCAGAAAAATCGGGCCATTAATATTAGTGCCGTGCCTAATCCGTCGCGCATGTCCCCATATTCGGCCAATGCGTTTGTCATTCTGGAAACAACCCCCCAGGAAGTTGAACATCTCCTCAAGAAATTGTGTGAATTTTCGCAGATTCATTTTCTGATGACCACGAACAACCACTCGGGTCTGATCGCCTGTATTCATTCAAAGGACAATGAGTCTCTCTTTCAATTTATTCAGCAGCATGTTTCGTGCCGCCCTAACGGGCTTCTCAATGCAGAAATATTTATCAGGGCCATGGTTCATAAAACCTATTACAGCTTGTTTGCGCATGAAACCGTACCTGACGAGGAAAAAAGCTAAATTCCTATATAACTGCCACGGGCAGACCGTATTGAGGATTTGGCCTGCCCACAACAAATATAGGAACTCCAGTTATTACAAATCATTGGTCAAAGTTTCTTATAAATCATAACAATAACGCGTGAATCCTAAATTTTGTAAAAACATAATCGCCTGTTTTAATTAAGTTGTTGCTTTTTAAATAATATTTTAACGTTTTTTTTGTAAAGATGGTACGAAAGGCCAAAAAAATCATTTGGAAAATATTAAAAACATCATACACTCTGGAAATAGCTGGGACGAAGCTTACCGGTCAAAAACATAAAATCTAATCTCTCTTCACATGTCTTTGATAACACAAGCTTTGCCAAATGACCTTCAGGAATATAATCATTGATGCTTTCAGAAAAAAACATCATTTAATTTTTTGATTCACCAGTTTTAAAATTGAGCATAAAATCCTCCACAAATAGCTGAAAGATCTATGGCGTTTATCGCAATGAAAAACAACAAAAGTATTGCGATATTATATATAATTTCAGGCAATTGTATTTCTGCAATAGCCTATTAACCTTTTAACTGACAAATAATGGCAATATATCGTCTATTAATTGGTATTTTTTTTTAAAAATAAAAAAAAATAAAGAAAAATTAGAATTTTCTCTTTACTTTTTGTTTGATTTATCTTATTCGAACAATATAAAGTCCATGATGGTAATTTCATGTGTCGTGGATTTGGCTTTGCCAGGCCCTTTTGTGTGGTGGATTTGGCTTTGCTATATCCTTTCTAATTTTTTCAACGAATAATTTTCAACGGGGGAGAAATGAATGGCAGTAAAAAAAAAAATTGACGAATCAAGAACAGATGTAGACAAGACCGTTTACAAAGCTCTGGGTCTGAGCGGCGGCATTTTTGGTGCCTCGCCCTGCGCCGTGGATGTGAAGGACGGAAAGGTCGTTCGTATCAGACCGATGCACTGGGGAGAAAAATACGATTATAACAGCTTTAATCCCTGGAAAATCGAGCGAAATGGGATAGCTTTCGAACCACTTCACAAATCTGTTCCATCCCCATGGAGCCTTGCCTACAAGAAAAGAACCTATTCACCGAACCGGGTCAAGTACCCTCTAAAACGTGTGGACTGGGACCCTAAGGGTGATCGGAATACGCAAAATCGTGGAAAAAGCAAGTTTGTACGAATTTCATGGGATGAAGCCACCGATATTATTGCGAATGAAATCAAGAGAATACACAAAGAGTATGGTCCGTTAGGCATCTTGGTTCAAGGTGACGGTCATGGCGAATGTAAGATGCTCCATGCACCCCATGGCTGTTCAACTCTACTTTTTGACAAGATGGGTGGGTTTACTCAGCAGGTAAGGAACCCCGATAGCTGGGAAGGCTGGTATTGGGGTGCCAAACACGTATGGGGAAAAGGATTTATCGGAATGATGGCCCCTGCTGAAAATGTTGTGAAGGACATCTGTGAGAACAGTGACATGGTTGTTGTTTGGGGCGGTGATCCTGAAACAACTCACTGGGGTTTCCGCGGTCAGCTTGCCAGTCGACTTCTGTATTACTGGACGGATATCGGTATTAAGCAGGTATATATCTGCCCTGATCTTAACTATTCAGCTTGTATTCATGCTGATAAATGGATTCCTGTACTGCCGAATACGGATGCAGCACTACAGCTGGCTGTTATATACATGTGGATTACCGAAGGCACCTATGACAAGGAGTATGTAGCTACGCATGCCATAGGTATGGACAAGATAGAAGCCTATGTGCTGGGCAAGGATGACGGCGTTGTCAAGACACCTAAATGGGCGTCTGAAAAATGCGGTGTTCCGCCATGGACCATCAAGGCCCTTGCCCGTGACTGGGCCAAAAAAATTGTCACCATCGGTCACTACTTTGCCGGTGGTATGGCCAGGGGACCCTTTTCCCACGAACCGGCACGGCTTGAATGTATTCTCCTGGGCATGCAGGGACTGGGAAAACCAGGCGTTCACCAGGCCCAGATCGCTTACACGGGTATGCCCCAAAATATAATGGCCGGCGGAGCCGACCACATGGGCCCCTTTGGAAATCTTGAGGGTACGCCGGCGGGTGAACGTATTTTAAAGCCTCACCGGGGTACGCCTCCTGCCTGGGGTAAACAAAGGATCCCCAACACTCTCATGCAAGTAGCTGTAAAAGATGGCAAAGTAGAATTCTGGGGTACAGGCGGACATGAAGAGGATTCTACTGACCAATACGTTAAGTATACCTATCCGATTCCAAAGGAAGAAGGCGGAACCGAGGTCCATATGTTTTGGACGGATACTCCCTGTCGACAGACCTGCTGGGGCCATGGCAATGATATAGCAGATACAGTTCGGGATCCTAAAATCGAGACGGTGGTCGCGCAGCACCCGTGGCTTGAAAACGATTGTCTTTTTGCCGATATCATTTTGCCCACCAATACCACCCTTGAAGTAGATGACATTTCTCCTTGCATCCGCGACGGGGACAGTTTTCAAAGCGTTATTAATATGCGCAAGGCGGTCGAGCCTATAGGCGAATCAAAGAGTGACTTTGAGGCAATTGTCGAAGTTGCCAAAAAGTTAGAAATGGAAGAAGCGGTCACTGAAGGCTTTACCATTGATGATCTGGTTCGGGAGACCTACCAAGGCATGATGTTTGACAAAATTGTTCCCTTTGAAGAGTTTCTGGAGAAGGACTATATGATTATTCCTGTCTCCAAAGACTGGGAAAAGGTTCCTGCAGGGCTCTATAAATTCTATGAAGATCCTGAAGCCAATCCTCTTCCGACACCGACCGGTAAGCTGGAGTTCTACTCCGAAAGCCTTGCTAAGGCCTTTCCCTGCGATGAAGAACGTCCTCCTTTCCCCAAATGGTTAGAGAAAACCATTACTCATGATGAGCGTACCTCCAGTTACAGGGCTCAAAAATATCCATTATTAGTCCTGTCTAATCACGGCAGGTGGAGAGTTCATGCCCAGGCAGACGATATCCCTTGGAGCAAGGAAGCCATGACCGGCAAGGTCCGAGGTTTTGACGGATATCTTTATGAACCCTGCTGGATCAATACAAATGATGCAGAAGCCCGTGGTATAAAATTTGGCGATATCGTAAGGGTCTATAATGAGCGAGGTAGTGTTTTATGCGGCGCCCTGGCTTACGAACGGGTTATGGCGGGAGCGGTTTCCATTGATCATGGTGCCCGTGTGGATTTCATTATTCCCGGAAAACTTGATCGCGGCGGGGCAATAAACCTCATTACTCCAGGCGGTTTAACGTCGAAACATGCAGCCGGCCAAGCAACGACCTCCTTTCTGGTTGAGGTTGAAAGAGTGAGTATGCAACAAATGGATGAGTGGCGCAAGCTGTATCCGGAAGCCTTCGAAAGAAAATATGACTATGCGTCAGGCCTGCATTTCAATGGATGGATTGAGGAGGATAAATAATCATGGGTAAGAAAGTTTTTGTTATCGATTTATCAATTTGCAACGGATGTTATACCTGCCAGTTTGCCTGCAAGGACGAGCATTGCGGTAATGACTGGTCCCCAATTGCAAAATCCCAACCTGAAATCGGACAGTTTTGGATGAAATTGACGGAAGAAGTTTGCGGCACAGTCCCCAAAGTCAAAGTGGCATACCGTCCCCATATGTGCATGCATTGCGATAACGCTGCCTGCATGAGCGCTTGTCCTGTGGATGACGCGATTTATAAACGTGAAGATGGCCTTGTCATTATTAACTCGGACAAGTGCACGGGATGCAGAAATTGTTTGGATGCCTGCCCCTACGATGCTATCTATTTTAATGAAGATTCCAACCTTGCTCAGAAATGCACCGGATGTGCCCATCTGCTCGATAACGGCTGGACCGAGCCCAGATGCGTGGATGCGTGTCCCACCCTTGCCCTTAAATTCATGGATGAAGCGGATGCAAAAGATCTGATTGCTGATTCACAAGTCTGGAAACCGGAATTAAAGGACAAGGTAAAACCCCGGGTCTACTATCAAAATTTGCCAGGCAAATTTATTGCTGGAACTCTCTATGATCCGGAAGAAGAAGAGGTCATCATCGGTGCCGTGGCCACGTTAACAAATAATGATGGAACTGCCCTGACATTGGAGACAGATAGTTATGGCGATTTCTGGTTTGAAAAACTTGAGCAGGGTATTTTTGACCTTACGCTGAAAAGCAATGGGAAAGTCAAAAGCTTTACTGGACTCGATACAACGGAAAAAGACTTAAATCTGGGGGATATTCCTTTAGTATAACCCTCTATTCGCTTATTTTTTTTATACTTATTGAAGTTATTTTAATACCAAAAAGTTGGCCATTAAAAAATCAAGGCGATATTATGTAGTAATTACATAATCTTATAAAAATGAGCGAAATGTAGTGTATAACGTTGCAAAATAACTCTATGTTGGGTGGGGGCTTTAGTAATGTACCCTTGGGTGCATACTACAGGCCTCCAACATAACCAGTATTGTCAATGATGCTTATTTTATGTTTAATTTGGGAAACCAAAATGACCTGGTGCGGGGCATCCGGTTTTTCAGGTTTTGCCCCGTTTATGCGAGCATTGCTTAAATTAGCAATCCATAGGATTTGATCGCGAAATGGGGATCAAGCATCTATATCGACTGTCCTGGGCACAAAAGGAATAAGGACTACGATTTTTCCCTTTGTCTGCCCAGGCCAGCTTTCCACAAAACATTTAACTTTAAAAGGAGAGTGACTGATCAGTATTACCATTGATAGAAGCTAAAATTTGCCAAAACTAACTAAAGTAAGGAGAAGTTGATGCAAAAGAATCGTTTTATGGTAAGATTAATGTTCGCAACTCTTTTCGTTATGACCGGAATGTTTTCTACATTCCTCACACCAGTAACTTCCCAAGCAAAGGATGTCATTGAGCTTAAAGCCGTGACGTCCTTCCCCAGAAGTGCTGTTGACAATCTTGCACTGCCCGATCTGATAAAAATGATTGAGAAGAGGACTGACGGCCGTCTCAAAATCAACTATATCGGCGGTCCTGAAGTCGTAAAGACGTTTGATCAGGCAGAGGCGCTTCGTCGTGGCAATATTGACATGATTCTCTTTACCCCGTTAGGGTATTTAAAGTCCCTTGCTCCTGAACTCCAGGCCAAAGGGCTTTCAAAATTGACGGCCTGGGAAGAACGCAGGAAAGGGGTTAATAAAATTTGGGATAAAATTTTGCAGGACAAAGTCGGTGCAAAATATCTGGGTAACATTCATTCCGTGGTCGATTTTAGTATCTATTCCAATAAGAAAATGGAAAATTTAGCCGATTTTAAAGGTATGAAGATCCGGGCAATGCCGCTCTACACAGCCTTTTTAAAAGAGTTGGGAGCCAAACCGATCATCATTCCACCCACTGATATTTATACGGCCATGCAACGCGGCGTTGTGGATGGCTTTATCTTTTCAACCGATTTCGAGGTTCCCAATTGGGGCTGGCACGAGGTTACCAAATACAAGATTATTCCGGGTATATTTCAGCTCGAAAATGGCACATTGGTCAATTTGAAAAAATTTAATTCGCTTCCAAAGGATTGTCAGGAGGCTCTTGAAATTTGCGTGGAAATTTTTGAAGGCGTGGACACAGTACGTATCATCCAAACAAAGCAAAAGGCTTGGGAGGTGATGAAGGCTTCGGGTGTTCAGGAAATAGTATTACCGGAAAAAGATGCCAAGAAACTCGTAGAAATTGCAGAATCAGCGACTTGGGCCGCAGTCCTTAAGGATGCACCTGAAATGGCAAAAGTAAGAGAGATGATTAGCAAAAAGTAGCATAGATGCTTTAACAGCACTTCTTTTGGCGTTAAAGAATTAATGCTGGCTGATTGCATTGCACAGACAAGCGTAAGTTGAATTTATCATCAGCCAATATGTAATAGCCCGGCAGTTTATGGTTTTATGCTTAATATGAAAAATTGCCGGGTTAATTCACCCTCTTTGAAAACAGGTTCCGCACACTTTAAATGACAAACTCACGGGTTAAATAGAACACCAGCTGTAAGGAATGCCAAAACCCACGAAAAATATCGGTATGTTACAGCAAATATCAAAAAAAAATTGCGCCCAAGGTCTATCTGGCGCCAAGACTATCAGGTCAATTATATGGGCCTATCACACAAGGGTACTGGTCTTGAACCATTCTGGGTTGCCAAATTCCACAATATGAAGTGGGTTTATCTGGTTTAGGACTACATCATATTATATAATGGAATGATATGAGCCCAGTACCCACACAAGGAAAAACAAGGATATGGCAGAGAAAATATTTACCAATTGCACAGTCGGTGGTCCAGTGCATGTTCACGTGGAAGATGACATAATTACACGAATCAGACCTCTGCAATTGAATGACAGCGATCCAAAAGACTGGACCATTAATGCCCGTGGCGCAAGCTTTACCCCTTTAAGAAAAGTTACACTGGGCCAGGTGGTCATGACGGAGAAAGACCGCACTTATTCCCAGGACAGAATAAAATATCCAATGATTCGTGAAGATTTTGATCCTAATGGCGAAAGGAACCCACAAACCCGCGGAATATCCGGTTATCGACGGATAAGCTGGGACGAAGCTTTGGATATTGTATCGTCGGAAATCAAAAGGGTGCAGAGCACTTATGGCAAGGAGGCCGTAACTGCGATTCCGTCTTCTCATCACAACTGGGGGCTTGTCGGATACAAGATGAGCGCTTTCAAACGTTTTTTTAGTTTCCTTGGTTATACACAGATTTTCGACAATCCCGACAGCTGGGAAGGTTTTCACTGGGGGGCGACCCACGTTTACGGATACTGGTGGCGATTAGGCGCACCAGAACATTATGATCTGTTGCAGGATGCCTTAAAATATACGGAAATAATTGTACACTGGTCCAGTGACCCGGATACGACACGTGGATGTTATGCCGGACAGGAATCCGCAATTTGGCGTGTATGGATGAAAAAACTCGGCATAAAGATGGTATATATTGATCCCATCTGCAACTGGACTGCAGTTAAAGATGCCTATAAATGGTTGGCCCCTCGCACGGGGACCGAAACAGCCCTGGCAGAGGCCATAGCCTATGTTTGGATAACCGAAGGGTTATACGATAAAGAATATATTGCTAAAAAAGCCCATGGATTTGAAGAATTCAAAGACTATATTCTGGGAAACAGTGACGGTAATCCAAAAAATCCGAAATATGCTGAAGAACTGACCGAACTTCCCGAAGCTACCATTAAAGCCCTTGCTCGAGAATGGGGTAGTCACAAGACCATGCTTTCTTGCGGTGCCCGGGGCGGATGGGGCGGTTCAATGCGCTCTGCCTATGGACATGAACTTTCCCGGTATATGATTTTGCTGTCTGCCATGCAAGGAATGGGCAAGCCGGGCACCAATTTCTGGCCCGCGGTTATGGGTGCACCCATAAATACGGATGTGTCGTTTCCGGGGTATGCCGATAAGGACGGCGGAATTGCCAGTCCGGCAATCGCAAAAATTGCTCCTGTCAATCCTGTTAAACAAAAACTGTACCGTATCTTACTGCCGGAAGCCATCACCAACGCCCCTGTCAGCTGGATGGGGGACGGCTTTTGCGGAGAGACATTGGAACAGCAATTCAATCGTTACCAATATCCCATGGCAGGGCATTCCGAGGTTAAGCTCTTTTACCGATACGGTGGCTCTTTCATCGGTACCATGTCCGAGACCAATAAATATATTGACATGTATCAAAGTCCGAATCTGGAATGTGTCGTCAATCAGGATATCTGGGAAACACCGGAATCAAGATTTGCCGATATCATATTGCCAGCCTGCACCAATTTGGAGCGTGACGATATCGGAGAAGCTTCAAGTTCCGGAGGATATTCAGCCCACGGGGTAAACAGCTGTAATCGCAGGCTTGTGGTTTTGCAGAAAAAATGTATTGAACCCCTGCATGAATCCAAACCTGATTACCAAATATTTTTAGAACTGGCAGAGCGTCTCGGATTCGGTGACAAATTTTCAGAAGGTCTTGATGAAAAAGGCTGGATTAAAAGGTTTTTTGATTATTCCGATCTCCCGAAATATATCAGTTGGGAGGAATTCGAACAAAAAGGCTATTATATGATTCCGGTACCTGAAAACCAAAAAACCACGCCTGCCTACCGATGGTTTTATGAAGACAGAGTCTGCGACACTCCTGACTCCTCACCGAAAAAGACAAACACCTTAAATACCTATACCGGAAAAATCGAGTTTGTTTCGGAAAGCCTTAAGCGTTTTGAACCCGATGATACCGAGCGCAGCCCCCTTCCCGGCTATAAAGACAGTTGGGAAGGTCATAAATCTGAACTATACAAAAAATATCCATTCCATTTGATTAGTCCGCACCCTCGCCACGGTTTTCATACGCATTATGATGCCCATGCTAAATGGCTGTGGGAAATACCGGAACATAGAATTATAAAGGACGGCAACCCTTATATCGTTGTCCGCATCCATCCCGAGAACGCAAAGATCAAAGAGATCAAAGACGGGGATATTGTAAAAATGTTCAATGATCGCGGAGAAGTTTTGGGTATTGCCCAATTGACAGAAAGGGTCAGGATCAATGTCATCCATTGCTTCACCTCATCGGGAATTTATCGCCCGGTTCACCCGGGAAAACCAAGTATGGATAGAGGAGGCTGTGTGAATATCCTTACTTCGGCTAGATTTATGTCCAAAAACGTAGCCGGAATGGCACAGAATTCAACGCTAATTGATATTGTGAAATGGGAGGAATCATAAACATGGCCAAATATGCAATGGTTATTGATATAAATTTATGCACTAGTTGCTATGCCTGCTTCCTTGCCTGTAAAGATGAACACTGCAATCAAGCGCATTTACCTGTAACTGCGGCCCAGCCTCATATGGGCCATCGCTGGATGAATATAAAGGATTTGGAAAGGGGGAAATCTGCACGAGTTAAGGTTGCGTCCATTCCCATACTATGCATGCATTGCCAGGATGCTCCTTGTGAAAAAGCCGCTAAAAACAATGCCGTTACCCGTCGGAATGACGGGATCGTGTTGATTGATCCTGAAAAAGCCAAAGGCCAAAAGCAACTTGTGGATGCCTGTCCCTATAACGCAATATATTGGAACGATGAAGAAGACATACCCCAGAAATGCACGCTGTGCGCTCACTGGCTGGATGCCGGTTACAAAGAACCGCGCTGTGTTGAAGTCTGTCCCACACAAGCGCTGACCTTCGGTGACAGAGAAGACCCTGATAGTGATGTTGTAAAGAAACTTAAACAAGGACCTTTCGTATTAAAACCGGGGAATGATGGCCTAAAACCTCTTATTACATATTTAAATGTTCCAGAGATGCTAGTTGCTGGCACCATTTTCTGTCCTGATGTCAAAGAAGTTGCCAAGGGAGCCAAGGTGACATTATCAGGCAATGGATATGTTAAATCATTTAATGCCAACGGTTTTGGCGATTTTGAATTTGAAAATATGCCCAAGGACAAAGAATATACTTTACGAGTAGAGCTGACAGGGTATGAGCCCTGGGAGACCAGATTGACGACAAATGAGCATTGGGTTGAAGGTAATATTCAATTAACAAAACAGAAACGGTGAGGTAAATGAAATGGCTCTTCAAAAAAAAAATTATTTCCGAAGAATCAGCATTAATTGTCGTCTACGGTACAGTAATAAGATTCCATTTCTGCGAAGATCTTAATCACCAATGTTAAAGAAGTTCTCGGCAATAATTTATTTTAGGGTACTCTAACCCCATGAAACGGGTTGATAGGGACCCAAATGGTGAATGGAACCCCCAAAGTAAGGGGAAAAGCAAGTATTCACGGATCAGTTAGGCAAAAGCAATCGAGATCGTATTTAGATCGCTTTTAAAGAAATTAACCACTTTATGCCTGGGTTGTGGGAGGTTACAAAAAATGAAGGTATTTGCTATTGACTTATCTATGTGCAACGGATGTTATTGCTGTCAGATTGCCTGCAAGGACGAACATGTAGGCAACGACTGGGCACCCTATGCCAAGCCCCAGCCCGATACAGGCCAATTTTGGATCGGTTTGGATGAACAAGTGCATGGCCAGGTGCCCAAGGTTACGGTGAGTTATATTCCCCACCTTTGTCAGCACTGCGACGACGCACCTTGTATCAAGCAGTGCGAAGTAGGAGCCATCCAAAAACGGGACGATGGAATCGTGATGATCGAACCTGATAAGTGTACAGGTTGCCAGTTGTGCATGAGCACCTGTCCTTACAATGCCATTTTTTTTAATGAGGATTTGAATATTGCGCAAAAATGTACGGGGTGCAGCCACCTGCGTGACAGTGACCCGGATGACTGGTCAGTACCGCGCTGCGTGGATCAGTGTCCCACTGAAGCACTTCGCTTTGGTGAGGAGGAAGAATTTGCCGATTTTATCAAGGAAGCCGAGCAAATAAAACCTCAAGCAGGCACCAAGCCCCGTGTCTACTACAAGCATCTGCCCAAGAAGTTCATTGGCGGCACAATCTACGATCCCAACGAAAAAGAGGTGATCATTGGTGCAGCATGCACGCTTAAGGACAATGAATCCGGACAAAATTTCTCCACCGAAACGGACAACTTTGGTGATTTTTGGTTTCGAGGGCTGGACGATGACCGCAGTTTTACCTTGACTTTTGAAAAAAATGGTAAGACCCATACTATCGACGGCATATCTACGAATAAGGCCATTTCTTTAGGGGATATTCCCATAACCTTTTAACGTAGAAATTCTTATTCGATAAATAACAATGCTGGAGGCAAATACGATATGGCAAAAATAAAAACCAAAGACAAAACAGTTTTAAGGAGCCTCGGATTAGGTGGTTTTTTCGGGGGTGGTGCCGAAGGGATGGTTGATGTTAAAAACGGTAAGATTGTCCGTGTTCGTCCCATGAGATACGGCTGGAAGTATAAAAAAGAAGACGTCCATCAGTGGAAAATCGAAAAAGACGGTAAATCCATTGAGCCTGGCTGGAAAAGTCTTCCGGGGCCGTTTTCACTGGCTTATAAAAAGCGAGTCTACTCCCCGAACCGTATCCTGTTTCCTCTTAAACGGGTGGACTGGGATCCCAATGGTGAACGCAATCCTCAAAACCGAGGAAAAAGTAAGTACAAAAGGATTTCCTGGGATGAAGCCTCTGACATCATTGCCAGTGAAATCAAGCGAATTCACAAAAAATATGGTGTCCACGGCATCCTGATGCAGGGAGATGGTCATGGAGAGTGCAAGTCCATTAATACTCCCCATGGTCATGCGGGGAACCTTTTGGATCACATGGGCGGTTTTACGCTTCAAGTGCGCAACCCAGACAGCTGGGAGGGCTGGTACTGGGGTGCCAAGCATGTCTGGGGTCATGGTGTTCAAGGTAACATGTGGCCTGCCGCCAATACGGTGAAGGATTGTACTGAACATTCTCAAATGGTACTCTTTTGGGGGTGTGATCCTGAGACCACTCCTTGGGGCTTTACCGGACAATTTGCCAGCCGCCTGTGTTATTTTTGGTCGCAAATAGGGATAAAACAGATCTATATTTGTCCAGACCTGAACTACGGTGCCGCCATTCATGCAGACAAATGGATTCCAATACTTCCCAATACAGACGCAGCTTTACAGCTGGCAATCATTCATGTCTGGATTACCGAAAAGCTCTACAATAAGGAATATGTAGATACTCATGTTGTCGGCATGCAGGAGTTAGCTGAGTATGTTCTCGGAGAAGAGGACGGCGTAGCCAAAACCCCGGCCTGGGCATCAAAACGTTGCGGCATTCCCGAGTGGACTATTAAAGCACTGGCCAGGGAATTTGCAGCTCAAATCACCTCTATCGCACATTATTTCGGAGGAGGACTCATCAGAGGTCCTTTTTCACATGAAAACGCGCGCCTTGAGGTCATCCTTCTTAGTATGCAAGGTCTTGGAGGGCCAGGAGTTCACCAGCTTCAGCTGACGTATTTTGGTATGCCGCGTAAAGAAAATTTAACCGGCGGCATCTGGAACCCGGATATTGAAGAACGGCTCTCTATCCCGGTCATGTCTTCCATTAGTTCCTGGCAGAACCAGGCCCTTCCCAAATGCCTGGTTCACAAGGCTATCCAATCCGATGGCCCCATTACGTTTTGTGGGACCGGGGCGATTGAGGCATTGACCCGGGATCAGTTCAACGAATATACATTCCCGATCCCAAAAGAAGAAGATGGCAGTGATATCCACATGATGTGGACAGACACCCCATGTCGGATCACCTGCTGGAACGGCGGTAATGAGACCGAGCTTGCTTTGCGAAATCCGAAAATAGAAACCATTGTGTCGCAGCATCCCTGGCTGGAAAATGATTGCCTCTACTCAGATATCATCTTGCCGGCCAACACCTCATTTGAAGTGGATGACATCGTTACCAATGTACGTCAGGGGACACCCCAGCCAAACATCATGATCCAGGACAAGGCCATCGAACCTATTGGTGAATCAAAGAGCGATTTTGAGGTAGTTGTTGAAGTGGCCAAAAAAGTCGGCATGGAAGAAAAAATGACCCAAGGGTTGACGACACCGGAATTGCAAAAGCGTATCTGGTTTCACATGGGAGGTGAAAAACTGGTCCCCTGGGAAGAATTAGAAGAAAAAAAGTATTGGATATATGATACAGCCAAAGATTGGGAATCCGATTCGCCTGGACTGCGGAAGTTTTATGAAAACCCGGAAAAAAATCGGCTGGGTACCCCCAGCGGCAAGCTGGAGTTTTATTCCGAATCCCTGGCTGCTCGTTTTCCCAACGATCAAGAGAGGCCGCCGATTCCTAAGTGGATAGAAAAGAGCGCCATGCACGATGAACGCCTTTCTGGCAGCCGTTCCAAAGTGTATCCCATGCTGCTGATGTCCAATCACGGTCGTTGGCGGGTACATTCTCAGTGCGACGACATCACCTGGACCCGGGAAGTTGGCACCTGTAAAGTAACTGGACCCGATGGTTACAAATATGAACCCTTATGGTTGCATCCTTCCGAAGCAGAAAACCGCGGCATAAAAAGTGGAGATATTGTCAAAATTTTTAACGAACGAGGCATCGTTCTTGCCGGAGCTTATGTCACCGAACGCTTGCGTCCCGGCGTTGTTTACATTGATCATGGTGCCCGTGCGGATGCCATCAAGGTTGGTGAAATTGATCGTGGTGGCGCAATTAATACGATTTCACCTGATGGCCTCATCTCAGAGAATTGTGTCGGCCAGGCAACCAGTGGTTATCTGGTTCAAATCGAAAAACTGGGCGCCCATGAAATGGAGCAATGGCGTAAAGATTACCCGGAAGCGTTTGAAAGAAAATACGATGCAGCCGCAGGTCTTCGATTTGACGCATGGGTTGTGAAAGACTAATTAATAAAATTTGCGTAAGAGACAAATAAGGAGATAAAATGGCAATTATAACGATTACAAAAGCCTCATTCAGCGGTGCTAAAAAAATTTCTAAAAGTCTTGCCGCCCGATTAAAATATCCATGTATGGGAAGAAGGGAACTATTTGCACGTGCATCCGAAGATTTTGATTTTCCAGAAAAAGAATTAGTCGAAGCTGTGGAAGAACCAGCCAAGATATGGAATCAGAATCGTGAAAAGCAGTCTGCAAATTACAATTTAATCCGGGCTACATTCCTCAAACGATGCAGCGAAGAAAACGGGAACCTTATTTACCACGGCCATGCCGGTCCTGAGTTCGTCAGACGGATCCCCCATGCATTACGAATATTATTTGTTGCAGATATGGAACATCGGATTGAAGAAGCCATGAAACGAAATTCCTTAAACCGGGATCAGGCAATTGAATTAATTCACAAAATAGATAGAAAAGTAACCAAATGGTCCCAACAGATGCATACAGTTAATTGGAGAGATTTCTCTTTTTATGATATGGTCTTTCATATAGGGCGGTTGAGCGCTGAAAGTGCTGAAGAAGCTGTGGTTGGAATCATAGAGTCTGGAGGGTTTAAACTCACAGAAGATTCTAAAAAGGCTTTTGATGATGAATTGCTTGGAAGCATTGTCTGGTCGAAACTGACCAATGACGAGCAGACAAGCAGTTCCATTGTAGAGACCATTGCCGAACAAGGCTGCGTTACCATTTCAGGGGTGGCCAGGTCTAAAGAGCAAAAGGAGGCAATCACTTCTCTGACCGCTTCCATAAAAGGGGTTAAGAGCGTGCAAAACAAAGTTGGAATTGGAGCAATTTGGCGTTCCTAAGTCATTTCCAGGGTGTTAAATTATGGTTTATAAAATTAAAACCTAAATTTTGAATCCACCTCGTAATTGACAACTAACTATTTGATTCTATTTTCCTCCACACTCGTACACGAAGTACTCAAAGAGTTTTGCACCAACGCTGGCATAGATAATGATGCTTGCTTGCAATTACCAGTCAAGAGAAATAATTATTACCGCAGGAAATCTGTTAGACGAAATCCTGGCTAACGCTGAAAAGCATGATTGCAATCTCATCGTTATGGGCTTAAGAGAAGGATTCATTGCCGACAATTCCATCGGGAACACCATCAAATTGATCATGTGCCGATCCAAAATTCCGGTAATAATGGTGCCTCCACCCCAGTAGTAATCTCACATTACACCCGAGGTGGCAGCGGCATCCATCAGATTCGAAATTTCAAGGATAAGGATAGAAGAATGCTTTTTGGGACAAAAAGCGTTCTTCTATTGGATATTTAAATTCTTACCTCTGATTTTCGTGTTATTTTGACAAAAGAATCAGAAAACAGCTTTGATTCTGGCTTGTCCAAGTTAGGCAAAATAAATTTATGCCTCTGCTAAAAAGGCTGTTTTTCCATTTTCATGGGACAGGAGGAAGGGTATGGATAAAATAGAATTAGATGCAATTTTATCTCGAATCGGGACGTTAAAGATATATGCCAAAAAGCAAATGATCTATCATCAGATGGAAGAGCCTTCGGGATTCTATTTTATAAGAAATGGAAAGGTGAGAAATTATATTGTAACCGAAGATGGAAAAGAGAAAACCTGCACCATATCAATTGACGGAGAGTTTTTTGGGCTTGCCTTTTTTTTTGATGATGGATTAAACGATACATCTGCCCATGCAATGGAAAAGTCAGAAATTTATATCATTGATAATGATGGGATGGAGCATCTTTATCGTAATGAGCATAATGTTATTGTGTTAATTCTCAAATCTATGGCCCAGAAAATGCGTTTTCTCTCATTTCAAATGACCTGTCTTGCATTTCTGTCTGCTGACCAAAAAATCGCACAAATGCTGGTACATCTTGCGGAGCGGTTCTATAAGTCGGACTCATCCCAAATCGCTCTCAATTGTACCCATGAAGATATAGCCCTGCTTTCAAGTACTTCTCGTACGACAGTTACGCAGGTGCTTAACGATTTGGAAAGGAGACAACTTGTTTCAAAAGGATACCGGTCTATCATAATTCATGATTTAGAGACTATTAAAAAAAATATTTCCGAATAATTAGCACTAATTGTCGTCTTCAGTACAGTCACAAGATTTCATTTCTGAAAACATATAATATCATCAATGATAAAGTAGTTCCAGGCAATAATCTCTTTTCCGGCAATAATCTCTTTTAATGATAGGAGTAGAATCCTAATGTCCAGTCAAGATAAAGAGCATAAGATTGAAAAATCAATATTTAGAGGGCTTGGCTTTTGTTCAATTACCGCAGATGCCAACAGTGTGCAGGTGGACTGCAACAATGGTAAAATTGTCCGAATACGTCCGCTTCGCTATGATTTAAAATATCCGGACATCACACCATGGCAGATCAATGCAAAGGGGAAGAGCTTTTCTCCACTAAAGAAATCACTGATTCCACCCTATAGCCTTGGATACAAGAACAGGGTTTACTCACCCAATAGAGTCCTGTACCCCATGAAACGTGTTGATTGGGATCCAAATGGTGAACGAAACCCCCAAAACAGAGGAAAAAGCAAATACGAACGGATCAGTTGGTCAGAAGCAATCGAGATTGTCTTTAATGAGATTAACCGCATAAAAGAGACCTACGGTATGGAGGCGATCCTCTCTCAGTCAGACGGCCACGGGGAGACTAAGTGTGTCCACTCTGCCCACGGCTGCCACCGCAGACTCCTTAGCCTTCTGGGCGGTTATACCCTGCAGACCAGAAACACTGATAGCTGGGAAGGCTGGGTATGGGGAGCCAAGCATGTTTGGGGCTGTGAAAATCTGGGCGAGATGGTGCCGGTAAACAATGTCATAGAAGATGTCGCCAAAAATTGTGACGCTGTTTTCTTCTGGGGCTGTGACCCTGAGACAACCCCCTGGGGATTTGACGGACAGCTTGCCAGCCGTATCTGCTACTGGTTTACCGAACTTGGCATCAAATCCCTTTATGTGTGTCCTGATCTGAACTATGGCGCTGCTGTGCATGCAGACAAGTGGGTCCCCATTTACCCCAATACGGATGCGGCCCTCTACCTTTCCATCGCCTATATGTGGATTACTGAAGATGCCTACAACAAGGAATATATAAAGACCCACTCAGTGGGGTTTGACAAGTTTGAGGAATATGTTCTTGGCAAAGAGGACGGGGTTGCGAAAACACCCAAATGGGCTGCAAAAATAACCGGCATTCCCTCATACACCATCAAAGCTCTGGCCCGTTACTGGGGCAAAAAAACCGTATCCATAGCCATTGGCAACGGCGGCCCCGGTATACGGGGACCATACGCGACAGAACCTGCAAGGCTCCAGGTACTGCTTCTTGCAATGCAGGGTCTTGGGGCCCCTGGGATTCACCAGTTCAAAATGATAGAATGGGGCATTTACAATAAAAAGCACAATATTCCCCTGCCGCCATCGTCAAAATACATACCCGTTCTCCTGGACGCCAACAGGGGATGGAAATATACAGATACTCCCCGGCAGTTTATACCGAAAAACCTGATCCATGACGCCATATTAAACGCGCCAATCACTTGGTACGGTACTGCCCTGTCACGGGACAGTGTAGAGCAGCAGTTTATCCAGTACAAATATCCCCTTGACGATGCACCGGAAGTACACATGATCTGGACCGACTCACCATCATGGATGAGTTGCTGGAATGATACCAATTCCTTTGTAAAAGCACTACAGAGCGATAAAATAGAATTCATTGTTGCCCAGCACCCATGGATAGAAAACGACTGCCAATTGGCCGACCTGATACTGCCTTCAGCGACTGTGATGGAAGTCAAAGACATTGGTATTGAGACCATGAGCGGCCAGTTCTCCTGCATCTTTTATGAGGACCAGGCAATCCGCCTGCGGGGCGAATCAAAGAGCGACTATGAAATCGTCTGCGCCATTGCCGAGCGCTTCGGTATCCTTAACGCGTACACCGAAGGCAGAAGCGTTGATGAGTGGATTGAACGTGGTCATGAGACCTCAGGCGCAGCCGATGACATCACTTTTGAAAATCTTAAGGAAAAGGGCTACTATGTTATCCCTCCGGATACGTCGGAACGGGGCAACAAGGCGGGAAAATACGAGTTCTATGAAGACCCTGAAAAGAATCCTTTGTCAACGCCTTCGGGGAAGATAGAATTTTATTCCGAGCGACTGGCTACACACTTTCCCGATGACAATGAGCGCCCACCGGTACCCCACTATATCGCCTCGGGAGAGTCCCATCAAGAAGACCGCCTGGGTGAACGGGGAAAACAATATCCCCTGCTGGTAGTGTCAAATCACCCGAAATGGCGGGTCCATTCACAGCACGATGACATGACCTGGCTTCGAGAGATACATACCTGTAAGGTAAAAGGTGCGGATGGCTACCAGTATGAGCCTGCCTGGCTGCACCCCATTGAGGCTGAGAAAAGAGGGATCAAAGATGGTGACGTTCTGATAATCTACAACGAACGGGGCAGTGTAATGGCCGGTGCCTGGGTGACCGAACGTTTAAGACCGGATGTTGTTTACATTGATCATGGCGCACGATGGGATCCAGTTGTTGTGGGCGAGCTTGACCGGGGTGGTGCTATCAATACCATTACACCCCATAACCTGACCTCAAAAAATGCTGGCGGCATGGTCAGTAGCGGTTTTCTGGTTGAGGTGAAAAAAGCTGACTTGGATGAACTGCGACAAAACTATCCTGAAAGTTTTAACAGGCCCTATCATGACGGGGCGGGATTGCACTCACAGCGCATTATCAATGGAGGAAACTAAAGATGGCTAAGGTAATGATCTTTGATGTAGATAAATGCAACGGATGCCATAACTGCCAGATCGCCTGTAAGGACGAACATTGCGGCAATGACTGGCAACCCATTGCAGCTCCTCAACCTCATACCGGTCAGTTCTGGTGTAAACTCCATGATACGGTCCGGGGGCAGGTACCCAAGGTAAAAGTGGCCTATACCCTTAATATATGCCGACATTGTGATAATGCTCCCTGCATAAAATCATGCATGGATGAAGCCATCTACAAGCGCTATGACGGTATTGTCATAATAGACCCGACAAAATGTACGGGCTGCCATAACTGTATACAAGCATGTCCTTATGACGATGTGATCTACTACAATGATACCCTGAACATTGCTCAGAAGTGTACTTTCTGTGCCCACTTGCTTGACCAGGGCGAAGAAGAGCCCCGTTGTGTTGAAGCCTGTCCCACGGATGCACTTGTTTTTGCAGAGGAAAACCCGATTAAAGAACAGTTAAAAGATGTAGAAGAACTACAGGGGGCTTTTGGTACTAAGCCAAGGGTTCATTACCGAAATCTTCCCAAAAGGTTTATTGCCGGCCTGATCTATGACCCTGACAAGGACGAGATTGTTGAAGGGGCATCAGTAACTATGACTGGCCCTGACAACAGTGAAGTTTGCACCCTTAAAACTGACGAGTTTGGCGATTTTATGAAAGACGGCCTTGAACAGGGGATTTATACCCTTACCATTGCAAAAGAAGGATACACCAGCAAAATTATAGAAGCAGATGTTATTGAGAAAGACATAAATACCGGGGACATCCCCCTTTATGAGAACAAGTAATAGTGAAGGAATGACACCATGAGAGCAATAATAAATATTTCCTCTAACTATCTTGCTGAAAGTACCGGTTGGAGAGTAAGGGCCATAACCGTGGAAGGAAAAGATGCCCCATTGAAATCAATACTGCAAAACAGCCCTCTGGAAAAAGCGGACGGCTCCCTCCATGAACTTTTGACAGCCGGTGACACCTTTAAAGACGATGTATCTATCTTTATCAAAGGAGAACTCTACTTTGGAAGCAAAGTGGACATTCATACCGCTATCAGGGACAATGAGCAGCTTCATATTGGGGACTGGCCTTTTGAAGTAAGAGATGCATAACAGCTAAATTTTTAATAAATACAGATATTTATAACTTAAAAATTTTGTTTTTAATCCCATTTGCCATTTAAATTGAGAACTTACCATGATAATGCATAATTAATTGAAAAAAGGTGACAAAAATGGAAAAGAATGCACAGCAAAACACATGGCCACCGGATTTACCTTACGCCCACGAAAGTATGGATCTTGAAAAAGCCTTGATTTTAATCGAAGGTTCCAAAAAGAAAGCGATTGAGCTGGGATTTGCCTCAACCATGGCCGTTTGCGATGCAGCCGGAAATTTGGTCGCACTTCAAAAAATGAATGATGCTGCTTTACTTACCCTGGAAATCGCCCAGAACAAAGCAAAAAGCGCCGTTTATGGAAAGATGCCTACTGCATTATGGAAGGATACCTTTAATGGGCCTTCTCCAGAACTCATACCCTTATTTTTTCACAGTAACTGGATTACATTCATAGGTGGATTTCCGGTCATTATTGATAAGAAACTCATCGGAGGGTTTGGAATCTCTGGCGCGACCTGGGAAGACGGGCAAATTGCCAGAGCGGGATTGGAAGCGTTGGGGGCGGAGACTCAAGGAGTTGATAAATGCTTGGAAGTTTTAGGTCCACCAAAACCGATGCCTAAATTACGTTATACATTTCCAGGTTGGTAAGTTACTCAAAAACGACGCCCTTTCTGATCGCGTTGATTGTGGCGGTTTTTTTGCTGATGATATTTCTGCAAATCGTCACCTATCTACCTGGCATTGCCACCTATTGATCATTAACGGGAAGCCTGAAACCTGATTGCTAAAGATGACTGAGTCCACCGAACGAATAACGGCAGAAGTGCGCATGATGTTGTGGGTGCCCAATAATTTAGAAGAGAAAGGACGTATTCTATGATCCCTTATAAAAAATTGTTTGAACCGGTTTGCATCGGCAGCCTGGAAATCAAGAACCGATATGCCATGGCCCCCATGGGGCCTTTGGGGCTTTCAGACACCGAAGGAGGTTGGAACCAGAAAGGAGTAGATTATTACACAGCAAGGGCCAGGGGCGGCACAGGACTTTTAATCACCGGCGTCACCTTTGTGGACAATGAGGTTGAAAAACACGGCATGCCCCATACGCCCTGCTCCACCCATAATCCGGTGCATTTTGTCCGGTCGAGCCGGGAGATGACCGAACGAATCCATGCCTATGATGCCAAAATTTTTTTGCAAATGTCCGGTGGGTTCGGCCGGGTCACGGCACCCACCAACATGGGGGAATATCCGCCGGTAGCCCCGTCCGCCATTCCCCACCGCTGGCTGGACAAAACTTGCAGACCCATGGAAGTCAAAGAAATCCTTCACATCGTTGACATGTTCGGCCAGGGGGCCTTTCATGCCAAACGGGCCGGTTTTGACGGGGTCCAGATCCATGCCGTGCATGAGGGGTATCTGATCGACCAATTCGCCATTTCCTTTTTCAATCAACGAACCGACGAATATGGCGGCTCTTTGTCCAACCGGCTGCGATTTGCCCGGCAGGTGGTAGAAAAAATCAAGGAAACCTGCGGGGATGATTTTCCGGTAACCCTGCGGTACAGCCCGAAAAGTTTTATTAAAGACTTTAAATCCGGGGGCCTGCCAGGCGAAAAATTTGAAGAAAAGGGCCGGGACATTGAAGAGGGGATTGAGGCGGCCAAACTACTGGTCCAATACGGGTATGACAGTCTGGATGTGGATGTGGGCTCTTACGATGCCTGGTGGTGGAGCCACCCGCCCATGTACCAGGAAAAAGGGCTTTACATGCCCTATGCCAGACTCATGAAGGAGTGTGTGGATGTCCCTATCATCTGCGCGGGCCGGATGGTTAATGCT
>CAKZLA010000221.1 GCA_937124525.1 uncultured Desulfobacterium sp.
CGTCTGGGTTCACATGGACACCGATGTCACAAAAATTGGTTCCCCGGACATGGGCAGTATCGGGAAATTGCCCCTGGGGCAACAGCCTGACAAATGAATCCGGGCCATAATATTGCTTCAATGTTTTCATCACTGATTCATGGGAGGTTGGCGCTGTCACTTGTGCATAAATGGTGGATACCATTCCCCGGGTCAGGGGAATCAGATGGGGAACAAAGGTGATTTTCACCGATTCCCCCGCATGGGAGGAAAGAATTTCTTCCATTTCCGGCACATGGCGATGGTTGCCCACCTTATACGGTTTAAAGGATTCGTTGACTTCGCAGAAATGGGAAGACAGGGAAAGGGCACGACCGGCACCACTCACCCCGGATTTGGAATCCGACACAATACCCCGGGTGCTGATCATTCCCTCTTTGATCAGGGGAATCAGGGGCAACAGCAGGCTTGTGGGATAGCATCCAGGATTTCCCACAAGATCAGCCTTTTTAATGGCATCTCCATAGATTTCGCTTAATCCGTAAACGGCGCGGTCCAGAAGCGCTGGGGCACTGTGGGGTTGATAGGCCGCTTCATAGGTCTTGGGGTTTTTAAATCTGAAGTCGGCGGAAAGATCAATTACCTTGATATTGTTTTCAATAAAGAAGGGAGCATAGGCCATGGATACCTTATGGGGAAGGGCCAGGAATACACAGTCAATGCGTCCTTTAAGGGATTCCAGATCCATGGGCTCACAGGTGATATTCACCATTTCCCTGAGGGCCGGAAAAATATCCGTCAGACTTTGACCGGCATAGGAACGGGAGGTGACTGCGGTCAGCTCTGTGTCGGGATGACCTGAAATTAATTTGACAAGCTCTGCGCCGGTGTAGCCTGTTGCTCCTGCAATGCATGTTTTAATCATTATTGTTTCCATGGCAAAAAAAGTGAATAATACCCATTATTGTAAAGGGTTTAGTTAAAAAAAACAATATTATCAGACAACTGCGTTCTTTTCAAGATAAGATTCCTAACTTTCTGAGTTGGTAATTCTAAGGAGGGCAGTTTTGTATTATTATAGTGCCGGTCACATGACCTGATGCTATTTTTTAATCATAACTCATTGTTTTATATGATTTTAAGGATGGATTTTGGTATCAAGTTATATGACCGGCACTATAGCTCTCTGCCCGTTTGAACAGGTGTTGACGCTGAAGGGCCTGATCAAACTCAGGCTTATGGGTGCTATTGGCGCTTGCCCCTTAGCCATGTGAGATAAAATTAGAATTGATATCCCCTGCTTTTTCTTGACACCCGTTTGTGCAGCAATGATAATAAGGTTATGTTTTTTTTGGGTCTTGGTTCCTCCTGCTGACACTTGGAGGAGGGACCAGGCTTTTGCTATTGACGAATTTGTTGGAATTACCCTTATTCCTATCTATCCCGGAGGTTTTCCATGAAAAAAATATTCAAATGGATGTTATTGTGCCTGGGTGCCCTTGTCATTGCCATGGTGGCGGCTGTGTTGTTGATTCCCCGGTTTGTGGATGTGCAAAAATATAAGCCCCGCATGGAGCAAATGGTCACCGATGCCACAGGTCGCCCTTTTTCTCTGGGGGGAGCCCTTGAATTGTCTCTGTTTCCCTGGGTGGGGGTCTCTTTGTCTGATCTTCAGCTGGGCAATCCGCCGGGATTTAAAGAACAGGGATTTGTGACGGTGCGCTCCTTTAACGTCAAGGTGAAGCTGCTTCCCCTGCTATCCCGGGATATCCAGGTAAAGGAGTTTGTGCTGGATGGTTCCAGGGTGGTGTTGATAAAAGGGAAAAATGGCATTGGCAACTGGGAAAACATGGGGCCTGCCACCACCGTTAAAGGCGGTGCTGAAAATGCAGGGAATCAGACTTCCCCGGAAATAATAGCAAAAGAGGGCAATGTTCCCCCCGGGACTCTGCCGGTGACCGCCTTGAAGGTGGACCAATTTTCCATCATCAATGGCATTGTGGAATGGCATGACAGGACACTTAAAACATCCAATGTGGTTTCAGATATTAACCTTCAGTTAAAAGATATTTCCCTTGATGCCCCTGTGTCTGTTGATTTCTCCGCCCGGGTGGACGGGAATGCTATCTCCCTGAATGGACAGGTGGGGCCTGTGGGAAATCCCCCGGGTAAAGGGGAACTTCCCCTGGATTTAACTGTGAAGCTTCTGGAAGAGATTTCCCTTGCAGTGAAGGGAATCATTGTGGATGCTACTTCAGCCCCCCGGTTTCAACTGGCCCTTGATCTGGCATCCTTTTCCCCCCGAGCCCTGCTCAAAGGGCTGGAAAAATCAGACCTCCTGCCCACAGCAGACCCGGATACGTTTAAGCAATTTTCATTTAAGGGAAATCTGTCAGGGGACCCATCTGCCCTGGCCATTACCAATGGTGCCCTGGTATTAGATGAATCCAACATGGCTTTTTCAATAGCTGTTAAGGCTTTTTCAAAGCCGGATATAAAATTTGATATAAACCTTGATACCCTTGATCTGGATCGATATTCTTCCCCTCCAAAAACAGCAGCGGCTCCGGTGACTAAAGGCAATAGTGACAAAGAAATCTCCGGGGTGTCCTCTGGCAGTGGGGCGGAACAAAAAACACCCAGCTCTCCTGCCCAAAAAAAGATGGACTATACCCCTTTGCGCACTCTGGTGCTTGATGGCCGTGCCAGGGTGGGACATTTGAAAGCCGGGGGTATGGTGGTCCAGAACGTGGATATGGCCATCTCCGGCATGAAGGGAAACTTCAACCTGGATCCTTTTACCGTGGACCTTTACCAGGGGCGGATGGTTTCTGCTGCCATCTTTAATGTTCAGAAAAATACTCCCAGGGGCTCGTTTAAGGTAAAAACAGATGGGATTCAGGTGGGACCCTTTATCCAGAATGTTTCCCAGAAGGAATTTCTTGAGGGCGCATTGAACGCCGATGTAAAATTGACCTTCCAAGGGGATGACCCTGATACCATTAAACAGAATTTAAATGGCCAGGGAGAGCTGATTTTCACGGATGGTGCCATTGTCGGGGTGGATTTGGCGGGGATGGTGAGAAATGTCAAAGCCAATTTTGGGCTTGGAGAAAAAACAACGGAAAAACCAAGAACGGATTTTGCCGAGTTGAAGGCACCGTTTACCCTCACCCAGGGGGTGTTTAATACCCCGGGTGTTAATATGATTTCACCATTGATTCGACTGCTGGTACTGGGCAGTGCAGACCTTGTCAAAGAAACCCTTGATTTTAAAGTGCAGCCCAAGTTTGTGGCCACCCTCAAGGGTCAGGGAGATACCAAAGAACGCACTGGCCTGACGGTACCGGTTCTTGTGACCGGTACATTTGACAAGCCAAAATTCAGACCGGATATGGAAGCCTTGATAAAAACCTCTATTCCCCAAGTAAAAGAGATTAAAAAAGAGGTGAAGGCCCTCATTGAAAATAAGGGGGATACCGGCGAACAACTGAAAAATATAGAAGGCAAGGCAAAAAATCTGTTGAAAAATTTTTCCTTCTGAAACCGAAAATTTGTTTTTACATATGAAAAAAATTTGAAAGGCATTTTATTAAATGAAAGCTGAAATACTATCCACAGGTGATGAAGTTCTCTGGGGCGAAATTGATGATTCCAATGCCAGTTGGCTTGCCCGGCGGCTGCGGGAGTGCGGGGTGGATGTCACCCGGGTCAATTGTGTTGGAGATGACATCACCACCATCAGTGCCCTGATGACGGAAATTTCCTCCCGGTGTGACATGGTGCTGGTGACAGGGGGGCTGGGACCCACCAGTGATGATTTGTCTGCCCAGGCAGCGGCCGTTGCCACCGGGGATGATCTGGTGCTTAACCCCCAGGCCTTTGAGTCCATGGCTGCCTATTTCACCCTTAAGGGCTGGGACATGACCAAGGGAAATGAGAAGCAGGCCATGTTACCTTCAAAGGCCGTGATGATGGACAATATCTGCGGCACTGCGCCGGGGTTTTGCCTGGACCACAGGCAGGCTCGTTTTTATTTCATGCCCGGGGTGCCCCGGGAGATGAAGGCCATGTTTGAACGTCATATTCTCCCGGAACTTGATGCCCGGTATCCCTCCCGCCAGACAGCCACATTGTGCCGTTTGACGATTTTCGGACTTCCTGAGTCCAAAACCGGTCGTAAGCTCAGGGACTTTAATACACAGTTTCCCGGCATGAGACTGGGGTTTCGGGCCTCTTTTCCCTTTATCCAGGTAAAATTCGGCAGTGATCCCTTTGCCGGGGATGAGGGCCGGGTCAGCCCGGAGCGCATGGCAGCGGCAAAAGCCTGGGTGCTGGAGCGGCTGGGCAGGTATGTGATCTCCACAAAGGGCTTTTCCCTGGAAGCCCAGGTGGGGGAGCAATTAAAACAAAGGGGGCAAACCCTTGCCGTGGCTGAAAGCTGTACCGGTGGACTCATTGCCAGCCAGCTCACCGATGTTGCGGGAAGTTCAGATTATTTTCTTCTTTCCGCCGTCACCTATGCCAATGAAGCCAAGATGTCGGTGCTGGGAGTGAAAAAAGAGACCTTGGAATCCCATGGTGCCGTGCATGAACAAACCGCCCTGGAGATGGCCTTGGGAGTCCGGGAAAGAGCAGGATCTGACTGGGGCATCTCCACCTCGGGCATTGCAGGCCCGGGCGGTGGTTCTGACACCCGGCCCGTGGGAATGGTATGCATTGGGGTGGCAGGTCCGGACGGTGCAAAGGCTTTCACCTACACCTTTTCCTATGGAGACAGGGGTATGAATAAGAAGATGTTTGCGGCCATGGCTCTGGAATTGCTAAGACGTGAATTTTGATGAAAAATCCAGGTGAATTCTAATTTTTAGCCAGTGCTCCATATTCGCCTATTTGGGACTGCGTAGCATACTAATGCCAAATAGGTGAAGATGGGGTGCTGGCCGAATATTTACCGGGTAATTCTATATTTTTCCACAAATCCAAGGGGTTTGTAGCTCATCTTCGCCTGCCTGAGCCCTGGATCACCCAGATCCTGTTCTCGGTTGATGGTCTGGTAATGTTCTGTGATAATGGTGGCAAAGGCCTGGTTGACAAACTGATAAATGCCCTTGTATTCGTTTAAGGCCTTTTCAAAATGAATGACAAAACTGGTGCCAAGGGCAAGCTCTTCTCCCAGGGTGTATGCCACGGGTTTGTTTTCCACATAGTAGATGCCACCGCACAATTGCAGGGGATCACATCTTTCAAGGGCTTCCCGGGCCGCATGATAATCTCCGTCATCCTGGCGGGGTTCCCGCCATTGGTCCAGTATCTCCAAGGCCTGGGGAATAAATTCATCCAAAAGCGGACGGCCTTCATAGGCGTGGTTATTAATGAACGCCTTTATGAGATTTCGTTTTTTGTGGTATTTTCTGCCGGAAAGGTCGGCAAGGCTTTCCCGGGAATAAATGTAGTCAAAATTGTCCCGGTCTTGGGTGACGATAAATCCCTTTTCTTTCAGTTGGTTCGCCTGTGATATGGTGGCGCATTTCAAGGTGCCATGGGTGTCAAACAATGTATCAAGGGATGCCTGGGCTGGCAACCCAAAGGGGCACATGAAAAAGGAAATCCCCTTGTCATGCCCCAGGATTACGGGGCATTTCTGATTCATTCTGGTGAGGCGGTAGTTGTGTTCCCGTCGAAAAAGGTAGAGATTGGCAAAGGTGAATTCAGAAACGCCTTCTGGAAGTTTCTGAAACATGGGGTGTAGCTTTTCCCTGAGATCAATGGAGAGTTCAACGCTATCTGGATAATCGGGTATCATTGAAGTATTTTCCCTCCCGGGGGGTAAACCCCGGGGATTTAACATGAGCAGATATTAAAATGGCCAGAAGTTGTTGTCACCCCACACCTGATCCAGCAATGCCTGGTCGATTTCCATGAGCATGTTTAAATGATCCCGCTCCCAGGTGGACAACCAATTATAGACTATTTTCTCCTCGGGATCATCGGCGGCATCTGCCTGGTCTGCATAGATGTTCACTGCGCGTTGCTCCATGGCAATGGCAGCTGATATGGCAGATGCTTCAAAACCTGCCGAGGCAATTCTTTTCATGATTTCCAGATTCAGCACTTTCTGGGGAAGCGTACTTTTTTGTGCTCCCTCAAAGGTTCCTGGCTCAAAATTGCCCCTTTTATTAAAGGCTTTGAACTGGGCTGACAAAACCTTTAAGTGGATGATTTCTTCCTGGGCCATGGATTCAAAAAAAGATCTTACCTCTTCATTTTCAGCCTGCTCCGCCACTTTTTTATAAAAAGCATGGCCACGTTGTTCCAGAATTATGGCCTTTTTTAAAATATTCAAGGTGTTAGCTTCGGTCATGGAGCCTCCTCTTGTATGTTATTTTCTCAAACTTTTGGATTAATGAGCTGGCTGCCAATTGCCCCGGAAAATAAATGTGGGCTTGGTTCAGAATTCAGCCGATTAGATACAATATCGTATTGACGGAAAAAGTGCAATCCAATGAATTTTCATTCATCTTTCATATTCCCTTAAAAAAGTACAGAGGAAGCAGATTTTTTTTAATTGCCTTGCACCGCCATGTCCTTTAGACTGGGGTTGGCAAGGGCAAGTGTTGAAAACACTTGAAAATATCCCGGCTTAAGCGGGTAGCCAATGTGTGAATCAAAGAAAGCAGGTGAAGATATGGTAAAAAAAATGAAAAGCAATGATGGGGGGCTGGTGTATTCCACGGAGTTTGGAAAAATGTGCCCCCAATGCAATAAGCCCATGGGAAAATGTGTCTGCAAAAAAAAATCTGGGATACCCCAAAATGATGGCATTGTCAGATTAATGCGGGAGACCAAAGGGCGTAAGGGAAAAGGGGTGACCCTTATAACCGGCATCCCATTGGACAGTGAAGGGCTTAAAAAGCTTGGAAAATCCCTTAAACAAAAGTGTGGGAGTGGCGGAAGCGTAAAGAATGGTATCATTGAAATCCAGGGAGACCACCGGGATGTTCTGGAAAAAATGCTTGTTGAACTGGGTTACAAAGTGAAACGGGCAGGGGGGTGACCCTGATCCATCCAATTTGGCAATGTTGCCACCCATAACAATGGCGCAATTCCCTATTTCTTTTAGATTGGAATTGCGCCATTGTTTAGTCATGGGGCCAGCTTTTTTAAAAAATCAAAAAATTTTGGCCCTGGCCCGTCAAGTAGGGTCAGGAAGGGTTTATTTTTGCTGATCCTTATGCCATTGAGCTGCTTTAACCACGAGTGGGGGAACAAGCCCTTCCCCATTTTTATCAAACTGGTACATGGGGGATCCCACACCTGGCATTTTTACATCTTTCATTTTCGCAATAAAAGAGGCACGATCCACACCGCCGCTTTCAATGATCTTGGCCGTTACTTTCACCGCATCATAACCATAAATGGCTGCCAGAGGCGGCAATACCTTGTAATTTTTCTGAAACTCAGATGCCAGATGCTGCGCCACGGGTTTTTTGATATCCAGGGACATGAGGGACGAAATATAGATATTTTCCAGACTTCCGGCAAGCTCAAAAAATTTGGGAGAGGTCAATGCATCAGGGCCATACAGGGTGATACCCCAATCCATCTTACGTACCTGTTTTGCAAGCATGCCGCCTTCATTATAAGTGACAAACAAAAGCAGAACATCGGGGTTTTTATTCTTTGCCTGTAAAAGAATGGAGGAAAAGTCCACATCCTGGCCCGGTGTGATGACATCGTCTGTTACGATTTTCATGCCGATTTCTTTGGCTTTTTCCTTGGCATATTTGCGCAATTGTTGACCATAATCGGCATTCTCGCTGATGATTGAAATTGAATCAGCTGTGAATTTGCCTTTGGACGTGGAGATCATGAAGTCTGAAATACTTTTGGTGGTGTAGGTCAGACGGATCACATTATCAAAGCCCTGTTCCGTGATGGTACTGGCATTTGCATAGGTAACAATGGTGGGAACTCCATATCGATTGTAGATGGGGGTGGAAGCCAGTGCACAACTGCTCATGGTGGGTCCCAGGGCAACCAGGTATTTACTGGATGCGATTTTTTTGGCCACATTGGCAGATTCCTTGGGATCACCACGGTCATCAAAAAATTCCAGTTCCAGGTTGTATCCTTTCAGGGGGCCAGCAGCGATTCCGCCAGCATCATTGATCTCTTTTACAGCAATTTCCTGGCCTCGTTTATCGTCTAGGCCATAATCCCCATATTTACCGGTGCAGGCGTCATAACCTGAGATGTGGATGATCTTATTCTTAGAGTCTATGCCATCACTTGATACCTTGGCCATGCAAGTGGATGATCCTAAGATCAATACAAAAAGTAAACACGTAAGACCCAACAAACCCTTTTTCATTGTTATCCCCTTTTTCATTTTATGATCATCCTTGAAAAGAACGATCAATATTAATTTTCCGGGCGTGATACCACCATCGGCCATTTTGATGGAGTGGGATCAGACCCGATTTCCCAGCGTACTGGTTCCAGACATCAAACTTCAATATACAGACAATCTATGCTTATAAAAATACCATATTACCTGCCTTTTTATTCGTTATTTTTGCTGCGGTAACACATGTTCGTATTAATAATGCAAAGGGTTACCACGCCTTGAGACGAATAAAATTTTACGCAACCTGGTATGTTTTCAGGCAATCGTCAGGACTCTCCCAGATAGCTTTTCCGGATTTCATCGGAGTTGAGCAAATCCGATGAATTTCCCTGGTGAACAATTTTTCCCAATTCAATCACATAGGCCCGCTGGGTTATTTTTAAGGCCTTTTTAACATTTTGCTCCACCAAGAGAATGGATAAACCGGTTTTATTCAGTTCTTTGATAATCTTAAATATTTGATTTACCAGCAATGGGGACAGTCCCATGGAGGGTTCGTCAAGAAAAAGTAATTGGGGCCGTTTCATCAATCCCCTTGCAATGGCCAGCATCTGCTGTTCTCCACCGCTTAGGGTGCCTGCCTTTTGCTTCCTGCGATCCCCCAGAATGGGAAATATGTCATAGTATTTTTCCATGTCCTGGCGAATTGCTTTTTTGTCCTTTCGTCCAAAGGCTCCCATTTGTAAATTGGTCTCCACCGATCGTTGGGTGAAAACCATTCGTCCCTCGGGCACGTGGGAAATTCCCATGTGGACGATTTTTTCCGGGGGAAGATTATTTAATGGTTGATCTAAAAAGGAAATACTTCCCCCGGTAACTTTTATTAAACCGGAAACCGTCTTGAGAAAGGTGGTTTTTCCCGCACCATTGGCGCCGATGAGGGCCACAATTTCGCCTGGTTTGATTTCAAGATCTATCCCGAAAAGTGCTTTGATTTTTCCATATCCAGATTCCAGGGATTTAACTGTCAGCATTAAAGATCTCCTTCATCGCCAAGGTAAATCGCTTGGACCTTTTTATCATTCTGAATTTGCGTGGGGGTCCCTTCGGTGAATTTGGAACCATTTGCCAATACAATGAGTCGTTCTGCCACGGACATGATGAACCGCATGTTATGCTCAATGACGAAAACGGTGATGCCGTTTTGTTGCACAATTTTGATATAGTCGGCCAGGGCATCCATCTCATTGGGATTCATACCTGCACAGGGTTCATCCAGGAGCAAGAGTTGGGGGCCTGATACAATGGCACGACAGACTTCAACCAACCGCTGTTTACCATAGGGCAGATTTTTAACCAATGTGTCATGCACATTGGCCATGTTGGCGGTTTCCAGGACAGCCATGGCCTTTTCCCGGGCCTGGGCCTCAATTTTCCTTGTTTTCATAAAACGGATGTAAACATCCCACAAAGAGGTCTCTATGCGGCAATGGAGTCCAATGAGAATATTTTCCAGGACTGAAATGTTGGGAAATACCCTCAAATTCTGAAAGGTCCTTGAAATGCCCTTGTTCGTGATATAATGGGCTTCAAGGCCTGTGATATCTTCGCCGTTAAAAATGAATTTTCCGGTGGTGGGGGAATAGATGCCGGATAAATTGTTTATAAAAGTGGTTTTTCCAGATCCATTGGGACCGATCATCCCAACAATTTCTCCTGTGTCAACGGTGAGGCTGACATTATTCAAGGCAATTACGCCTCCAAATTTCTTTCCAATTTTTGTGGCAGTCAAAAGGCTCATCCACTAACTCCCTTAATAGGCGATGGTTATTTTTTTAAAAAAGTAAATATTCGGGTTGGTAATGTAAATGTCTGGCCAGTGCCCCATATTCGCCTATTGGGGACTGCGTGGCATACATAATGCTATGTGAGCAGGCCAAAAACAGGTAAATATGGGGTGCTGGCCGAATATTTACTCAATAAAAGTGGGCAATATGTTATTTTTTAGTCCCTGAATGCAGACGTTCCAAATATGCCCTGGGGTCTGAAAAGAAGCACGATGACCATAATTGCACCGATTATCAGCATTCTATATTCGGAGATGGACCGAAAATACTCCGTGGCAAGGGTCATTACCAGCACGCCGGCAATGGGTGCAAGAAGGGACCCCATGCCACCAACGATGACCATGATAATCATCAAACAGGACTCCTCCAGCCTGAAGTTTGAAGGGGTTACTGTTGTCTGGTACACAGCCAAGTAACTTCCGGCAAGTCCTGCGTAGAAACACCCAATACCAAACACGATGATCTTATATAAGGAGGTATCTATTCCCATGACCGAAGCTGCCAGTTCATCTTCTCGTATGGCGACAAATGCCCGGCCAAATCGTGAATGAATGAGAAGATACAGGGAAAAATAGGTGAACGCCAGGAGCATCAGACCCAGATAGTAAAAATCCAGCTCCGTGCGGATGGACCAGGCAAAAATTTTGGGGATGGGGATACCAACAATACCCATTGCGCCATTGGTAAATTCTATCCACGCCTGCACCACCAACCTGAAAATTTCACCAAAGGCAATGGTCAAAAGACAGAAATAATCCCCCCTGACCTTGCGGGTGGGTAATCCCAGCAGCATGCCAAACAAAAGTGCGATCATACCCGAGATGATCAGACAGGGTAAAAAACCAAATCCATACCGGGTGATGAGAATGGCTGTGGTGTACCCCCCCAGCCCGTAAAAGGCAGCGTGCCCCAGGGAGAGCAGGCCGGTATAACCCAGAATCAGATTAAGCCCCATGCACAAAATGGAATACAGGATCATGTAGTTGACGATACCCAGGTAGTACATATTGCTCATCACATGGGGCAGTAACAGACAGACCAATGGAATAAAAATGAACTTGAATTTTTTGGAGCTTAAAAGGGTTGACATATATTGTTGTTTCTTATCTTTGGAACCGCTAAGTGCCTTAACCGGTTCAGCTTTCGTTGTTTCCATACCCATTGTTCCTCTTTGCTTTGGTATTGAATAATTATACTTTGCTTTGCTCAACCACACCCATTATCCCTGTTGGTTTGACCAGAAGAACAATGATTAACAATAAAAAGGTAATGGGGTCCCGGTAGGAGGAAGAGACATAAACGCCAATGAAATTTTCACAGATGCCAAGGAACATGCCACCCACAAGGGCACCGCTCAAACTGCCGATACCGCCGATGACAGCTGCTGTAAAAGCAATAATTGTACCCCTGAATCCCATGGCAAGGGAGACGGCATTGTATGAGGTTGAATACAATATGCCACCCAGGACCCCGAGCATGCCGCCGATGAAATAAACCATGGTGATGGTTTTATTTATGGGAATTCCCATGAGACTTGCCGTTGGAATATCCTCTGAAACACAGAGAATTGCTTTGCCATAGGGGTGATATTTTAAAAACAGCGTAAAAAGAAGGATAATCCCAACGGCGATACCCAATGTAATAATCTGGGCCATGGGAATGTTCATTCCAAGAAACTGAAGGTTGTTGGTGCTGAGAATGGATGGGAATGACAACACCTGGTTTCCCCATTGTAATTCATTGCTGTTCTGGATGACATAGGCTGCACCCAGGGCAGTGATCATGGATATCATGCGATGTTGATCCGATCTTAGTCGTCTGTATGCAACGATTTCCACAACAGATGCCAGAATCCCGCCCATGGCCGCTGCAATAAGTATGGCAAGGATGGGATTCAGGTTATATTTAGCCAGCAGGGTGTAGCAGATAAATGTGCCAAAGATGTAGACATCTCCGTGGGCAAAATTCATTAATTTTAATATACTGTACACCATGCTGTAGCCAATGGTAACCAGGGTATAGATCGCCCCCACCATGATCCCGATAAATAAAACGTCGAAAAACATACCCTTTTCCTTTTTTTATATGAAACTCCGCCTAAGAGACTGTAATTATTGGAGTTTCGTTTTTCGTTGTGGCAGGTGGTTACTGCCATGTGGATTATAAGAAAAACCCCAGCAAACGCCACAGGTTCCTCAATCTTTGTTGTGGGCGGACCAGGTCATCGGTACGCCGTGGCGGTTATCTAAGAAAAACTCCAGCAAACGCCGCAATTTTTCAATCTGTGCAAACAGAATTGTGGGAGGGGCATTCGCTCGTCATTGCGCTTTTGTTAATTATTGTCCATGCGCCAGCCATCTGCAAAAAACGCAATAAGACGAGTCTGGCAGATATTTGAGTGCAATAATTTATTTCTTGTATACCACAAGAACATCTTGATGTTATAAATGACATATCAATAGGTGTGATTCATGTCAAGGTTTTTGTGAGAATAATATTCAAGTGAATACCATTGATCTCATCGGCCATAAGTTCTCTGTATTTTTTCTACTTGTATTGAGTAACTATCTTAAATGATTAAATTTTGAGTTCGTTGGCTTGTTTTCATAGTGATAATGATCACCATAAGTTAAGAGAAACTCAGGGCGCATTGATATGGAAGGATTTTACGAAAGTCTGACTTGGTGAAAATTAGAATGGAGTCTGGGATGTTTTAAAGGAAATATTACTCATCCGCCATTTCAATGGCGATCTCTTTAAATTGTTCCTGCTCTTCAAGAAAGGCATCCACCACGTCGGGATCAAAATGATTGCCCCTGCCCTCCACAATGATGTTGCGGGCTTTACTGTGATCAAAGGAATCCTTGTATACCCGTCGGGAGGTCAGGGCATCATAGACATCGGCCACAGCCATGATTCTTGCAGACAAGGGAATTTCTTCACCTTTGAGCCCCTGATTGTATCCTGAACCATCCCATTTTTCATGGTGGCACCGGATGATCTCTTTGGAAACCTTGAGAAAGGAAGCGTCTCCGTCAATTCCTGAAATCTTTTCCGCCTCTTCAATTGCATGCCAGCCATGTTCCGTGTGTTTCTGGATCTCTTTGAATTCACTTTCAGTGAGTTTCCCCGGTTTAAGGAGGACGGCATCGGGCACCCCCACCTTACCGATGTCGTGCATGGGAGCAGATTTGAACATCACCTCAATGGTATGGTCATCCAGGCGATCTTTAAACCCGGGGGAGAGACGCAATCTTTTGGCAAGTACTTTAACAAAAATGGCGGTGCGTCGGATGTGCATGCCGGTCTCCTTGTCCCTTGTGGCGGCAAGGGAGGTGATGCCGATGAGGGTTAGATTCTGGGCAGTCACCATTTCTCGGGTTCTTTTGAGCATTCTTTTCTCTTCCATGCGAAACCGAATAACACTTAACAGGGAAAAATTTACAAATAGGGTAATAAACGGGTAGGTCACAGAGATAAAAATTTGCATTTTCTGTAAAAATAACAGCTCCATAAACCAGAGCAAGGTTGTAATCCCGGCCAGTGTCAGGGTACAGGGCCATGGATTAAGGTACACGAGCATCAGGGTGGACAATAGCCCCGTCAAGAGGACCAGAATCCATTCCATGCCCATGGCCCAGGAGGGGCGGGCCAGAAGGTTTTGATTTAAAATATTATCCATTGCCGTGGCATGGATTCCCACACCAAAAAAATATTGCTCCAGGGGGGTGCTGTGGTGATCTCCCAGGCCCGATGCCGATGTCCCCATGAAAACAATCCGGTTTTTCAGGATACCGGGGTCAATCTTTCCCTGGAGAAGATCGCTGGCAGACAGTGTGAGGAAAGGAGAGGTTGATTTTCGAAAATGCAGTAACAGGTGGCCCTGGGACGACACGGGTATGGTGAGATTTTTAATGGACACGGATGTCAGACCGGCCGCACTGCTTTCCAGGGAAACTTTGTTGGCATCCATGGCCAGCATGAGGGTGGCAAGGGAGAGACTGGGATAAAATTTGCCTTTGTACCCCATAATAAAAGGGGTTCTGCGGATAATGCCGTCGCTATCGGAAAGGGCATTGACAAACCCGCTTCCCTGGGTGGCCTGTAGAAACTGGGGTAGGGCTGCCAGGAGCCCCTTCCATGGTGGAAACCATTGAAATAAATCAATGTGGGAGCCCTGGGAAACCAGGGTTGTATCCAGAGGTAAAAGGCCGGGGGGTAAATGGCTGGTCTCTTGTCCAAGGAATTTACAGGCCAGAATAAAAGGCCCTTGCCGTAAAACCCGGCTAAGGTTCAGGTCATTGTCAAGCAGGGCATCTGATGGAGATACAATGGGAATGCTGATACCGGAATGTTTTTTAAGGGCACTTAACGCCAGATGGATGGAAGTTCTGTCCGGTTCCGACAATAAAATATCCATGCCCACGGCCCGGGGAGATCCCTGGATGATGATGGTGCAAAGCCTTGCCAGCAGATCCCGGGACCAGGGCCATTGGCCATAGGCTTCAAGGCTCTGGTCATTGATATCCACAATCACCGGCTGGGGGGTTCCCCGGTCGGTGAGGGAAAGATGCATGACATCATAGAGTTTTTGATCCAGAAAGGTTACAAAGGCAGGGCGATACAGAAAAAAACCGATAAAAAAAAGGGTGAGAAAAAGGCCCGCACTGAAAATGGTTTTTCTTCCCCGGCTCGGGAAGAAGCGTTTTTTTTTATCTGGGGTGTTATTTTTCACAAAGATAGATGCCTTTTTTATAACTGCCACGAGACCTTACGCCTGCCAACAACAAAAATAGAAAATCGTATTATGCCGCCTCCAAGGAGTGCCCTGACCGAAACGGAAATGTCGGGGGGGGGGGGATTTTTGCATTTTGGTTTCCAATGTTCCGGTCAAGGCAGCCCTTGGAGGCTCTTCTGGCGATGTTCTGATTTCGGCCACTTCGATGGATCTCCAAAGGCCTTATCTTACAATGACTTCAACCCTTCGGTTTTTAGGTTCCGGTACATCATCCGCTGTGGGAACAAGGGGGTTTCCTTCCCCGTGGGAACTGGCCTGGATAAATCGGGCATCAATACCTTGGTCCAGGAGAAGATTCAACACCCGTTGGGCCCGCTTTAAAGACAGGGCAATGTTGGCGTCTTCGTTACCCACACGATCAGAGTGGCCTGCCACGCTGATATCCATGGAAGAGCGATTTTTGATTTCAGTCACAATTTCAGGTACCCGGGCCAAGGATTCATCCGTGAGGATATCAGATCCGCTTTTAAACTGGAGAATGAATTTTGCCGGCAACTCAGGTTCTGCACCCAGCACCGATCCAAAACGGGTCTGGATCTCCTTTTCCTCAATGGCAACAGCCTCCCGGGGGGCATCCTGTTCTCGCAGGGTAACGCCGTAGCCCGCCTGATCAAGGAGTGTGCTCCCATGGGCATTGGTGATTTCCACTTGGCCCACATGGTTGTCATGATCCGGCAGCAAAACCACTCTGGTTCTGTTGCACGAACATCCTGTAAACAGACAGATCATCACCAGCATAAAAAGTGTTGTCAATGGTTTTAAGGATGGGAGGTTAAAAGAGATAGTTGTGGTATCTTTTTCCTGGTGTTTCCGAGAAATTGAGTTTAATTTTAATCTCATTGAAACTGTCCTGTTTTGTTTGGAAGTTAATTTTTGAGTGCACTCTAACCTGGACAAGCCAGAAGCAAAAATGTTTTCTGATTTTTTTGCCCAAATAACACGAAAATCAGAGATAAGAATCTAATGTGAAACTTCCACCAGAAACCGGGTGCCTCGAACGGCGATGGTTCCATCTGGTGTCTGGATTTTTACATTGTCAGGTGCTATTTTTGCGATGATGCCGGACAGGAAAAGAAATGTGCCCTTTATCATGCGGGTTGCCAGGGAATATTCATACACGCTGGGGTTGAAAATAAATTCCTCCATGTCCATGGTGCTGTCTGGCCCCAGGCAAATGATGGTGTCATCCTGGAGTACAACACTGGCGGAACCATCCTTTCCAGATTGAATCTGATCCCGGGGGTAAATCCGCTCTCCGACCGCTACAGTAATTGTATTTTGCTGTCGTTGGATAAACACCTCTCCAGATACTGTTTTAAAGCTCCCACAGGGTAAGATAGTTGTTGCCAGACATGGGGTGATGCCCATGAATAGAAGAATAATACATAAGGTTGTAATGTTTTTCATGAAATAGCCCTTTTTGATAAATAATAAATAGATTATGGATCATAATTCATTGAGGCTGGGGGGTGCCATTTTCGTGGATGCCATATTTTAAAAGCACCGCATCGTCTCCAAGGGAATCCACACTTATAAGATTTAATTTTAAATCACATATTTCACTAAAAAGGGATAATCCCTGGCCAAAGAGGCGCGGGGCAATGGTGATGTGTACCTCATGGATGAGTCCTTGCCGGGCAAACAGCGTATTGATCTGGGAGCCGCCAATCAAGGTCACCTCGTGGTACCCCTGTGCTTTGAGATCCTGAAGGATTTTTCCGGGAGACTGGTTTGTAAAGATCAGATTTCCATGGTTTTGCTTTCCTTCAAGGGTGCGGGTCATGACAATATTGTGTCTGCCGGGAAGGGGGTGCCCAATGGTGTTGAAGGTGTTGTTTCCCATGATCAGGACTCCGGCCCTGCGGGTGATCTTAACAAAATAGCGTTTGTCCGCCGAACCTGTCCAGTCCACGGGATCGGTGGAATGTCGTCCTATTTTTCCATCCAGAGTCATGGCCATTACCAGAATTACTTTCACAGGGGTTACGCCTCTTCTTCAGGTGGTTCATTCAGGGGCCAGGGTTCATTCTCTCTTTCTTCCATGAAGTAGCAGAACCGATCCCATGTCATCTCTTTCCCAGACACCGGGCAACGCAGGGTCATCTTAATGTCCCCCACGGTTATCACCTCCCAATCCCCCCCTCTTTTGGAGCCGTCTATTCGAATTCTTTGTCCTGGTTTGAGTTCGCAGGGTTTGAAAATTGTCACAGTGTGAGACATGTGCCCCTCCATTTTTGAGAAGGCCGGGAACTCCTGTGGGAGAGTTCTTGTGGCCAGTGTTGTGATAAAGACTGAATGGTCATTCAGCTCCCATCGTCGAATGGTCTTCCTCAATGATCCAGCGCATGTAATGCAATACCCTTTTTTTTATATAAAATCAAGAAGCAGCTCCTTTAATTTAATAACATAGGAATTTGCAATTTTTGTTGCAATGAATTGAACCAGGCAAAAGCCCGGCAGCAGGGTGCTGTCAGTATCAGCAATTTTGATTGATTTCTCTTTTATGTCATAGTCTCTTTGACTGATTTTTATCGAGTGCAAATCCATTTAGTGGCATTTGATCTCATTTTATCTCGCCACTGGAAGAGACTTCCACCGATGTCTCCCGGCCCTGGACAAACCCAGACAGGCATGATACCTCAGCCTATGAAATTTATCCCTTCAGCAGCCTCCATGCCCCTTTCCGATGCCTGTGGTGGATTTGAACACCGGCCAGGTTCCCTAATTTTTGCTCCAGACCAAGCCCGGGCCATGGCCATGGGGGACGGGAGATCTGTATTGTGTCGGCACCCAGTGGTGAAAGATTATCTCAAATATTGTTTCCTTTCGAAACAATATCTTTTTAATCGTTTCCTTTCGTTACATCGGTATATATTTATTATAAATTATAGATAGTTAACCAATTGATCACTCCAACAGATGTCATGATCTTGCCTGGGAATGTTTCTATTTGTCACGCACCGTGCTCCGGGGATCAGCGCATTTTATTGTTTATGATTCTTCAGGGATATTATTTTTGAGAACTCCATTCATTGCAGGCCTTTTTTTCAAAAAAATGACTTTAAATCTTATTATTATAAAGCATTGTACCCCACATTCCGCTTGTTATATCATAATATATTGAATTTATTAATGTAAACTTAATCATGTAAAAAACAAGAATATTATTTTTGTTTGAATACAGTATGTTATAAAAATAAGCCAAGATAGGGATGTAAGGCTCGTTGGGGTTGGATCTAACGTCGGCCAGTGGATATGCACCAAACAGTCGATAATTTAATATAATGTTAAATTTCAACCCTTTAACTGTTGCTATCTGATATGTGCTGCCAAAAGTGGCCGAGCTTAGAACCAAACCCGGCTCATTCAAACAAAAATAAAATTCGCTTGAATTTTTTACCAGGAATTTTTATCGGATGGAATCTGCTGAAATTACATGATGATAATAAGCTTTTAAGGAATGGTTCCCGGCGGGAGAGAACCTTTTAAATGCAATGAGCCCATCTGATCACCAATCAATGGCACAACTTTTGTATGGTTTTTTTGAGTAAGTGGGAGAAAATATGGAAAAACACATGATGAAAAACAGATCGTACCTGATGTTCCAGATGGCGTTTTTATTTGCGATTATCCTATGCCAGGGGACCGTGTGGGGAAAAACTGCCAAAACAGAAATTCTTGTGGGTACCCATCTTCCCCTTTCCGGGAGTATGGCCTCTGTTGGGAAGGAACAGCAATGGGCCTATGAAACCGCAGTGGCCGATATCAACAAGACCGGCGGAATTCATGTCCTGGAATATAACAAAAAACTTCCGGTCCGGCTGGTGATTCTCAATGATATGTCTGATCCAGCGGTTGTGGTTACGTCTGTGGAAAATTTGATCAAAGAAAAAAAAGTCGATTTTATCCTCAGTGGGCAATCTGCGGTTTACGGTGTCATACCCGGTTGCATTGTTGCCGAGCTAAATCAGACCTATTATCATGCCACGGCCAGCTTCATTCCCCCCTGGCAGGACCACCACTTTAAGTGGTCCACCCTTCTCTTTTTCGACATGGAGAAAACAGTATCCATGCCCTTTGAAATATTGAATTCTTTGTCTGTGGAAAAACGTCCCAGACACATCTCATTGGTGATGGAAGAGACCTACGATGCACTGGCATTTGGAAGGACATTCCAGAAACAAGCCAATCGCTACGGATATAAATTTGCCTTGGATATGTCACTGCCAATTAATGCCACTGATTATACAAGTCAGATTATTAAGGCAAAAGCCATGGGGGTGGATGCCATATTTCTCTATGCATCGGTGTCAGATTGCATCACCTTTATCCGGCAAATGAAAGCACTTGATTTCCATGTAAAGTATCTTCAGGGTTGGAAGGGGACATGGCCCGCTGAATTTGGTCAGACCATGGGCAGGGACGCCCAGTATGTTGTCAGCGACGGGCATTGGTCAGAAACCTATCCCTATCCTGGTGCCAGGGAATTGGGACAGCGTTATCGTGAGAAATTCAACCGTAAGACCATGAGTGCCGGTACCTTCTATGCACTGGCGCAGATCTTATGGCAGGCCATTGAAAAGGCCGGAACACTGAATGCTGCAGCGGTCAGATCGGCAGTACTTCATGGCGAATTTAAAACTGTTTTGGGAAATATCAACTACAGTCTTAACGGGGTGGGACTTTACCCCAGTATCTCTTTTCAATGGATCAACGGCAAGCAGGAAATTGTTTATCCCTTTAATTTTGCCCAGCAGAAACTGCAATTTCCACCCACGGGAAAGGAAGAACTAAAATGACACTAACCTTAAAATAATTGAGGCTTACATTGGATAAACCATTACTTGATGTTGACGGAATTGATGTTTTTTATGGTGATGCCCAGGCCGTCTGGGATGTCTCCTTTAATGTCAAAAAAGGGGCCATTGTTGCTCTCATCGGAGCCAATGGTGCCGGGAAAAGCACCTTGCTCAACGCGATTTCCTGTATCAATGGCTTTGGCAAGGGAGAGATCTATTTCAAGGGAAAAGGGCTGGCCGGCAAGACCCCCGAAGAGGTGGCCAACCGTGGCATTGCCCACGTTCCTGAAGGCAGAAGACTGTTTACCCGCATGACGGTGTTGGATAATCTGGAGCTGGGGGCCTATCCCCCGGAATCACGTCCCTATGCAAAGCAGTCTCTGGAAAAAGTATATGATCTGTTTCCAGTGCTCAAAGACCGGGCCTATCAGTTTGCCGGCAGCTTAAGCGGTGGAGAGCAGCAGATGCTGGCCATTGGCCGGGCATTGATGGCCCGGCCCTCTCTTTTGATGCTGGACGAACCCTCCATGGGGCTTGCACCGGTCATTGTAAAGCAGATGTTTGGAATCATAGAAAAACTCAATCAGCAGGGAGTCACCATTCTTCTGGTGGAGCAGAATGTCCACCAGACCTTGGAGATTTCCAGTTATGCCTACGTGATGCAGACCGGGCGCATCATTAACGAGGGTAACAGCAGCTTCCTTTTGTCGGACAACGATTTTCAAAAAACTTATCTGGGCGTGTGACTCCGCTACAGGATCTCTGCTCTTTTATATCTGCCACTGGCAGAGCATTATTTATTCATGGTCCTGCCCACAACAAGGATTGAACTTCTCGCCTGGTTTGCCGGGACGTTCATCTAAAATCAATCAGTATTACTTATTCCAAGCCTGGACACATCGCCACTTGACAGTTTTTTTATTGCTATGCCCGGGGTGCGCAAAAAAAATAAATCTGGCCCTGCCCATCAGATTTAAATCAAAAAATTAAGTTATTATAAATCCTTGGCGGGCATTTTATATTTAAAAAAAGGAAAGAAAAATGAAAATTCTCGTCGGTTATGATCCCCCTTATCACAATTCAGCCCTTTTGCAGCGAACCATTTTGGATGCCAGGGCCTATGATGCCTACGTTTACCTGGTTACCTCATTCCAGGACGGCAGGGAGGCGACCCCCGATGTTGTTGACAGTGCCCAGGAAGCGCTGAACAAGGCAATGGCTATTTTACGTGGAGAAAATATTTTATGTGAAAGCCATGTCCTGGTTCGAAATACAACCCCTGGGGAAGATATCGTTGCATTTGCCATGGAGAATGACGTGGATGAAATTATTGTCCATGCCAAAAAAAAATCAAAAGTTGGGAAAGTTATCACAGGTTCCAATGCCCAGCATATTATTTTGAACGCCCATTGCACGGTGTTGACAGTAAAATAAGTATCTGGGCGGGTCTCAATATCTCGTGAGTCTTAAGTCCATAGCATAGGAATTTGAAATTTTTATTGCAATAAATTTAGCAAGACAAAGGTCCGCCCGCAGGGCGCTAAGTCTACATTGCCCATATTGCATGTGTTGTTTTAACTTTTCATTGGATGTTCGGCATCCTTTATATCCCCTCAAAAGTAGTTGACACTTTTTTGAGGAAATTCTCAAAAAATAAGGGAGTCTTTTGAGAAAGTGTCAACCAGTTAATGAAGGATGCCGGATGTTCCATGTGGTGGCAAATCCGAGAAGTCATGACTGACGGGCAAAATGTGAATCTGGATTGAAAGCCTATTAAATCACAATCCCCATTTTAATTCTGAGTTCCCGGGTATTGAATTCCCGAACTCTGGAGAAAACGTATGCTGGAATATTTTACATCGGGGTTAATCCCCCAGCTTTTAATTAACGGAATTTTGTTTGGTACCATGTACGGTATTGCGGCCATTGGTCTGAGCATGATTTTTGGGACCATGCGGATTATCTTTCTGGCCCAGGGAACCATTATTATCTTTATGGCCTATCTTTGTTTTTGGCTCTTTTCCCTGTTTAATATTGACCCTTATCTGTCACTTATTATCCTGTTACCGGTGTCATGGGTGTGCGGAATGGGAATCTACCAACTTTTGTTTAAAAAAGCTGTTGGTTTTTCCGATAAAAACATCTCCCTGCTTATTGCCGTGGGACTTATGTTCCTTCTGGAAAGCCTCATGTCGGTGATGTGGTCCCCCAATCCCAGGGGGATTCGTACCTTTTATACCTCCTATGCCATTCCCTTCATGGGATTAAAGCTTTCTTTTACCCGGGTTATGGCCTTTGTCATGGCTATATTGTCTGTTACCGGTGTAACTTTATTTCTGAGCAAGACACTGGTGGGTAAGGCCATCCGGGCAGCATCCGAAGATATGGTTTCCGCAAAGCTCATTGGTATTAGCCCCCATCGGGTTAACCGTCTTGCCTTTGGCATGGGTATTGGTCTTGCCGGTACAGCAGGGGTTGCCGTGGCAACCACTTATTCCTTTGATCCCTATTTCGGATTTGTATTTAGTCTTAAGGCAATGATCGCCCTGGCATTGGGAGGGATCAGCAGTATCGTGGGTGCCTTTCTGGGCGGTATTTTGCTGGGCGTTCTTGAAAGCACCTCTTCATTTTTTATCAGTGGCGGGTGGTCGGATGCCATCACCTACGCTGTGTTCCTGACCGTTCTGATGTTTAAACCGGAAGGTCTTTTATCGCGTTCATACAAAAAGGATTGATCCATGAAAGACAAAAAGACAATGGGCATAACTGTTCTCATTGCGGGCCTGCTGGCGTTGCTGCCCCTTATCCTTGACACTGAAACCTCTTATTTTATCTATTTTTTGTTCCTTACCTTCTGCTATATAATTCTGGCCCAGAGCTGGAACCTGGTGGCCGGTTACACAGGGCAGGTTAGCCTTGGACACCACGCTTTTTTCGGTTTGGGTGCCTATACCACCGCCTTTATCTGGACCAATGATATCACTGGAACAGGATATTATTTTGATCCTGTCACCATGGTCTTAAGTGGTGTGATTCCAGCCATTCTGGCTGTTTTGATCGGCATTCCACTGCTTTCCAAGCTCCGGGGCGATTATTTTGCTCTGGGAACACTGGGGTTGGGTGAAATATTACGGATTATTTTTGTTAAAGGTGGTTCCATCACCGGCGGTCCCGTGGGAATAATGCTTCCCTCCAGCGCCTTCAGCTCAATGAAACCCTATTTTTACACCGGACTTTTTCTCTGTCTGGCAACGGTTATACTGACCTGGCTGATCGTTAATTCCAGATTCGGGCTTGCCCTTGTGGCCATTCGGGAGGATGAAACCGCAGCATCGGCCAATGGCATTAACATATTAAAATATAAAATTGCCGTCCTTGCCACCAGTGCATTTTTTGCCGGAATCTGCGGCAGTCTCCAGGCATTTTACATTTTTCATGTTACCCCCCAGGGCTTTTTAAGCTTGAAATGGGCACTTTATCCCATTTTGATGTGTGTCATGGGCGGTAGCGGTACCATCGTGGGGCCAGTCATCGGGGCTATTTTTCTCACCGCCGTCCTCACCCTTTCCAATATATATCTTCCCAATATCCATCCCATCATGACCGGATTTCTCATCATAATTGTTATGATATATATGCCCAAGGGGATTGTAACTTTGCGATTTAAGCGGAAGAATGGGATCAAAAATACTTCTTCCAAATCAGGGCCGGTGCAAACACAACTCACCTGACCTCGCTCCTATTAACATTTTGATTTAATCCATTTAATCTTGTTTAACCAAAGGAAAAAATTATGAGTAAACCTTCTGATTGGAAAAATTATGACGATTTTGCAGCGGGTATTGATGCCAACCGCCTGCCCACCACCGACGCCCTGGCGGGCCAAACATTTGATATTACTTTAAAGGACGGAACCACACTTTCACTGGCGTTCAAGGGTAAGGACCTTCTTTCCTGGTCCCAGGAACAAGAGAAAGGAGAGGGCAGTTACGAAGCGGTCAATGTGGGAGACAATGTCTATTTTGTGGATGCAACATTTGCCTCCCGGCCCCGTGATGCCTGGACTCTGATTATCAATACCCGTACCAGGAGAGTTCTTTCCATTCTCAGCCATGTTCGAACTGAGGACGAAAAAGTTGATGGTGAACCCCTGGTCACCCAGAAATTTGATGCCGGCGTTCTGGGTGATCCGTCCGTTGCCCCCGAAGGGATGGAACCTGCCCCCACACGTGATTTAATAGGACTCCGTGCCTTTTATCGCTACAGTCCCAACCATCTTTACGAGCATATCTACATGAGTTCACAACGGTATGGATGGCAATGTCTGGTGGGAGAACAAAAGGGCCACGGTGACGTGGACATGGCTTCCACCTATAAATTTGATGAGAACCAATATCTCTTTACATTCCGGGAATTCATTATTCCCGTGGCATCGGTATTTTTCTACAATTGGGATCAGATGCGCTCCACGGGAAAATTTCTGGGAGTCACCGGTGAAGGCAAGGTGGAAAACAATGCTGCCGGAGCCTTTATTCAGAATGCCTCCATGACCTATTATAATAAGGCGTGGCAACCGGTTTAATGACAACATATAAAGGAGCGCTCACATGACAAACGTTCAACCTTATTTCCCCCAACCTGTTTTTGGTGGTGAAGCCGGAGATGGCCGGGCAGTGCCCCGGGTGCTTATTTCACCCCATCGGTATATCCAGGGAGAGGGGATAGTTGACCACCTGGGGCGATATATATCTGTTCTGCCCAGCACCCGTCCCATGATCCTCATAAGTGCCGGTGGTGAAAAAAGATTTGGCCACCGCATACGCCGGAGCCTGGCTGCAGTTAATGCAGAACCTGTTTTTTATCTTTTTAAGGGGGAGTGCTCCCACAAAGGTGTGGGCCGGGTGGTGGATGCGGCCAATGCCCATGAAATAAAAATGGATGCCGTCATTGCCGTGGGGGGGGGTAAATGTCTGGATGCCGGTAAATGCATTGCTTTTCGCTTAAATTTGCCGGTGGTCATCTGCCCCACCATCGCCTCCACCGATGCACCCTGTTCTGCGGTATCGGTGATGTACACCGAAGAAGGGGTGGGTAAAGGTCCTGAATTTTTTCCCAACAGCCCTGCCATGGTGATTATGGACACCGGCATTATTGCCGCTTCCCCCCTTCGTCACCTGGTGGCAGGCATGGGAGACGCTCTGGCCACCTGGTACGAAGCCCGCACCTGCTTTAACAACCCGAATGCCCGCAATATGTTGGGAGGCCGTCCCACCATCACGGCCCTGGCCATTTCAAAACTGTGTGCTGAAACGATTTTTAAGCACGGCATTGCCGCCGTTGACGCCATCAAGCAGAAAATCATCAATGACTCCCTGGAACAGATCATTGAGGCCAATACCCTGCTGAGTGGAATGGGTTTTGAAAGTGGCGGTCTGGCCGCAGCCCATGGTGTGGCTGCCGGATTGACGGTGATTCCCGTGCTTCACAATGACTACCTCCACGGAGAACTGGTGGGCATGGGGCTCATGACCCATCTGATTCTTGAGGATAACAATGAAGAGGCACAAAGTGTGGCAACCTTTCTTGCACAGGTGGGCCTTCCCGTGCACATGGGCCAGCTCTCCCTGGATTCCAGTGCAGATCAAGCCGCCATCAAAACGGCCATGGAAGCCGCTTTGGAATCCCATCTTGTTGCATCGGAACCTTTTACCGTAACACCTGAAAATTTACTTGCCGCATTTTTGCAAGCCAATGCGCTGGGTCTTAAAACAGCGAAACTCATGGGTGATGCGGCATATCGTGGGTTGCATTCAATGACTTCCTCCGGGAAAAACAGGGAGATACCAGCACATGGGCACCATTGAAGAGATGTTCAGTCTTAAAGGTAAAACCGCCATTATCACCGGGGCCGGGGGTGGAATTGGAAAATCCATGGCCACACATTTTGCAAAGGCCGGTGCCAATGTTGTCATTGCTGAAATCAATGGGTCAAAGCTTTCCCGAACCGTTGCTGAAATCAACGCGGTTATCGCTTCGGTTAATGCGATCAATGAGTTAGTTGAAGATCTAAACGGTAATGCGAACACCACTGTTTTAACCTTGGCGGAATCGAAAGCGATTCAAGG
>CAKZLA010000222.1 GCA_937124525.1 uncultured Desulfobacterium sp.
TTCGCCCCGCTGTTCCGCCGATAGCGGCAGTGCCAGGCTGGTCTGGCTTGAAGAACAGTTTACACAGGGTACTTTTAACAAAAAGATAACAGCGGTGGATCAGCCCGAACAAATCTTAAAAATGATTCAGGCAGGCCGTGTTGATGTGGGGGTGTTGAACCACCATAGATTCAGGACGGCCTTAAACAACCTTTCTCTGCCCCGGGACGACTTCCGGACTTTTGTCATGCGAACCACCCCGGCAGGCATATATTTCAACAAGGAGTTCCTTGTGCACCACCCCGGATTTTTAGGCAGGTTCAACCATGCCATGGATGCGTGTAAAAATAAAGATACGTGCAAAAGGGAACTGGGGCAATGACCTGGCGAAACAGAAGTGCTTGGTTCTAAGTACCCATACATATATTTTTCAACATTCCATGGAGATAGATTATTTATATTGCTATGTTTTATTTTTAAGAATATATGCTCGGGTACTTAAGTTCGGCCACTTTTGACAATGCACATCAGATAGCAACAATTAAAATTTAAGGCATCCTTCATATTGCCTCAAATCCACTGGCCGACGTTAGAACCAACCCCAAACAGAGTATGGGACACACCATAAAATGAAAACAATCACCCAAAGCCGTATCGCCCGAAAGATGGCCGGGACAATTCTTGTATCAGGCCTTTTGATCACATTGGGCTTAACCCTGATACAACTTGCAATCGAATATCGGCTGTATCTTTCTGATATACAAAAGCAGGTGGAGGCCATCAAATCCGGTTACCTGCCAAGCCTGACCCAGAGCCTGTGGGTCTACGACGATGACATGACCCAGGCCCAGCTCGATGGGTTGTTGAATCTACAGGGCATCGCATATGCGGCAATTGTCCAGCACGACTGCGTGATCTTTCAGGCGGGCCAACCTGTGAATGAAGGCCAGATCGAAGAAAAATTTATTTTAAGACATGCCGAATCGGACATATCCCATGATATAGGTATACTGCAGGTTGTGCATGACCTCGGAGACGTTTACGCCAAAATGAAAATCAGTGCACTTCAGGTTATTGCCACCAACATACTGGTGGTCGGCATTGTTTCGACCATTCTTTTGATTCTGTTTCACCTTCTGGTCTCCCGCCGTCTTTTTGACCTGTCCAGGGAATTGAGCGAAATACAGCCCGTCCCGGATGCCGCTTTGGAAGAGAAAGGTATAAACTATCCCGGCGGAAAAGCGCCAGATGAGATCCAGCAGGTGACAAACGCAACAGCAATCATGAAAGAACGGATCAATTCCGTCTTTACAACACTGCGGTCCAGCGAGAACCGGTATCGAAAACTGATTTCGGAAATGAGCGCCGGGTTTGCTCTATATGAAATGATTTACGATACGTCAGGACGTTCTTTTGACTACCGTTTTTTAGAGGTCAATCCGGCATTTGAAAAATTAACTGGACTCCACGCCGGGGAAATCAAAGACAAAACCGCACGAGAACTCTTCCCCGGCAAGCCCCCCCGTCTGCTGGACGTCTATGATAAGGTAACGTCAAGCGGGGTGGCCACAAGCATGGAAACCTATTCAAAAAAACTGGGCAAATACCATGAATACATTGTTTACCGACCGGAGGATAAAAAGGTGGCTGTTCTGCTGACTGACATTTCCGACCGGAAACGGTTTGAGCAAAAAGAGGCGGAAGCAAAAAAAATACTCGAACATAATGTCCGGGAACGCACAAAGGATTTGGAAGCACGCATGGCAGACTCAGACCGGCTGAATCAGGCGATGACCAATTTGCTTGAAGATCTCAAGGAGAGCAACCAGCGGCACGAAGCCCTTTCCGGAAAGCTGGCTGAAGCCAATAAAGAACTGGAAGCCTTTACCTATTCGGTGTCCCATGACCTTCGTGCCCCGCTTAGGGGAATAGACGGATTCAGCAAAGCCCTGGTGGAGGACTGTAGCAGCGATCTTGACGAACAGGGACTGCATTATATTGACCGGGTGAGAAAGGCGACGCTTCGTATGGGACAATTAATTGATGATCTGCTCCGCCTGTCCCGCGTCTCCCGCGCCGAGCTCAAAAAGATGCCGGTCAATCTGAGCAGCATTACCCGTGATATTGCCCAGCAACTTCGGCAGACGTTTTCCAAGAGGAATATCCATATCAAAGTAGCTGAAAACGTTACGGTTAAGGCGGATCCCAATCTGATCCATATCGTCATGGAAAACCTGCTGGGAAATGCATTCAAATTCACGGGCAAAAAAAAGATTGCCAGGATCGAATTTGGATGTGAATTGCGACCTGACCATACCATGGTCTGGCTCAAGGACAGCGGGGATGGATTTGACATGCAGTTTTTTGAAAAACTCTTCGGTCCGTTTGAGCGGCTGCACCGTACAGACGAATTTGAGGGTACCGGCATCGGACTGAGCATTGTCAAACGGATTATCACACGTCATAACGGCCGGGTCTGGGCAGAAAGCACCAGGGGCAAAGGGGCTTCGTTTTTCTTTACCATCCCGGCTGAAAAGGAGAAATAATGAAAGGAAAAGTTATCCTGCTCGTCGAAGACAACCCCGACGACATAGAACTTACACTCAGGGTATTCCGGAAAAGTCGTGTCGCCAACAAGGTTGTCGTTGTCATGGACGGCGCAGAAGCTCTGGACTATCTTTTCCATACAGGAAAGCATGCCGGCCGGGAAGACTGGGAAACCCCCTCAGTAGTGCTTTTGGATCTAAAACTGCCGAAAATCGATGGTCTTGAAGTCCTCAAACGGATACGGAAGGATGAACGGACAAGGAACCTGCCCGTGGTGATCCTGACCTCCTCCCGGGAGCAGAAAGATCTGATCAACGGATATCAGCTGGGTGCAAACAGTTATATTGTCAAGCCTGTGGATTTTGATCAGTTCGCAGACTCGCTCAAGCAACTTGAACTCTACTGGGTGGTGCTCAATGAACTGCCTTCGTAACCACAGGGACCGTCTGTCCCGTGAAACAGATGACCACAACCGGATGGAGGTAAAATGAAAATCCTGCATGTTGAAGATGACGACCTGGATGCGGAACTGGTTCGAAAAGAACTTGCGCGGGCGAAAGGAGAATTCGATATCTACCATGCCTGTACACTTAGGGAAGGACAAAAAATTCTGAAAAATGAGGGTGAATTCGACCTTGCCCTCATTGACCTGAAACTCAGTGACGGTAACGGAATCGAGCTTCTAAGGGAAATTCGGCAAAAGGAATTTCTCATGGCAGTGGTCGTCCTGACTGGTTCGGGTGAAGAGCAGACGGCTGTCGGGGTCTTAAAGGCCGGAGCGGACGACTACGTGGTAAAATCCTCCCAATATCTGGCAGGACTTGCGGACCTGCTCAAGGATGCGCTGCACCGGTTTAAAAATGAGGAAAAGAAAAAATCCGCCCTGATCAATGTCCTATATGCCGAACCCAATATTGACGACGTCGATTTGACGGTACGGTATTTTTCCCGTCATGCTCCGCACATCCGCCTGGAGGTCATCGCCACAACGGAAAAACTCATTGAACTTTTAACGCTCAAACAATCCGGTCTGCCCTTACCGTACGATGTACTGCTTCTGGATTACAGGCTTCCAAAATTCAACGCCATAGAGCTGATCAAATACATACGTCAGGAGATGGGAATCAAGATCCCGGCGGTTCTGATAACCGGGCATGGGAACGAAGACATTGCCATACAAGCATTGCGGCTGGGGTTTGCAGATTATATCGTGAAGTCGTCCGGATACCTGAACCGTCTTCCAGGTGTTCTTGAAAATAGTTTCCAAAGATCTGAATTACTTCGGGAACAAAAAAAGCTCAAGGAGAGCGAGGACAGGTTCCGCATATTATATGACAAATCCCCGGATATGTATGCCTCTGTTTCTCCGGCAGACGACCGGATTGTATTATGCAATGAAACACTTTTGACCCAGACCGGATATTCAAAAGAAGAAGTGGTCGGCGCCCCGGTATTCAAATTATACCATGAAGATTGTATAAACAAAGTAAAAGCGGCGTTAAATCAATTTGCCGAAACCGGAAGCATTAAAAACAACGGATTAATTCTGAAAAGAAAAGACGGCAGCAAGATCAATGTCAGCCTGAGTGTCTTTCCTGTGAAGGACGGAAAGGGAAAAATTCTTTATTCCGTCTCTTCCTGGCGGGATATCTCCGAGCTAAGGGCGGCCCAGACCGCACTCAAGGAG
>CAKZLA010000223.1 GCA_937124525.1 uncultured Desulfobacterium sp.
AACGAAATGCATAAAAATAAATTCAAAAAAATTCTCGTCACCGGTGCCACAGGGGTTGCCGGTCCTGCCGTTGTAGAGCAACTGCTGGAAAAAGGATACCAAGTAAGAATTTTTTCCAGGCACTGCCTGGACCACAAGGAACTTTCCAACAAAGTGGAGCGATTCCAGGGAGACATCCTTGATCCTGAAGCCGTTTCACAGGCCATGAAAAATATTGACGCTGTCTTTCACCTTGCCGCAAAACTCCATGATACAAAAGGCCTTTCCCTGGAAGACACCTATCTGAAAACCAATGTAAAAGGCACCAGGCTGCTTGTGAATACAGCCCGTGCTGCCGGGGTTAAACGCTTTATTTTTTTCAGCACCATTAATGTCTATGGGGCCTCAGGTCCGAATCAATGTTTTGATGAATCCTCCCCTGTATGCCCCGGTGACATCTATTCTCGATCAAAACTGGAGGCAGAAAAAATCATCCTTGACGCAGGACAGTGCATACCCGGATTTTCCGTTGTTATCCTTAGGGTGGCTGCCGTTTATGGAAAAAGGATGAAGGGGAACTACAACCTTTTGATCCGCTATTTGAGAAAAGGAGGCTTTTTACTTTTGGGAAGCGGTAAAAACCGAAGAACCCTGATATTTGATAAAGATCTGGCCAAAGCATCGCTGAAAATACTTGAACATCCCGAGATAACCGGAAAAATATATAATATCACAGATGGCGCGGTTCATACTTTCCAGGCGATTGTCCACTCCATGTGTCAGCCCATGGGCAGAAAACCCTTGTTCATTAAAATTCCAGAATTTCTCATGCAAAAGTTCATGGGTTTTAAGCATAAAGAAATTAAATTCAACCCATTGAATCGTTTTCTCAACGCAGCGGAAAAACAGATGGAAAGCCTTGCTGTTTCCGGAGAAAAATTACAAAAAGAGCTGAATTTTATCCCCGAATACGATCTGGACAAAGGATGGCGTTGTGTCATTTCAAACACAATAAAATGAATATCCCAGGTCCACCCCTTCAGTTAAGGATGACAGATCTTATCCCCGGAGAACCACCGTTATCACATTGTTGTATGTACCAAAGGAGTTCAACCCCCCCAGGGGTTTTCCAGGGTCTTCCTGCCAATGGCCGTCAATAATATACTTATATTCATATGTGCCGGGTTTCATAACCGCTATTTTTTCCCAATCCCCCTGCCCTGCTTTTTTCATCATATGTTTTTTAGGATTCCACTGATTAAAATCCCCCACCAAAAGGACCTCATTGGCCTGGGGCGCATGAAATGAAAATTTAACTCTTCTTCGACTGGGTTTTTGTGAATGTTTTTTTACAACCATCTCAATTCTCCTTAAGAAATGAGTCAGAAATAACATACCCATTTAAAAATTTGGGAGTCCTACCCTTCAAAAATATATCCCACAGACCGCCTACTTTTAAAAAAAACGGGTTTTTTGGGATCTTTTTCAAAATATTTTCGCAAACGAACCATAAAATTATCCACGGTGCGGGTGGTGGTGGCACTGGAATACCCCCAACCCGCCTTTAACAATTTTTCCCGGGGGACAGGCCTTCCCCGGTTGGCGATAAGCACCCGCAACAACATCACCTCCTGTTCCGTTAAAATAATATCACCGTTAATGCAATTGGCTTTTGCCGTGATAAAATCCACCACATTATCACCAAACCGATACTCATCCCCTGTAAACACATCGGTCTCTTCCGGGGATGAAGCTGACTTATCTGACAGCATCCATGACTGTCTCTTAAGAAGACGCTGGATTCTCAATAAAAATTCATCCAGGTCAAAGGGTTTGGCAAGATAATCATCCACCCCGCAGCGAAGGCCTTTGACCTTATCCTGGGCACTGCTCTTGGCAGAAAGAATCAACACCGGTAAGCGTGCATCCTCCCTTCTGATGGTACGAAGGACAGACAACCCATCCATCATGGGCAGCATAATATCCAGCACAATGAGATGGGGGTGCCAGGAGCGCCAGGCATCAATCCCTTCAATGCCATCCGATGCAAGGGTTATATCATACCCCTGCATGGAAAGATTCAGGCGAATCCCTTCGGCAATGTGGCTTTCATCTTCAATTACCAGGATACGCTTTTTGTGATCATTTTCCATAAATTTCTTCCTTTGAGATTGTCAGCCCCCTCCCTTGGCAGATAGAGTGTAAAAACAGCACCACACCCCTTTCCCCGGGACCGGGCAGCCACCTTCCAGCCATGGATGCGGGCAATACTGAATACAAGATACAATCCAAGGCCGCTTCCTTTGACCCCCTTGGTCTCACTGTCCGATGCCTGGTAGAATTTTCTAAAAATTTTTTTAATTTCCGCCTGCTCTATGCCAATGCCATTGTCCACAAAATCAATCATGAGACGCTGTTTCCTGGTCCTGAAGACAATGCGTACAGTGGGAATATCATTGTTGTTATATTTTACGGCATTGGAAATAAGATTCATCACCAGCATCTCAAACAGGAGCATATTTATGGGATACACAAAGACAGGGGAAGGACTTTCCACCGTTATGGTGCTCTTGTGGAACAAGGATCGGTTCTGATCACAGAACTGCTGCACAACTTCAACCAGATTTTCCCGGGTGGACTCGGCCCCAAAGGTTCGACTCTCAATGCGAGCAAGGTTTAAAATGCTGTTTATATTTTCCGTTAACCGTGTCACATCATCCAACATGAACCGGCTGTACTTTCTAATTTCTTCCACGGACAGCGGATGCCTTAAAAAGGATTCAAGATAAATTTTCAGAGAAGTCACCGGGGTTTTCAGCTCATGGGTAAAATTGTAGATAAAATTGTGCTGGAGCCGAAAAAGCCTCACCGTGCGCTGGTAATAAATGAATGCCAGAAAAATACCGGCCAACACCACCGTGATCAAAAGGGTTAAAACCAATATGGTCATACCGGTTCTGGAGGGAAATATCTGGCCCGGATCAATGGGAAACTTTTTAATAATCACTTCCAGGGCAGCGGTGATATCCATATACCAGTAGATGGTCAGAATCAGGGCCGTGGCAAGGGAAATAATGGAACACGCAAAAATAAATACAGGGTGCAGGTACCAGCGGGTTGGATTATAGATCTGAAAAGTCATGGAACCATGATGCGACAGAATAAATAAGGAATCAAGGATTTAATGGGCTTGGTTCTAAATAATGCAAAAAGGCCCTGGATTAAATACAATCCAGGGCCTTTTAAATATATTGTGCACCTAAATCAGATGCATATTTTTTGGCTCCCCAGCACGGATTTGAACCGCGGACAATGTGGTTAACAGCCACACGCTCTGCCAACTGAGCTACTGGGGAACAGAGGCCTTCGTGGGTAGCCCCGCAGGCCCGTTCCGTCGAAGACTCGATGCTTATACCCCGAGGACCCCACCATGTCAAGAAAAAAAATTAACCAATTGACTTTTTTTTTTGAAAGTCTATATTTCAGACATCTTCAAGGGTGGACATCCCTCCTTAAAAGAGAATACAAACTTTATTAAAATAAGGACTTATCATATGATTACTGAAGAAGGCATTATCACTGGCACAGCCCAAGCCATGGCATGGGTTAAAACGGTCAGATCCAAGTCATGCGAGTCCTGTGACTCCAAAGACTCCTGCGGCGAGGGCGGAAAAGCAAGGGAAATGGTGGTACAGGTGGAAAACACACTCAATGCCAAAGCCGGAGATCGGGTGGTCATAGGATTTGGCACAGCGCCCATGCTGCAACTTTCCTTTGTCCTTTATATTTTTCCCGTGATTTTTCTCATTGCAGGAGCTGTCATTGGACAAACCTGGGCACCGGACATGAACATGGATGAGTCTGCAGCATCCATACTGGCAGGCCTTGCAGGCTTTGCCCTCTCATTTGTGGTGGTTCGCCTGTTTAACAATAGATTTGCAAACAAAAAAGAGTTCAAGCCTTTTTTAGTTCGATTTGCCAGAAAAACCGAGGTCGAAGCGTGCAGCAGAGCCTGACACCACCTGATGCCGGCAGATGGGTTGGCTTACGGCCACCCATCCTGAATAATAAGCCCTGAACCCTGCCCCCTCAGCCCCACACATTCAATTAAAAACAAAAATCACTCATCCCCGGCACCGGACAACGTCTGCTGTTGGGTTCAAAAATTCAGACCTGTGTGCCTGATCTTCCCTGAAATTGGCAGATGTCCTGGGCAAGCCCCCAAATTATTTCCCCGGCCACCTTCCGGGCAAAGTGATTTTCAGGAATTACCCGGCCCGGGGATTATTCCATTTTCAACAAAAGTCAACCCCTTATTCGCAAATTTTTAAAAACAAAAATATTTTTCCCTTGAATATTGTCCCTTTCTGGGATAGTAAGCTTAAAGTTTAGCGTATTGTTATTTGCACTGTTAACCGCTTTACCGATTAAGGATGAGGCAAGAACCATGACCTCGAAAAAAGAGTTAAAATTCGCTTCAATTCTGGCAATTGTGCTTTTCATTACAGGCATCACCTGCTACGCCGCATTTCCCCCGCCTTCCCCGGATGAACCGGTGAGGCTAATGTTTCAAAATGCCGCAGGCAAGGTGTTGTTCACCCATGCTGGCCATCAAGAGTATGATGTTTCATGCCTTGACTGTCATCATAACATTGAGGATGATGAAATTTACAATTGTAGTGAATGTCACGAAGCCACCGGCGACGAAAGTATGCCGGGAAGAACGGACGCATTTCACGCTCAATGCACAGGCTGCCATAAAGATCTGGGAGCTGGCCCCGTGGAATGTAATTCATGCCATGCCCTTTAACCCGATGATGGAACCCCTTTTATGTTTACGTATAAGGAATTACCCAACCGGGTTAAATAACATGGACCCATTTACACCAGATAAAGGTTTGTTATGATTAAGAGATCATTTATCGGATTGACTGCACCGTGTCTCAAGTGTGACCTGGTTGAACCAGGTCCGAGGGAACCGGAGATGATTCCCATGCCCCCCCGCCTGATACTTCTGCTGGACGAAGCACTGGACAGCACAAAGGAAACACATATCAGAAAGGGTGACACTGCGAAAAAAGGAGAAAAACTCTTTTTATATAAAGAGAGCACCCGTTATATCACGGCTCCCACCTCCGGTACCATTACTTCAATTGCTCCTTTCACCGGCGATTTTGGGAAAAACGCCACCTACCTTGTCCTTGAAAAAGATGGCAAAGATGAACTGGTGGACGGTATTTCCGAGTTTGCAGATGTGCCAGACCTTGCCTCGGCAGACGGGGCCTTAAGAACTCTTCCCGGCGCTCCTCCCCTGGAATTGCTGGCTGCCCCTGATTCCAGCATCAAAAAAATTGTCATTTCCGGCATGGACAGTGATCTGATGTCCACCACCCGGCAATATCTGGCATCAAAATGCATGGATGATATTAAGGATGGCATCGAACTTCTTAAAAACATGACCGGCATCACTGATGTTTTCATGGCCATTCAGGAAAAGATGTCCCAGCTCTCCGCCTTCCAGGGAATGAACACCATCAAGCTGACGAACGACTACATCGGAACCCTGCCCCAGATGATCATGAAAGACCACCTGGGCATTGCTCCGATGGCTGGCAGCACCTGCGAAGACCAGGGTGTGTGCTTCATGTCCATTGAGGCCGCGCTTTCCCTGGCACGGGCTTACAAAGACAAGGCACCTGTATTTGATAAGGTCATCACTGTCATTGGAAAAGATGGTGGGGTAAAAAGGGTAAGTGCTGTCATTGGTACGCCCATTCACCGAATTCTTTCCCAACTGGGCCTTGAAGCCCAGGAGATGGACAGAATCATCATCGGTGGCCCCCTGAAGGGTTTCAGTGCCTACACCCTGTATCACCCGGTACAACCTGACATGGATACCATTATCATCCAGGACAGTGAACAGATTCCCGGCGTATCTGACTATCCCTGTATCAACTGCGGTAAATGTGTTCGCATCTGCCCTGCCGGGGTTCCGGTCAACCTGCTGGTACGTTACCTGGAAGCAAACCTCTACCAGGAAGCCGTGGACAGCTTTGACCTTGATGCCTGCATTGATTGTGGTCTGTGCAGCTATGTGTGCACGGCAAGAATACCGATTTTTCAATACATCAAGCTTGGAAAACATGAACAACTGATGCTGGAAGCTGAAATGGAAACGGAGGCTGAAAATGCATAAGCAGAACAAATTCACCGTATCCCACGCACCGTTCTGGCATGATGGCGACAGCATCGGGGAGACCAATAAAAACATCATGGTGGCGGCATTGCCGGCCGTTTTGTTTGGGATTATCCAATTTGGAATGGCAGCCCTGGGTGTTATCTGTCTTGCCATTTCCAGTGCCATGGCCTGGGAAGCACTTTTTCAATTCATTTCCAAAAGATCCATTAAAATCGGGGATTACAAT
>CAKZLA010000224.1 GCA_937124525.1 uncultured Desulfobacterium sp.
GTTGCCGCCCCCCACAATGAGAACCCGCTCCGATGCCTTGATCAGATCCCGGTTCACCAGGGTCTGAAAGGCCCCGGCCCCATAAACACCGGGCAGGGTATTTCCGGGAAAGGGGAGCATTTTTTCCCGGGCTCCGGTGGCCACAAGTACCTTTTGGGGCTTGATCATCACATATCTGTTTCTTTTTACCACCCCCACCACTCCGTCGGAGAAAACCCCCACCGCAGTGGTTTCAAGCCAGGTTTCCACGGTGGGAAATATGGCCACTTCATCGGCCAGGATATGACCGATCTCAAACCCCCTTGTTCCAGCCCAGGAGTCCTCCACCGACCCAAAAAACTTATGGGTCTGGAGCACCAGTTTTCCCCCCAGTCGATCCTTGTCATCAATGATCAGGGTATCCACCCCCAGTTTCCCCAGCTCAATGGCAGCAGAAAGGCCTGCCGGCCCCCCACCAATGATCAACACCCCCACCTCCCGGGTGACAACATCTTCCCGGGCAATGGGGTCATCGGCTTCTGGCACCCGGGGCAATCCTTCCATGGATTCCACCACCATGCCTTGTTTCAAAGGTGTCATACAGGATTTCACAGGAAGGCCGTCGGCCATCACAAGGCACTGGGAACACTGTCCATTGGCGCAAAACATTCCCTGGGCACTGTGGTCCTTGGTGTGGTGACCAAACACCTGGATACCGTTGGCAAAAAGGGCGGAAGAAACCATCTCCCCCTTCATCCCCTGCAATGATTTTTTATTCCATGAAAAGGTCACCGTTTCTCCCTGGCCCACGGCCATAACAGGATGTTTTGTCAATCTTTGCTTAGACATTGGGTTCCTCCAAAAAAATATAACTGCCACGGGCAGACTGTATTCTGGACCTGGCCTGCCCACAACGAATATTGAAACTCCAGCTATTACAAATCATTGGATGGAGTTTCTTATAACCCACATGGCTGTAAGCACCAGCCACAACGAAAATAATACTCTAATAATATCAGCACTTTGGGAGGAGCTTCATATAAAAACATACATGGCAGTAGCTACCTGCCACAACTAAGATAGAAAATGGAATCAACGGATCTGGGATTCTTTTTTCTGCATGCGTTCATTGAATCGACACACATGCTGTTCGGCAAGACGGGTAGCTTCATGGGGCTGATGTTCCCGCATGGCCACGACAATGAGCTTCAAATCCAACAGGTTCTCTTCCATTCTTTCCTGGGTAAACTCCAGAAAGTTATCATAATATTTACGAATATTATCATGGACCACCTGGGCTGCATATTGATACAGGGCATTTCCGGCAATGCGCCCCATCTCCTTGTGGATGGCCTGATCAATGTCAAGGAAGGCTTCCACCGCCCCCTGTTCGGTTTCTGTCCGGGCTTTTTCCAGCAGCGCCTCAAGGCAGCTAATATCCTCCTGTGTGGCCCGCTGGGTGGCCAGTCTTGCAATCTGCCCCTCCATCCCCTGTCTGAATTCACCGATGTCCTGGACGGAAAGGGTGCCTGAGCGAATCATGAGCCCCAATGTTTCCGTGAGTTGCTCTGTACCGGCATTTTTGACCATGGCCCCACCACCGGTGCCGAGACGAATTTCAATGAGCCCTTTCTGCTCAAGGACCCGCAACGACTCCCGCAAGGTACCACGGCTGATATTAAAGGTTTCCCGCAGCTCCCTCTCCGGGGGGAGCATGTCCCCGGGACGAAGTGTGCGATTCAAAATAGCCTCTTGTATTTGATCTACGACATCCTGAAATATTCTATTTTTTTTAACTTTCTGGAAATCGGCTTTTCCCTTCAGAGCCATACGCATCCTTTCTTTTTTTGAATGGTTGAACCATTGTTATGGTATATTTATTTACTTGTCAAGGTTCCTTTTTGTCATGGGCAATTCCAACCGTAAAAGGTCGAAAAATCTTGACATTTAACCGATAGATATCATATTCCTGTCATAATCAAATATTTTCAGTTAATTGGTTCATTTGCCCCCTCCCACCAGGGTCCGCAACCCAAAATCATATTAACTCAACCAGACAAAACATAGGGATTTATCATAGGATGGGCCACTTATACGGATACTGATTTTTCACTATTTGCAACTATCTGAATTAAATACTTTGTTTTTAATTTTGAAAAATTCGGGTTGGTAATGTAAATGTTAGGCCAGTGCCCATCAACCCTCAAACCCATGCTATTTAACAGGAGATATTGAATATTAATGTTTATCCTTGGAAATTTTTTTGAGGCAGTTGCTGTTGTTTTGGACTATGCGTTAAGCATTTTCATGTGGATTATCATTGCCAGGGCCGTCCTGTCCTGGGTCAACCCAGATCCCTACAACAACATCGTCAGATTCATTAACAACATCACTGACCCGGTGCTATACCAGATCAGAAAAAAATTGCCGGTTAATTTTGGTGGCCTGGACATTTCCCCCATCATTGCCATGCTGGGCATCATCTTTGTGCAGACCTTTGTTGTGGGAAGCCTTCATCGCCTGGCCATGACGCTGTCCTGAGTATTGCCGCTTCAACCCCTCCGGGCCGATATCCATTTCATGGGCAAGCAGGGTTCAAAGGAACTCCCACCAATGGGCCCACCAGTTTTCAAAAAAACAGAAAATGAACAGACACGGCACTTTAACATGGGGCAAAGTATTTCAATGGAACTTTTTTTACTCAAAAGAATAGACCTTTGAAAGCGTTGCCCCAAACAAATTATTCGGTAACGCTTACGTAAATATCATAAGGAGCAATAATGGGCATCACACCGGCTGTCATTCAGCAAAAGGAATTCTCCACCCGTTTCCGAGGCTTTGATGTGCGCGAAGTGGACACTTTTCTTGATGAGGTCGCCCAGGAACTGACCCATCTCAACGAAAAAATTAAAATCATGGATGCGGAAAGACATCGTCTGGACCTGGAAAACCAGGGATACCGAGAACGGGAAAATACCATGAAGCATATCATGGTAAAATCCCAAAAAGTCCTGGATGAGATGAAAAAAAATGCCAGCAAATCCGCTGAATCCATTATTGCTGAGGCAGAGACCCAGGCAGAAAAAATATTAAACCGCGCCCACCAGCGCCTTGCCCAGCTATACAGTGATATCACGGAACTCAAACGACAGCGCATGCAGATTGAGGTTCAAATTGGTGCTGTGATCGAAAATCATTCCAAATTACTCAAAATGAGTAAAGAAGAAAACAAGGCCGCAGATGAGGCAGATCCCGCCCTGAGATTCATGAAACAGGGATAGCCCATAAATATTCAACCAGCACCCCATATTCACTTAGATTTGGCCTGCTCACATAACATTAGTATGCTACGCAGTCCCAAATACGCGAATATGGGGCACTGGTCAAACATTTACATTACCAACCCGAATATTTACGATAGCCCAAACTGACATCCTCACAAACCAGGAGGTTTCATGGCAAAGATAGACGCTTTTTTTAAATTAATGAACGAGCAGGGTGCGTCCGATCTACACCTTGTTTCAGGGCAGCCCCCGGCGTTGAGACTCCATGGTGACATTGAACGTATTCGCTACAACGTCCTCTCCAATGATGATTTAAGAGGGCTTTTGTATGAGATCACACCAGAGGAAAAAATAAAAATTTTTGAAGAGACCGGGGACGTGGATTTTGGCTATGAAATCCCAGGCCTTGCTCGCTACCGGGCCAATTACTTTATGCAGAAATACGGCATTGCCGCCGTATTTCGTGAAATCCCATCGGACATATTAACGGCGGAACAGCTGGGGCTTCCGCCGGTTATATCAAAACTTGCCCAACTTCCCAGGGGACTTGTTCTGGTCACCGGCCCCACTGGCAGCGGGAAATCCACCACCCTTGCCGCCATCATTGACCAGGCCAACAGAACCCGAAAAGATCATATTATCACCGTGGAAGATCCCATTGAATTTGTCCATAAAAGCCAGGGATGCATTGTGAACCACCGGGAGGTGGGGCTGCATACCAAAACATTTTCAGCGGCATTAAAGGGGGCTCTTCGTGAGGACCCGGACATTATATTGGTGGGTGAAATGAGGGACCTTGAAACCATTTCCCTGGCCGTTGAAGCCGCATCCACCGGTCATCTCGTATTTGGCACCCTGCACACCTCTTCTGCTCCCAAAACCGTTGATCGGATCATTGAAGTTTTTCCCGCATCGGAGCAGGATCAGATCCGCTCCACCCTGTCCGATGGACTTCGGGCCGTGGTGGCCCAGGTGCTGTTTAAAAGAATTGACAAAAAAGGCAGATGCGCGGCCATGGAGGTCATGGTGGCCACCCCGGCTGTGCGAAATCTGGTCCGGGAAGCCAAAACCCATCAGCTTCCCTCCATGATCCAGACAGGCAAGCAATATGGCATGCAGTTGTTGGATGATGCCATCATGCAGCTCTACGAAAAAAGGTGGATCAGCCCGGATGAAGCCTATGCCAAGGCCAACAACAAGGCATTGTTCAGACCCTTTCTCAAAAAACCGCCAGCAGACTTCACAGACGCTTAAAAAAGCATTCCAAAGAAAATGGCTCAGATCGGATTCGTGTGAATTAATTAAAATTGAGGGTCAAAGATTGGGAGGTATGTTCGGCAATCGCATTTAAATCACAGCAATCCACGAAAATCCAAAAGAAATCAAGCCACGATACAATCAGGAACTGACCATGCAAAGACAAGAGATGGATCACATACTGTCCAAAATGCTCGAATCCCACAACAATGTTTCCGATCTGAACTTTACCCCGGGAAAACCATTGCAGGTGGAAAGTTCCGGCGAACTGGTACCAGTTCACATGGAGCCGGAATTTGATTTATTGACCCCCTTTCAAACAGAGGTTTTTGCCCTGAATCTCATCCACGGCGATCGTCGTCTCACCGAAATCCTTTTAAAAGAAGGCTCCTGCGATCTCTCCTATGCCCTGGGAGACAAGGCACGTTTCCGGGTGAACATTTTTTCCAGATCCGGAAAATACGCCATTATCCTGAGAAAACTGGAAACCCAGATTCCCACCGTAAAACAGCTGAACCTGCCCCCGGCCTTTGATAAAATGGTCCATGAGAAAAACGGCATCATCTTTGTCACCGGCGCCACCGGCAG
>CAKZLA010000225.1 GCA_937124525.1 uncultured Desulfobacterium sp.
CTTGTGACCTTTACGTCCTTTAGTTTAGGGTGGGTCAACGAAATTAACTGGGTGGGATTACATCCGCGAATGGTCAGCATTTCCTGGGTAATGCGATCTACCTTATCGATGGTCTCCCAATTGTACACGTCCCCCTCCTTTACTTCCACGGCGCACACCAACACATTGGCACTGCCGAACATCTCTCTGTATTGATTGTAAAGCTGAATATAGGGATGCTTGGGGGGATAAAAGGATACAAAATCCGTGGCAATGCGAAGATGATACGCATAGTACCCGAAAAAAGCGGTAACCAAACCGATAAGTAGCAGCACTTTATAGCGATGTCGTAATATGAGTGCGACATATTTCTGAACGATTTTGTCTTTTCTGGTCATGAATATCTATGCCTCCATATTAATACAAAAAGGAATGTCCTCGGCGATCCCACCGAGCTGTTGCCTTGCCATCAGGCGAAACTTGCTTCCAGGTAACACCACCGTCTGCGGAGTGAACTATAATGCCAGGCTCTCCAACCGCCCATACTTCCTTGCCCTGGATCACAACGCCATATAGAGATTTTGTTTGATTCGTTTCCGCCCGGAGCCAGGTATCACCACTATCATGGGAATAAACGATCAATCCATCGAGTCCAGCGGCAACAAGAATGTTGCCGTCTACAGCTATGCAAAAAAGTGAGTTGTCTGCCACAGGGGGCAATTCCTGCCAGCTCACGCCGCTATCCCTGGTCTTAAAAATTTTTCCAAACTCACCGACAATCCAACCGTTATTTCGGTTCACCATATGTACGCCGTACAAGATCACGTCCTGGGAAAGCGAGATGTCCTGCCATGTTTTTCCACCATCTTCGGTTCTGACGACTGCCCCCCAGTCACCGGTGGCACACCCGTGGGATGAATCGGAGAAATCAATGGCGAAGAGATGCTTGTTAACAGGGCATGATTGCTCAAACCATGTGTGTCCTTTATCCATGCTGTGGAGGATAGTACCTGAAGCCCCGCTGACCCAGCCATTATTCCCATCGGGAAAAGAAACCGAGAACAGAGGTTCGCGAACGCCGCTGGGTATTTCTTGCCACATCAAGTCCTGTGCTTCTTTCCGGTAGATTTTTCCCCGATCTCCCACAATTATTTGAACAGGTATGGGATTCGTAAAAATCAATGAATCAAAAATCATTTCCCGTATCTGATTAGAAGACTTGGTAACAGCTCCCTTGGCAGCAGCTGTTCCTATGCAAAGAAAAGCGAGGCAGACCGTTAAAATAATACTGTTGATAAAGCATTTTGAGCGTTTTGTGGTGCTAAACCGCATGAATGATTTTTCCTTCATTTGTACGCCTTCTCTAAAAACTGTGTTTTTTTAACGGTTCTTTCCAGACTATTAGGGGCGAGCCAGGTAATGGCTGGGCGAATCTTGTTAATGGCATGCATCTTATCGAGAATTTGTTCTTCAAGGGCCGGAAGATCTTCCTTTTGAATGCCTTCGCCATATTCTATTTTAAGTTTCAATGGGGGGATTACTCTGGGAGGTGGTACTTCTAAAATGATTCGAAATGCTCCGGTGATCTTTGGAATAAATCCATTGATAACGCCCTGAATGGCCGCTGGATAGACTGGCACCCCTTTCACCTTGAGCATATCATCAGTGCGTCCCACAATTTTATATCGAAAGCCACTCTGCCCGCAGGGACATGGATCCGTAAATACTTGATGGATATCGTTTAACGTAAAGCGAAGGTTATGGAAAAATATGGTGGATTCCGGATCAAGTGGCGTAAAGGCTGCGAGCCCGGTTGCCCCATGGGTCATGGGTACTGGCTCAAAAGTGTCTGGATCGACGAGTTCATAGTAGCAGTAATCGTCCGCAACCCAATGCATTCCCTGGTATTCTGGATGATTGCAAGATACGCCGTATCCGGCCCCGAGATCGTAGACCTGGGCACCGTATTCCGTTTCAAGTCGTTCACGGACTTCGGGGATGCCGGCTCCGGGTTCCGCCGCACATAGCAGGGTTTTGATTCCCAGTGATTTTACCGGAGCATTCAGTACTTTCGGCGCCTGCTCAATAAGATATTGTGCCAAAGAAGGGGTACAGGTGAGGATATTGGTTTTAAATAATTTCATGAAGCTTAGGAGACGTTCGGTGCCGACTTCCGCACCAATGGGAACCACCGTCAACCCCTTGATTCTTCGATACCAATAGAGGTGAGGGGTTCCTGCGGCATGCATGCTGAGACCGAATCCGACCGCAAGACGATCTCCCTGACGCATCTTAACCCGCCAGCCGATTCTGCCGAATATTTCTCCCATGGCATCAATTGTTTTGTGAAAAACCGGGTAGGGCGTGGGTATGCCGGTAGTTCCGGAAGTCGTTGTCAACAGATGTAAATTCTTCATCCGTTCTTTACCGAACAGTATGTCATAGGCCTTGAACATATCGTTATCGACTTCATCAAAAATTTTTCTATAGTCCTCCTGGCCTTTTAATGGAATCGCTTTTTTGAAATCATCAAAGGTTTTGATGTCTTCCGGTTTTACTCCTGCCTCATCCATACGTCTTCGATCGAATGGTCCATGGTTGTATAAATATTTAACGGCCGATATCAATTTGCTTAGTTGTATCTTTTCCATCCAAGGGGTGTTCAACATCGGTTCAACTTCCATATTAAAATACTTCTGATCAGACACTGACATGTGGATTCTCCTTCTTTTTTGATGGCATAACTTTATTTCTTCTTTCAACCTGTTTTTGTAGCCGGATCGGTGCCAATCTACCGGATGCTATCATTACCATTTCTGAATAATCTTCAAAATCCGTGCCAATCAATAAAAATGAATGTGAAATATAAAAATATCTTTAATATTATGATAGTTAGAAAAAAAATATCGTAGAAAGCAGCCAGGGGGGCGGAAATGGCCGGCTCGTCATATATGATGCTTTGATCAAATGCGGCGAATAAAAAACAGAGAAAATTCTGAACCAATTTCAGGAATTAATTCAGCAGCAGTATGAAAAGAGTAGGAAAATAATTGAAATGTAAATGATTGAATGGATAAAGATGCTATAGAGGAATGGGAAAAAGATAGGCTATATCTACTCGTCAAATATGACGAACGATATCATAGCACGATCATTCAGGTTTTAGACCGTGTGCTAACTGCCTGGTTTACTAAAAAATAATCAGGATCGTGTGTAAATATTCGGCCAGCACCCCATCTTCACCTAAGTTTGGCCTGCTCACATAGCATTAGTATGCTACGCAGTCCAAATATGCGAATATGGGGCACTGGCCAGACATTTACATTGCAACTCGAATATTTACGATCGTGTAATGCTCAGCTTTCGCATCCGGCCTCTCAATGTGCTTGGGTTTAAACCAAGAATTTCAGCAGCGCCGCTTTGGCCGGAAATTTTCCATTTCGTTTCATCCAGAATCTGAACAATATACTCTTGCTCCAATTGAACCAGGGACTTGCGTTCAGGACCGACCGGGTCTTCTAATGTGGGGGAGATCTGATGTCCTGTCAATTTTAATACGGACCCATTTGAATTGATCATGGAGCGCTCAATTACATTTTCCAATTCACGGATGTTTCCCGGCCAACTAAAGGTAATTAACGATTCCATGGATTCTTGGGAAATTCGGGTGATCTGTTTACCCAGTTTCTTTGAAAACCGTTTTACAAACCAATTGACTAAAATAGGAATATCTTCTTTTCGGCGCCGAAGCGGCGGTATGGTAATAGGGAACACATTCAACCGGTACCATAAATCCTTACGAAATCGACCTTCCTTCACCTCTTTTTCAAGGTCCCTGTTGGTGGCGGCAATGATACGCACATCGGTTTTGATTGTTTTTGAACTACCGAGGCGTTCAAACTCGCCATCCTGAAGCACTCGCAACAGTTTCGGCTGCAATGCAAGAGGTAACTCACCTATTTCATCCAAAAAAAGTGTTGCTCCATTGGCCAGTTCAAATCTGCCGGTTCGCCGATCGGTGGCGCTGGTGAAGGCGCCCTTTTCATGACCAAACAGCTCGCTCTCTATCAAGGAATCAGGTAACGTGGCACAATTGACTTTGATAAGCGGCTTATGGCTTCGGGAACTGGCATGATGAATGGCCCGTGCAATAAGCTCTTTTCCCGTACCGGTTTCACCTTCGACCAGGACGGTAGCATTCGTGGGCGCTACCTGTTCTATTTTGTATAAGGCATACTTCAGTGTCTGACTATTGCCGATAATGTCCTCAAAGTTATGGTCGAGTTTTATCTCTTCCCTCAAATAATTACGTTCCTCCTCGATTTTTTCTTTCAGGCCCTTTATCTCACAAAAGGCCTTTTTAAGAGACACTTCTGCCTTTTGCCGCAAGAATGTGTTGCCGAATATCCCGCCAACAAGTTTGAGGCGTTGGATAACTTCATCGGGCCATATGCGCGTTGCCTTCAGCGTACTGATTGAAAAAGCGCCGATCACCTTTCCCGCCACAACAACCGGGACACTGACGATGGAACGTACATGATATTTTTTTAATGTGCGCTTATCCAGGGCTGCCTCCTGGGGTAGATCATCCGGGTGTGCTATTGAGACGTACCTGCCAGCTTTTATCTCTTTTGAAAACCAGGGGCTTTTCTTTGATGTGATACCCACACCCACTGCATCCACCCCCTCAATTGCATAGGAATGGGTTACCCGCATTGTTATCTCATCCTCTAAAATCTGAACCACGAGGCCACGATCAGCCTCCAGAAAATTGACAATGTTTTTAAGCCATTTGTCTATGCCGACATCGATTTTTTCAATCGGAATATTAATAAACGCGGCTGAAAATTCTGATATCAGTTTTTCAAAGTTCAGTCGATTGTCCAGAGACATTTCCATCTCTCGAACGTGCGAAATATCCGAAATAACGTAGAGTTTCGATTCTTTTTCATCGCCCACCGTTTTCAGATGATTTATTTGAATACGGGCGGGGAATGGCGTTTTGTCGACGCGAAGGCAAGTGGCTTCATGGCCGTCACTGTTGCTTATGGTGGGTGTATCAATATCAACGGCGCCCGGTCGTTGAAACAAGTTGCCTACCGGTTGCCAAAGAATGGCTTCTCTTGAATATTCAAAAATGTTTTCGGCGGTCTTATTAATTGTCATGATCAACCCCTCTTTATTGGTGGTAATGACCGCATTTGGTGAGGAATCAAGTATGTTGGACAGATTTTCAGAATATGCCACAAGTTGTCGGTTCAGTTTTTCAAGGGTTCCTTTATCCTGCTTCATCTCTTCTGAAACTTCATGAACGAGGATATAACCATTGCCCGAAGGCAACGGGGCACCATAAGCAATGCCGGTGAGTTTTTCATTGTAAAACTGGGGAGATATTTCATGAAAGATGACGGTGAAAGGTTTCTTTTCCTTTAACATCCGCCAATATTTTCCTTCATATACATTTTCGTCGACCAAACTTTTCCAGGTGTCATGAAAAAATTTACCGACCACCTTCTCTTTATCTATTTTTGAAATTTCCAGTTGTTTTTTATTGGCAAGAAGGACGCGACCCTCCGGATTGATGACCATTACCCCTACGGATGTGTTTTCGAAAATTTCTTTATACAATTCCAAGGTGTCTTGCAGGGGTGAGGTTTTCTTACTAATCATGTCGGCTCCTCCGGCAGGCTGGGGTTGAGTCCATTCATGTGCCTACGAATGGGTTTTGAGACAAAGTCTAATTTATCATAATCCCTTCATAAATGCATAAGTACCCACGCATATATTTATCAGATAAAACCCATATATATCAACGATATATATCCATGGAATACTGAAAAACATATGTGTGGGTACTTAACTGGGCAGGCATAACTTTTGTTGCCCTGCAATCGTAGTAGTACACCGAATCATAAATTCATAGGGGGTTAATAAAACTAAAATACATTCTAAATTCAAAGGGTTCCTTTAGACGACGAATACCCGACGAACTTATGATTTGATGTAGTAGAGTGAGAACGGATAATGATTCCGGTCCCATCCTCTCACGGAACCATACGTATACGGCCCATGTATATCCTTATTTTACACCGTTAAAACTGAAAATCCTGTTTGCACTTTGCTTATATCAAACAAGCCAAACTTAGTAAAGTATTCATTGGGGAGCGAAACTTGCAAAACGGAATCTGTCAATGAAAGAGAGCTGCGGGCAATACTTGAGGGTTTTAAATTGAGCCTCAGAATAGGGATTCTCATTACTCACATGGGGGCGACTATGCGTTTTAGTTACTCCCAGCTCACCCTGGAGGTGAGCGACGTATTTTAACTTCATACTGGACACACAATCTGCGTGTAGGAGAGTTCATGGGAAATAAAATACTTATTCTCAATAAGTCCGGGCTTTCAAGCTATTCTTTTGAATAGCACTCTGCGTTTAATGGGTAAGCAGGCTTTATCACCCAAGGTTATTGAGAACTTACCTTTATTCCTTTTAACAACCTGTTTTTGTGGTTGGATCGGTGCCAATAGAACGGAGGTTGTCATTACCATTCACTGAATATCTGCTTCTGACTCAATATGGATGAATGGTATTGGAGAGTCGCTTTTTCAATGTCAGTTCAATCTCCAGTAATCCCTGTGCTGAAGCCGTCAGTGTGATATCCATAGGATCTTCCTCACATAAATTGGCAATGGCACCGATAAGAATACCGAAAGAATTCAATTGGATATGATTGAGGAGATCTTTTTTTTGTGCCCATTTACTTATAATACAAAATTCATTTGGATACTTAAAATTCCGACAGACTATGTAATCAAGGCAACCCTTTTCCGTTCGTAGATCATCCATGAGAGATTCCATGGTCTGTTCAAACTCAAATCGTTTCTTTGAGGTAACTTTGACCGAAATGAATAGAAAAATCACTTTTCTCCTTTTTGTACTAAAACAAATGTAAATATAATTGAGTACTGTATGGGTGAATTTATGTTATTTAACCGTTTTCAATCTTCAAAACTCGTGCCAATCCATGAAAATGGATGCTGAATATAAAAATTTCTTTAATATTATGATAGTTAGGGGCGAGGAGCCTTGGACAGCAGCCAGGGAGCAGAAACGGTGACTCGTCATATATGACGTTTTTGGTTAAATATGACGAACGATCACAATAGCGCGACCATTTAAATTTTAAACGGTGAGCTGAGTACAGAACAGATATGATCAATGGACCAGAACAATAAGGATCTGTAAACCGATGGATCGAAATCTTTTTTAAAACTTCCATCCTTCTGGCCGGTACTGATGATTTTTTGGATAACCTCAAAATTTTATCAAAGAAAATATTCGATTATCTCCAGTGGGCTGGGCTGTTTTTCATTGTCCGGTTTATGGCCACATGATCAACGGCTCCAAGTATCATTTCGCGGAGTATACGTGGTGATGAGTGTCCGGCGAAAATCTGCCGGACAGTGATTAAATTCGCCCGAAAAGAGCCATTGCTTTTAATTTTCCCCTTTGGTATATTTTTCAAGTTTTTACGAAAAAGGTGGCTTGATCATCAAAGAATCAGTCATTGGAATAAATCCGTGGCTCAACGGGGTAAGGCATGTTTTATGATCAAACCCAGTCTTTTATATTCACAAAAGGAGTTAAAATATCATGGCAAGCACCACTATTACTATTCTATGTGAAAACAGGGCCATTGAAATGATGGGCATAACAGGAGAGCACGGCTTTTCTGCACTGGTTGAGAAAAACGGCCGAAAACTGCTCCTGGATACAGGCCAGGGGCTTACCCTGAGAAACAATGCCCGGGCCCTGTCCGTGGATCTTGGCAGCATTGATAAAGTGGCGTTAAGCCATGGCCATCTGGATCACACCGGCGGATTGTCTGAATTGTCTTTTCCCAAAAGGGATGTGGAGGTTGTTGCCCACCCAGATATATTTATCCCCAAATATGCCGAATTCATGCAGGGAGACACACCCGTAAGATTTTTTATTGGTATTAAAGATGATAGACGATTTTTGGAAGAAAATCGGGGGCTGACGTTTTCCCTTAAAAGGAAATATGAAGAAATTGAACCGGGGGTTTTCTTTTCAGGAGAGGTCCCCCGGGTCACTGATTATGAGAAACCAGACGCTCATCTCAAGGTTAAAAAGGGCGATAATTTTGTCCAGGACCCCCTGCTTGATGATTCATCTCTTTTAATTGAGACCGACGCTGGTCCGGTCATTCTCACCGGTTGTGCCCACTCGGGTATTGTCAATGTCATGGAACACTTTAAGAAAAAAAGCGGCCATGATACCTTCCATGCCGTTATCGGCGGTACCCATCTGGGATTTCTGGGGTTGGGGGAACAAATGGATCGTACATTGGAAGCCTTTGATCGCTTCAAATTGGAAAAGATTGCCGTTTCCCACTGCACCGGCAATGAGGCAGCCGCCATATGCTACAATCGATTTAAAGATAAATTTGCCTTTGCCAATGCGGGGTGGCGGATTACCCTTTAACTTTGATGATACTATACTGGGTCAGGGATACTGAGCTCAAGCTTGCGTTATTGAAATTTCTGTTATATTTATCCTTACAATATGGATGAAATTGTGTCCATCAATCCTGAAAAAACGCAAATCTGACACCTGTCAAGCTTATCAACTCAAACGTTGATAAATTAATCCGCATGACATACAAAACCGTGGCTCCTTCAACAAAATAAAGCCAAGGAGACAAAATATGCAGATATCACCAGAAGCAACGCCCCGAAAAGAAGAGACACTTCAGTACAAAATTGATGATCCCGCCCTGGACTTTGTCATGGCAAAAAACAATGTCAAAGAAATGGTGAAGAACACCTATGGCAATGCCATGATTCTATCATGGAAGGATGGTACCACAGGGCACTTTTACCCCACCTTTGAATGTGGGGACGGCAAAATAGACGTGGAACCATGGATTTATTACGCCCGGGCAAGGGGGGCAAATCTTACGGTGAATGTTAATGACGGAAAGTATATTTTCATGATACTTATCCTGTAATTTTGATTCTACCACGAAAAAACTCGGAGAGCCAAAAACGACACGCCCAAGGGGGGAAAATGCTATTTTCTGGTCAAAGGAACGGCCCGGTAAAAAGGTGGTGGATTGCACAAATGATTCTGATGATCGCTATTATTTCGGGTTTTTTGCACCAGCCCTGCCAGGCTGGAGTAAATCCATCTGATCTGCCCGGGGTATTGCAGCCATGGGTAAAATGGGTGCTCCATGACAAAGAAAAAGAGGTCTCATGCATTCCCCATTACAATGATGCCCAAAACCTTGAATGTAGCTGGCCCGGCAGGTTAAACATTTCCCTTGGCGATCAAGGTGGAAAATTTGACCAATCATGGGAGGTCTGCCATAATACCTGGATACCCCTTCCCGGGCATGCCGGGCAGTGGCCCCTTAATGTGCGGGTGAACAATGCCCCCGGACTTTTAATGATGCACAACCAGTCCCCTGCCATTCACCTGTCCCCCGGCCAGTATCGTATCATTGGCGATTTTAAATGGCAGATAACACCTGAATACCTTAGAATTCCCAAAAAAACCGGCCTTTTTTCCCTACAGATAAATGATAAACCTGTTGAGTTTCCCCATCTGGATACGGCGGGACGACTGTGGTTAAAGAGCACCCAAAAGGTCAAGAAAGAGGCCGATCGCCTCAAGGTTGAGCGATTCCGGAAAATTGAAGATGATATTCCCCCCCGGGTGACCCTGTACACCACCCTGGAAATTGCGGGAAAGGCCCGGGAAGTCACCCTGGGCCCCTTATATGATCCCACCTTATTTATTCCCCTTTCCCTTAAAAGCGACTTACCCTCCCGTCTTTCCCAGGATGGCACTCTGCGCCTGCAGGTAAGACCTGGCAGATATGATTTTACCTTGGCATTACGCTATGTAAACACCCTGTCACAACTGACATTTAACGGGGAAGAAACCCAATTTCAACCCGACCATGAGATATGGTCCATCATGCGTCGTCCTGAATTGCGCATTATGGAGATTTCCGGGGTGCCCCCGGTGGATCCGCGCCAGACATCCCTTCCCAGGGAGTGGCAAAATTTTCCGGCATACCGCATACGACCCAATGAGCGCATGATTTTTAAAGAGATAAAACGCGGAGATCCAGTGCCAGCCCCGGACAGGCTCACACTGGACAGAACCCTGTGGCTTCGATTTGACGGATCAGGATATACAATTAAGGATAAAATAACCGGTCATAAAAACAGTGATTGGCGATTGGAAATGGATCTAAATATAATTCCCGGAAAGGTCACCGTGGACGGGATGGAACAGTTGATCACAAAAAGAGCGAGCACGGACAACCCCGGTCTTGAACTCAGAAAAGGCATACTGGATCTAACGGCGGAAAGTAGTTTTGACAAGGGGATTTATCAGATACCCGCCACAGGATGGGACCATGATTTTAATCAGGTGACAGGACGACTTAACCTGCCCCCGGGATGGAAATTGCTTCATGCCGGAGGTATTGATAAAATTCCCGGTACCTGGCTTAAAAAATGGACCCTGTTGGACTTTTTCGTGGTACTTATTTTTACCATTGCCACGGCAAAACTCTTTTCCATGCCCCTTTCCCTGGTGGGTTTTGTCACACTGGTTTTAATTTTCCACGAACCCCTTGCCCCCCGCTATGTGTGGCCAGCCCTTCTGGTGGGGATTGCCCTGCTTAAACATCTGCCCCCGGGTAAGCTAAGAAAAATAATTAAAATGCTCCATGGGATAGTGGTGTTGAGTCTTTTATTCACGGCCATTCCCTATGCCGTGCATACCCTCCGGGTGGGCATCTATCCCCAGCTGGAAAAACCCTGGATCTCCATGAGCACGGATGGCGCTGTTCAACCTGTTGCCAGACACAGTCAAAATGATGGGTTCCAGGAATCCATGTCAGTGCAGGATAGCGAACCCTATGGCCCGGGAAGCCT
>CAKZLA010000226.1 GCA_937124525.1 uncultured Desulfobacterium sp.
ATCATCGTTGTTGCTGTCCGTCTCGATCGCAGGTGCAGGCAGAGCGCGTCCGGTTCCAAAAAAGAACCCAACAGCTGGACAGCATCAATGCGGCACTGGTTGAAAAAAACGAATCCCTGGAAAGGGCACTTAAAGAGATAAAAACATTAAAAGGCATTGTGCCCATCTGCAGTTATTGTAAAAACATCCGCGATGACAAGGGGTACTGGGAAAAAGTTGAAGTGTATGTGCATCGGCATTCCCAGGCCGATTTCAGCCATAGTATCTGCCCGGAATGTGCAAAAAAACATTTTCCAGAGATGGATCTCTATAAAGAATAAATGGATTTGGGTTTGCTCATAACATGGGCTACCATTGGTGAATGCCAGGCTTGCGCTGTTAATACCCTTGCTTAAGTTTCCTTTTAAATACAGGCCCTTATCAAAAACATAGAGCCTAATAGAAGCTTCAGCCTCCAACAACACAGGACTGACCCCGTTGGTCCACCATTTATGATGACTGCCCCATGTTATGATCAAGTCCGCCAAAACCAACGAGAATGCCAATAACGCAAGCCTGATCCTTCCCCCCCAAATGACCGATGTGGCGCCCAAGCCTTCATTCGCCGATACCTGAAAGGCAATGAATCATGAAAGAGATGGAGGAGTGTCGGGCACAAAGATTGATGCCCAATGTTGTGAAATGGCTTATCAGGTGTTATATGAGGGGAAATTTTGAAACCATTAAGAATTAAAAAGTGGGTAAAAAATGGACAAATTTGACTTGAAAAGCAAAAAAGGGCTTACAGTGATTTACTGTAAACCCTTTATTTTACTTGGAGCCGATGAGCGGAGTCGAACCGCTGACTTGCTGATTACGAATCAGCTACTCTACCAACTGAGTTACATCGGCATTTGAATGTGTGATTACCTTTAATGCTTATGACGTCTAAAATCAAGAAAAAAATGAAAAACACCCTTTTAAAAGAGATCAATAAACCCGACTCCCGCCTGGAACTCACCGGTATGAATGGTGCAGAAAAAGGCTTTGTAATATCACAGCTGTGCCGGGACATGGACACAACCGTTGTGGTGATCGTATCGGACCATAAAAAAGCCATGCGGTTCATGGAAGATATCTCCTTTTTTCTGCCGTATCTGCCGGAAAAAAAATCACGACTGCTTTATTTCCCCGGGTATCATATCCTGCCCTTTAAATCCCTTTCCTACCATGGGGCCACTGCCGCCAAACGCTTAAGCGTTCTCAACCATCTTATTTCAGGGCGTGCCCATCATCTGGTGGTGACAAGTGTGGATACCCTTCTGCAGAAGCTGATCCCCAGAAAAACCCTTGCCGATGCCCAGGAACCTGCTGCAACCAGATCTTCGTAGGGAACCACCTCAGCCCGGATAAAATGTTTTTCAAAATCGGTGTGGATCACGGCGGCGGCCTGGGGGGCCTTTGTGCCTTTTTTGATGGTCCAGGCCCGGGTCTCTTTTTCTCCGGTGGTGAGAAACGAGATCAAATCTAAAAGTGAGTAGGCCTCCCTGGCAAGACGGGCAAACCCAGACTCTTTTAAACCCAAATCTCCCAGGAAAATTTCTGCTTCATCCTCATCCATTTCCGAGAGTTCTGCTTCGATCTTGGCAGAAACACACACCAACCCATCTCCATTGAGATCGGCGTAGGCTTTTAATTTTTGCACATAGGGACTATCTTCTGCATTTCCAACCTCTTCCTCACTGACATTGGCAACATAAATCACCTTTTTACTGGTGAGAAACTGGGTTTCCCGGGCAATCAGCAGTTTTTCCTGGTCGGTCAGATCTGCGGTTCTGGCCGGTTTTTCATCTTCAAGCACTGCTTTTATTTTCAAAAAACCATTGAGCTTTATCTTTGCATCCTTATCCTGACCCTTTGCCTTTTTCTCCTCTGTGGCAATTCTTTTTTCAGCCAGCTCAAGGTCGGAGAGGATCAATTCCAGGTTGATGGTCTCCACATCCCCCACAGGATCTATGCCACCATGTACATGGGTAATATTATCATCATCAAAGCAACGAACCACATGGGCGATGGCTTCCACCCCCCGGATGTGGCCCAGAAACATGTTGCCAAGGCCTTCACCTTTGGAGGCACCTTTAACCAGGCCTGCAATGTCAACAAATTCAATGACAGTGGGAATTATTTTGTTTGATTTACCCAGGTTTGCCAGGACATCAAGACGTTTATCCGGAACCCGGACGATGCCAACATTGGGTTCAATGGTGCAAAACGGGTAATTACTGGCCTCGGCACCGGCTTTGGTGAGGGCGTTAAACAAGGTGGATTTGCCAACGTTGGGCAAACCAACAATTCCAATTTTCATTCGGAGTAACTCCTGATCTTTTTGATTGGGTGAGATGGGGATTTTTATGGGATATTGTAAAAACCCATGTCCCATCTCTGGGGTGGGATTAATTTTAGACAAAATTGATTCTTCTATCAGATTAAACAGGTCAATGTAAAGATTTTTTTTAAGAGCTCTCCTGATCAGTCTGCAAGGCCGTACAAGAGACCTCACAGTCTCCATTTTCAGCTGAAATATAGGCCGTCTCCCCTGTGATGGTGACCGATAATTCCATGGTTCTTTTCACCAGCGCCGCCAAAGACTGTATGCTTTCCCACTGAAACTGAAACACAGCCGCCGACAGTCCATTAAATTTATCCCAGCTCTGGGCCCACCAGGCATCTGATTTGGAATTGAAACTATACACCTTTACTGCCGGGGAAAGGCGTGTGGCCTTTTTGACCCTATCCGTGGTGGGTTCTCCAACATCAATCCACAACGAAATTCGACCATCCAAGGTTCGTGCCCATATATCAGGCTCCTCCACTACAGAAAGTCCTTTAGAAAATGCAAGGTGTTCCCGGGCATTCATGCAAAAGGCCAGAACCCTTGCCATCATTCGTTCAAGGCTTTCAGAAGGATGTTGGGCAATGGTTAGGCTGAGTGTGTCATAGTAATCTGTGTCAATGTCAGCCAAGGTTATTTTTAACTTATAAATGGTCGGTTTTAATGCCAATGGCAATACTCCTGATTATATTATGAAACATAATGTGTTTGAACTTTGTTATCTAATCAAATAAGCTAATGTTAGATTCCAGGGTTTTTTAAAATATCAAAGGTTTATATCACGGATTAATCAAAGGGAATAATATTTTATGCGTATAGCCACAACCCATACCAATACTGATTTTGACGCGTTGGCCTCCCTGGTGGCGGCCACTTTTCTTTATCCAGGAACCCTTGCGATTTTGCCCAGCCAGATCCGCCCCAATGTGAAGGCGTTTCTTTCACTGCATCAGGATCTGTTTCATATTGTACCCCGCAAAGGATTTGATCTCAACGCAGTGGAGCAGCTTGTGGTTGTGGATGCCAACAATTGGGTGCGGCTGGAGCGTATGAATGAGCTTAAGGACCGGGACGGGGTGGATATTCATATATGGGACCATCATATGAAGGGCGAAAATATTGAAGCAAGCTTCATGCAAATACAGGAACTCGGAGCCAACGTCACCCAAATGGTGGAGAAAATGAAGGCGCGTGATTGTGCCTTTTCCCCCATGCATGCCACTTTATTTCTTCTTGGTATTTATGATGATACCGGCAATCTGACCTATCCTTCGGTAACCCCCAGAGATGCTGCTATTACGGGATTTCTCCTTGAAAACGGTGCAGATTTGAACGTTGCCTCTGCCTATCTTTTTTCTTCATTTGATGATGGGCAAACAGATATCTTAACCCAGATGCTGGCACAGGATGAGGTATTCAGCGTGGGCGGGTTTAAGATGGCCGTGTGCAGCGTGGATCTTGAGTGCGGATCAACCATGCTTGCACCTGTTGTCACCAAGTACAAAGAGATCAAAGGCGTCGACGGTGTCTTTGGGGTGTTCCAGCTGGACAGCCATAGCAGCATTGTCATTGCCCGAAGCGGGCACCGTGATCTGGATGTGGGCCAGGTCATCCTGGCCCTTGGGGGAGGGGGGCACCCCGCTGCGGGATCAGCCATGATCAAGTCTGGAGATGTGCGTAAATTGTATACCCGGGTGTGTGGTCTGGTTCGGGAGATGGATCGACCCCTGATGACTGTGGAGAAAATTATGTCGGGTAAAGGGACGTGCCTGGTTCCAGACATGAAACTAAAAAATGCCTCCACCATCCTGGACAAAGAACGTCTCCATGCCGCTTTGGTTGTGGATAAAGGTAAGTGCCTGGGTATTCTGAGTGCAGTGGAAATGAGTAAGGTCAAGCGTCCTTCACAATATGCTTCTCCAGTCAAGGCTTTTATGCGCAGGAATCTGCCGACCATTGGACCGGATCAAGGAATTAAGGAAGCCCTGGGGATTCTTTCAGATACTGGAGTGCCCATGCTTCCCGTGGTCAGGGATGGTCAATTGATGGGCAAAGTGACACGGACGGATTTGATGCTGCAGATATATGATTTGGGGTCAGGTATTTGATGATTACAATTAGTTGTATATGGCGGAAGTGCATGGGAATCGAAAATAAACGCAATGTTGTAAGTGTTTAATTTTTCAAGGTTATATTGTAGTGGCTTAGTCGTTTGCCACGATTCTACCACTACTTTATTATTGTAGATAAATTTCATTCATTTTGAAATGATTTTTTAGTAAATGGTTCAAAATTAGTTGGCCAATTAGTTTCAAACCTACATAATAACCTAAACTGAGATGGGGATTTGTGATTAACCCTCTCAACAGTAATAGAAATATTGTTAGGGCCATTAATTTCAATTAATTGGGTAAAATCTGATGAAAAAAAACGTGGGGCATATCCTATAATCTCAATTGGTTCATCTGTTCTAAAAATTAATGCGTGTTTATCAAAAGTATTTTGGATATCTGGTAAAATGAATAATTTATCATTAGGCTTTAGGGCCTCAATTCTTTCAATAGTATGGCTTGAAAAATATCTAATTCCGTGGCAAAAGAAAAAAACAATATAATTGCCGCTTATATTTTCAGGATAGGGGAATAGTTGCAGATCATCTGTTGCCCTCATACCCCCAGACCTTGATAGTTCCATAAAAGGTGTCAAATTGTTTTTGGATAAATTTAGCCAATTTAAGTAATCACTGTATTCTGGTCTTGACTTATGCATTAAACGGTTTTTGAAAATTGGAAAAAGTTCTTCTGATTCATAAGAATTGTCAAGATCAAGCATATGGGAAAATGGTAAAAACTGTGAGTCTTTATAAAGATCCTTGGCTTTTTGAGAATATTTAAAATAATATTTAGAGTCCACATAGGATAATTCTCCAATATTTACCCAATCAAGGGTTCTGTGGTTTCTCCATGCCAAAATTAATTTATCAATCATATTAACGCTCTCTTTTCGATAACAATCTATTCCGGTTCTCTAGTACCAACGATACTGCAAAATCAATGGCAGCACAACTTATTATTTTTCGAGGTACTTTGTCAAAAATTAATCTCAAAGATTCTTCCGATAACAGGCTTATTTTTTCTAACCAATAATCTGTTGAAACTTTATTCATATTTGATATTTGAATGAATGCATCTAATGTAGTTAATCGTTTAGAATTATTGCCATAAATTGGCGTTTTGGCTTTTTTTGCAAATGCATTTATATTATAACGTTTGTCATGAGTTTTTAGTCTGTCGACCCTTTCTTTCTCTGAAACTCGACAGCCCAGACCAGAGGCATGGTCATAAGTTGGGGCCAAATATAACTTCTGATTTTTGTTGTCCATAATGAATCCCCAGTTCTCATGATGCCGATCTTGGTTTGCGACTAAACAATCGAACATTAAATATGCAATAAACATATCACCAGGTGTTTTTATAAAATCATTCTCTTTGTATCCTATTGGGAGATCAATAAGGCTATATTCTTTGCTAAAAAGGTCCTTTATAGTTGAAATGGTATATTCAATAACCTTATATCGTTGGACTGATGGGTAATTTTGATCTACTAATTTAGCTAGCAATTCATTACCATGGATTAATTGACTATGTTCAGGTACAAAGCTCTTGGAAATCACACATTCTTTTTTTTCCCATACAGCGAAATCATAAGTAGCACATGGTATTGATAATATGTTTGCTATTTCACATGTGATTTTTTCAGCCCAATTTTCCCCTGTCCCTGGTCGACCTATCTTACACAAAAGTAAGTCTTTTGTTGCTTTGTCATAGAACCAAAATTTTTCTTTAGTTCCTAATTGTTCAATTTTATCATAGGTTTTGATTCTATAGACTGAGTATTTCATTTGAAATGCTCGCTGCATTCTATATAATTTTTTAATTTTGCTATAGACTTGGTCTTCTTTAACATGAGTTCCTTTTTGCGTTTAACCTCTGTTTTTGCGTAGCACTTTACAGATTCAATACGTGCATGGTCTGTAATGATTTGTAACTCAGATTCAGACAAGCCTTTTTCATTAATATATTGTGAGCAGGAGCTGTGTTTTAATCCAGAATACAAATCAATGTTTTCTCCGGCTTTATCACAGGATTGTTTCCAGAGACGGTTTAAAATTTCATGGGAATATCTTTTCCCTTTGTTCCTGGATGATGAGCAGGTGAAAAAGAATTCCGAAAGTACAGCTTTTTTAAGTTCAATCTCAATAAATGGCTCAAAATATGGGTGACAGGGGATTACATGAATTTCCCCGGTTTTGGTTTTGTTAACAACTTTTCGAGCAGAAATGGAACGGCAGATACTGAAGACATCATTCTCAAAATCTTCTCGCTTTAGTGCCATGGCCTCAGCGGGCCTTCTGAGGTGGTACTTTAAAAAATAAAAGATAGGCTGATGTTCTTCCGGAATCTGTTCCAATATGTGTAATTGCCGGCTTTCCGGAAGCCATCTTATTTTCTTTGGTTCAAGTTGATATTCGTTTTTTCTGGGGAAAGATGGCATTGCAATAATTCTACGTGCTCTTTTGGCGTAATCAAGGATGGTATGAAGGCAATACATCACATTGATTTTGCCCTTGGGTTGTAAGGGCAATTGGTTCTTAAAGTTGGTTAATACATCTAACTGGATATCGTGTAAGGACAAATGATGATTCGCCTTAAAAAAAGGTTTGATGTGCTTCTTAACATAGGATTTATAGCCTTTGTAGGTGGCAGGCGATAAACTGAATTTCGATTTTTCCAGCCATTCATCAATGAAAGGAATAACATCTGTCCAGCCTTTTTTTGTATATCTTTCTAAAACAAACGTCCCATTTTCAACAGCGGCTTGCATGACTGCCAACAGCTTGTTAGCAATGGATTCATGATACATCCTTTCGCCTTTGTACTTGTATATACGAATGGTCTTTTTTGTTTTTCGGTCATACCAGGCTACATAGAAATTTTTCGCACCGTTTCTTCTCCCAACTTTCCCAGCCATACAGAAACCTCCGATTAAATTACCGGATGAGAGTGTATTATTTGAAAGTTGGGATGTCAAACTATTATCCGTTGCCATTAAAAATCCATTCATCGGATAAAACCCAGTTTCTTTCTTTTCTCAGTGGCTTCAATATATTTTTGATGAAGTTTTTGGTATTTAGCCCTTTTGTTGTTCACCGCTTCCTGAAAAAGAGGGTCAGTTTTTCCAAATTCCGGGATGCAGTCTAAATACGAATGGACAGCATTGTAAATAGAAACTTCATTGGAGGGGAGATCCTTGCCGGTCTCCATTTCAACAGCCAGCAATGAAGACATGGAGCCAAAGGAAAGATTGAACAGAGATTTTTTTGTAGGATTTGAACATTTACAACGAATAAGGGGATCAGTCACCAGAGTTGTTGTGATGAAACCCTTTTGAACAATTTTCCACCATGGATACGTCTTTCTTTGATGCGATTGTTTACCCGGGTTGTTTTGAAATTTAAGCCAATTACAGGTGCAATACGCCCAGGCATTATGCAACAGTCGATATAAGTGCCCTAATTTAATGATTTGAAGTTCTTTTATGGTCTCCCTGGTCAACTGAAGCTCAATCCGAATTATTTTATACCCATCCGGTGCCTTATCTATTTTCCAAACTTGATCATAAAACCATGTTTTTTTAGATTTTTGTTGTATCTCAAGAGGCTTATCATAAAATCTTGCGTGAATGCGGCCTTTCCCGAACGTCATACCGGTCAATTCTTTATTATTGAAGTAGAGTCCGGCATGTTTTGCCCTGGTCACGCTTAGATCAATGAGTTTTTTAGTCCAGAGTGATCTTGGAAATAAAGTGTCAATGCACAAGTCTAAACGGCTTATGATAACATCGGAAACTTTCCCACCACATTCACGGATAAGGCGTAAAATAAAAGTTATGGATTTTTTAAGACCGCTTAACCATAGGGTTTCGGAATGAAATTGAATTTGAATACTTGGACGGCTCTGTGGTTTGGGCCAATTACCAATTCTTAATGAATAATCGCCGTTATATAAAAGCCACTCGTATCCTTGAGTACCATAAAATTTAATATTGAATTTGTATGGATCAGGAAAGTTTTTTAAAGAGACTGGAAAACAAATATCTTTTTCCCTGGAAGCGGCAATATTTTTTGCCTGGGATAGTCTTTCAAAGAAGGAAAGGTCTTTCCAAAAAACATTTAAAGAGAGATAGAGGGAATCAACGCCTGAACAAAGGATCTTCAGCTTTTTTGAAGGTAATTTACTTATCTTTGCAGGGGGCGTGATACTAGTCCGGCCCCCTTTCGTTTTTGCGAAATGTGATGAACTGACGGTGACTTCAGGTAAATCTTTTTGTGATTCAAAATTCTCCATAAAAAAACCTCCTTGAAATTTAAAGAATACAAAGTGTGTATTCATAAAGTTCCAAAGAGGTTGGGTTGACACCATTAAATTATTGTTATAATATAAGGGTGTTCCGTCGGTTATAATTGCTTGCAGGCATTATCTCTCTGGAACATGATTTGTTAGCCCTTGGGAGGTGCTCGAACACCGCCCAGGGGCTTCTTTTATTTATTAATCATTTTTTAAATCATCCATGCCATCATAAGTGATATTGTACTTTTGTCGTAACTCATCTAATTTGCGTCTGCTTGATCCAATCAACCTAACCAATCCAAATTTATCAAGAAGTTTAGCTTCATCAAGGCTAGACTTTATAAGATTTCTTGCTAAAGTGGCAGGGGGAATTTCTGCGCGTTTGGCTATATATTCAATGTCTTCGATGACAGTTGGTTCAAGCATTACTGTATATCGAATTTTTTTGTCATCTTTTTTTGATCTACCCAAAAACCCTCCTCTTTTTTGACATGATCAAAACATGTTTTAGCATTGTCAAAATTTATTTGGGAATTCATGTCAAGTGTTTTTCATTTTGAATGCGATAAAAAATAAATCCACACATGAGGATAGAGCGTTCTCTCGGGGGCGAGCCGTTCACGCTCTACTCTCATGTGTGGATTGGTCTTTATCTGGCTTCAATGCATATTTTCCCAAAACAGCAATAGTTTCTGTTGAGGCGTCATGAACTCCAGGGTCCTCCGTGAAGATCCCCGACTGGTCAAGGCTGTGGTTTCGATCCTCGCAGGGGCGGCCTGCCTCATGTCGGAATTTTTTTTTTCGGGAAAGCTGAGGAAACACGGCAGCTGGAGACTCAAAAGAAAAACTCCGACATGAGACAGGTAAGGCGGTGTTCCCATCTTATAAAATTATTTCTAAAAGCCGAAGAGAATTAATAGATTAAATTTAAATTTTACGATAATACAAGTTTGTGGTTTATTAAAAAACTTTAACAAAGAAGGATATTCTTATGGATGAAAGCGTAGAAATGAGTTTTGACAATGCTGTTCAACATGTTTTAAAAGATAAATCTGCAATATTCTATGCATTTACTCCAACGTTTGGAGTAGCAAAGGAAGTTGTAGGTGGGATTCTATATATCATACAATATGACATAGATGACGAGAAGGATGATCTTTATAACATGTCTATAATATATCTTGGAGGCCGATTTAATGATGATTTTATAGAAGAAGATTATTTCTCACTGAAGGATATCCCCAAACATGGAAAAAATCTTAATTACAGACTTTCAAATATTGAGCATCCGCACAATTTTTTTACCCAAAGCCTTAACGTGACCTTGAAACGACTGATTGGCTTATCTCGGGATGAGGCTTTAAAGAAAAATTCATGTCCTGAATGTGATCAAATTATATTCTTGACGGGTCAAAATACAAAGTGTGAGCAATGTAAAAACTCATAGCAAGACACATGCATTTATGCCATGTTCTGCCACGAGCAACCACGAATTTGATAAAATCAAGCTCTTGAATTTATTGATATATATGGCGGAAGTGCATGGGAATCGAACCCACCCGGGACGGTTTTAGCGCCCCACATCGGATTTGAAGTCCGAGGGCCTCACCAGTAAGCCGCGCACTTCCGTGGTGAAAAGATGTCTTTTTTTATACCCAATGAGCCTTGATTGTCAAGCCTTTTGTTAATTTTGAGGTGTTGATTGGTGGTGTTCTGGCAGTGAGTTGCTGCTGGCCCCGGGTCCCCCCCGGGTCAGAGGGCAAAATTTGTGGGCTGCCCTCCATTTAATGACCGAATTATTGCGGTGTATAATGGGCTTTAATATCTTATTTGAATTACAAAATTGAATAGTTATCGTAATTTGTAGGAAAAAACAAAGAGCTATCATGGTTGAGCTAATTAAAAAAAATGAGAATAACTTCGGGTTTACATTAAAATCGGCTAGTGGAAATGTGCTCTTTAATAGCACGTTTTTCAGTAACAAAAACGAAGTAGAACAAATAGTTCAAAATCTGGGTGAGATTCAGCAAAGACGAAGTGTTTTTGAAAGAAAGACCAACCATGATGGCGAATTTTTATTCCATTTGAAAAATTTGAACGGTAAAATCATTGGAACGAGCCAATTGTATGGTTCAGAAGCGGGAATGGAAAACGGAATCAAAAACCTCAAAAAAAGGA